>NZ_JBVIGA010000008.1:44132-269839 GCF_055571035.1 Streptomyces malachitofuscus | reverse complement strand
TCGAGACAGCCATGCCCAGGACCAGTGCCGCAGCGGCATGACGCCCTCACGGGACGTCACCGCCCCCGCTTGACAATGTCATTGGGATTCTCCCACTGGACCGGTACGGCCTTCAACGCCTCGCTCACCGCCGCCATGATCGCCCCCAATCCGGTCACCGTCGGCCTCGCCGTCGGCACCGGCGTCGTCTATGCGGGCACCCTGATCCGGGACAACGCGGACAAGATCGCGGAGGGCGCGGAGAAGGCCGCGGACTGGGTCGGCGACAGGGCCGAAGAGGCCGGCGAGGCCATCTCCGACGGCGCGAAGAGACTCGGCAGCGCCCTCAACCCGTTCGACTGACGCCGGGTCACATCCGCGCCGGACGGCGCGAGGGGAAGGAACCATGCAGCAGCACACCTACACGCTCGACCGCTGGGAGGACCGCTCCGGGCACCGGACCACCTGGACCTTCGGCTACCGCGGCACGGCGGGGGAGTTCGGACGGATCGAGCTGGTCTACCCGGCGAAGCGGCACGGCGACCGCTACACCACCGAGGTCAGCGGCGACACCGTCCCCGCGACCACCTTCAACGGCTGGGCCCGCGGCCGCAAACCCTCCCTCCACCTGGCGCAGCTCAGCGTCGGCGGAGCCGGGATCCGCCTCAAGCGCAACCGCTGGGCCCAGACCAGATCCGGGCGGGCCCTGCGCATGCAGGTCGCCGGGCGGGAGTACCGCTATCTCGCGACCGGCCGACGGCACCGCGACCGCGCCCTGATCCGCAGCGGCGTCGAGATCCGCACCGGCCGACAGGGCGGCGGCGCGCGGAAGAAGGCCACCCTCACCGTCCTCGGTCCGGCCGACGCCACCGACCTCGCGCTGGCCGTCGTGATGGTCGGGGTCAACACCCGCAACCTCACCCGGGGCGGTGCCGTCCGCGCCTTCTTCCACAGGTCGCTGGACTGGCTGGAGATCTTCCAGTGACCTGGTCCCTCCCGGCCTCGTCCGCCTCCCGCACCCTCGCCCCCGCTCCCTCCCGCTGCCGAAAGCGACACGGAATGCCCTCGTACGACAGCACCCGCGGCCGGTTCCGGCTCGCCGAGAGCCACCTGGCCGTCCTCGGCCACCGCACCGCAGGGGAGGAGGTGCCCCCCGAGCTGGCCGAGGCCGACCGCGCACTGGGCGAGGCCGGCCTCACCGACCGTAGGGAAACCTCGACCTTTTGCTGAGTCCGCTGGTCAGCACCCTGCGCGCGCCCGCCGTCGTCGTCCACGTGGAGGCGCTGGGCGAGCACGGCACCCTCCACCACGGCGTCACCATCGGCGACGGCCACGTCTACTCCCACGAGTCCTGGCCGGGCTCGGAGGAGTCCGAGTACGTCCGCCTCGAGCCGAGCATGCTCGTCTGGGCGCTGGCGCGGATGGTCAACCTCCAGGCGGAGGACACCGAGCACGTGGCCACGCCCGTGGTCGAGACCACCACGGCCGTCCTCGACGCGGGGCTCGGCACCCTGGACGGCCTGCGCGGACTGACCGCGCAGGAGGGCCTCGACCGGATCACCGAGGCGCTGAGGGCGGCCGGGCTCACCAGGAAGTCACAGCTCGGCACCCTCGCCAAGCTGATCGCCGGCCTGCGTTCCGGCTGGCGGATGACTGCCGCGTGGCAGGGCCACGACGAGGGAACCCCGGCCACGCAGGTACGCGGATGCGCCGTGTGGGACTGCGGGCCCCTCGGCTACTGGCACCGTGAGCTGCCCGCCGAACCGATCCTGCCCGGCCAGGCCGACGCCGCCGGTCCGCTCAAGCTGGTCCGCGTCGACGCCAAGGAGGTCTGGCAGATGATCACTGCCCTGCTGCCCTCCCGGGAGGAGTTCGCGAGGACACGCGGCAGCAGTGACGAGCCGGTGAGCGACGGCCCCCCGCCGGTGCCCCCGGCCGGGACGCCCGCTCACGCCCCCGACGTGCCGGCGCGGCGGACCAGCTTCAGATAGCGGTCCCAGTCCCAGTGGGGGCCCGGGTCCGTGTGGTCCGTGCCCGGCACCTCGACATGGCCGATGATGTGCTCCCGGTCGACCGGGACGCCGTAGCGGGCGCATATGCGCGCCGTGAGACGGGCCGAGGCCTCGTACATCTCGTCGGTGAAGTCCTCCGGCCGCTCCACGAACCCCTCGTGCTCGATGCCGACACTGCGCTCGTTGTAGTCGCGGTTCCCCGCGTGGTACGCCACGTCCAGCTCACGGATCATCTGCGTGACCCGGCCGTCCTGGCCCACTATGTAGTGCGTCGACGCCTTGTGCCCCGGGTCCTGGAACGCCTGCACCGCGCTGTCGAAGCTGCCCTGGGTGACATGCACGACCACCATGTCGATGCCGTAGTCGTCCGGCCGGTCCGCACGCCGCCAGTTGGCGTCCGAGGCCGCCACCCAGCGGGCCCCCGCGTAGTCCACCACGCCCTCCTTGCGCGGCTTCTCCACACCGGGCATGCGCCACCACAGGCGCGCCAGCTCGTCCCGCGCCAGCACCGCCGTGCCCGCAGCGGCCGCGGCCCCGCCCACGATCAGGGCCCGCCGCCCGATGCGCCGGTCCCCGTCCTCGGAAGCCCTGTTCTCCCCCATGTGATCGTGAACGGATACTCGGCGGCCGTGGTTCCCGCGCCCCCGTACCCTGGAGGGGTTATGACTGACACCCCGCAGCCCTTCCGCCCCCTCCGCGTCCTGGCCGCCATGTCCGGCGGAGTCGACTCCGCCGTCGCCGCCGCCCGTGCGGCCGAAGCGGGCCACGACGTGACCGGCGTCCACCTCGCCCTGTCCGCGAACCCGCAGTCGTTCCGTACCGGAGCGCGGGGCTGTTGCACCATCGAGGACTCGCGCGACGCCCGCCGCGCCGCCGACGTCATCGGCATCCCCTTCTACGTCTGGGACCTCGCCGACCGCTTCCGCGAGGACGTCGTGGAGGACTTCGTCGCCGAGTACGAGGCCGGCCGCACCCCCAACCCCTGCCTGCGCTGCAACGAGAAGATCAAGTTCGCCGCGCTGCTCGACAAGGCGCTCGCGCTCGGCTTCGACGCGGTCTGCACCGGCCACTACGCCAAGGTGATCCTGCGCGAGGACGGCACCCGCGAACTGCACCGCGCCTCCGACATGGCCAAGGACCAGTCGTACGTGCTCGGCGTGCTCGACGACCGCCAGCTCGCCCACGCCATGTTCCCGCTGGGCGACACGGCCACCACCAAGGAGGAGATCCGCGCGGAGGCCGAGCGGCGCGGACTGGCCGTGGCCAAGAAGCCCGACTCGCACGACATCTGCTTCATCGCCGACGGCGACACCCAGGGCTTCCTCGCGAACCGTCTCGGCAGGGCCGAGGGCGACATCGTCGACGAGTCCGGCACCAAGGTCGGCACCCACGAGGGCGCGTACGGCTTCACCATCGGCCAGCGCAAGGGACTGCGGATCGGCACCCCCGCCCCCGACGGCAAGCCCCGCTACGTACTCGACATCTCCCCGGTGACCAACACCGTCACGGTCGGCCCCGCGGCCGCCCTGGACGTCACGGCCCTGACCGCGATCAAGCCCCGCTGGTGCGGCACCGCCCCGTCCGGCCCCGGCACCTACACCGCCCAGCTGCGCGCCCACGGCGGCGAGACCGAGGTGACGGCGGACCTCGTCGACGGCGAACTGCGGGTCCGTTTCACCGAGCCCGTGCGCGGTGTCGCCCCCGGCCAGGCGATCGTGCTGTACGACGGCACCCGCGTGGTCGGCTCGGCGACGATCGCGTCGACGGTGCGGGCCACGGCGGACGTGGCCTGAGCGTCCCGGCCGCCGGGCCGCACGCGGCAGCCTCGTCGCCACCGTCCCCGGCGACCCACAGACCCGCAACGAGGCGCGGCAGGCCGCGCGGCGGCCGCCCGCTCACCGCGCGAAGAACTCCGCCAGAACCGGCGCCAGGACGTCCGGCTCGACCATGTGGGTCTGACCCTCCAGGGTGCGGTACGTGCCCCGGGGGACCGACTCGGCGATCGCCCGCGCGGCCTCGCGCATCCACGCCGGGCTCGCGTCCCCCGCGATCGACAGCACCGGCACACCGATCGACGCCAGCAGCTCCCGCGGCACGCTCCCGTCGCCCATCACGGCGTCGTCGTGGGCGAGGCTGGGCGCCATCGACTCCATCCCGGCCCACATGGGGGACTGGCGCGCACCCTGGATGACCGCCTCGCCCAGCCCGGTCAGCCGCAGGAACAACTCCACCGCATCCCCGCGCCGCCCCTCCTCGAGCGCCGCCGTCAGCTGCTCGGTGTACCGCGCGCGCTCCGCGAGATCCTCCTCCGACATCGCGTACGGCGTCTCGTACACGGCGACATGGCGCACCGGCAGGCCGCTCGCCGCGGCCCGGAGGGCCAGCGCACCGCCCGAGGAGACGCCGTACAGCGCCGCCTCGCCGCCCACCGCCTCGATCAGCGCCGCCAGGTCCTCGACCTCGCGCTCGACCGTGTACGGCGCCGTGTCGCCGCTCGCGCCCCGGCCCCGGCGGTCGTAGACGACCACCCGGAACCGCTCCGACAGGGGAGCCGCCAGCGGTGCCACCGTGGCGCCCGTCGACATCGCCCCGCTGACGAGGACGATCGCGGAACCCCGCCCGGCGCTCTCGTACGCCAGGGGAGTGCCGTCGCGCGAAGTGATGTTCTTGTCCATGTCACACCAGACTGCCGCACGGCGCGAACTTCGTCGGGGAGGCGGGCGGCGCGTCCGCCGATCGCAACCCTTCTACGCGATCAGCCGGCCTCCACCTCGTAGAAGCAGAGGTGGCCCTTGATCGCGGCCACGTCCGCCTTCGGCTCCGGGTACGCCCAGGCCAGATCCGCGGCGTCCGGCAGTGACCAGTAGGAGGCGTCGCCCTTGAACGGGCAGTGGGTGCGCGTGTCCGACGGCGTCAGCAGGTCGAGCCGCACGTCCTCCGGCGGGATGTAGTACCGCGGGGGACAGCCCGTCTCGTGCAGGACGACCGCCCGGTCGCTCTCCGCCAGGACCTGCCCGCCGTGCACCACGCGCACATGCCGTTCACTCGGTTCGACGGTGATGCGATGACCTCTGGTCACGATCGCTCCCTCCAGGTAGCCGACTCGGCGGTTACAGCGCACGCTGTAGCGGAGTTCTTCCCGAGGAGGCGCCATGGGAGCCAAGGACACCCGCAGGAACCGGGGGACCCTCGCCCACCGCGCCCGTTACGCCCTGGGCCATCCGCGCCGCGTCCCCGCCCACGCGCGGCGCGCCCTGCGCGACGCCTGGCTGCGGCTGCGGCACCGCGACCACATCGCGTACTACCGCGCGGTGATGGCCTCCGACGCGGCCCGCAGCGCCGAGGCGGCGGTGGGCCACAACCCCTCGCGCGAGCAATGGGCGCGCATCGGCCGGATGCAGTTCGACTACCTGCTGCAACACGGCCTCCGGCCGCACCACCGCATGCTGGAGATCGGCTGCGGCAACCTCCGCGCGGGCCGGCTGTTCATCGACCACCTGGAACCGGGCCACTACTACGGCATCGACATCTCACCGCACATCCTGCTCGCCGCCCAGGACACCCTCGTACGGGAGGGGCTCCAGGCCAAACTGCCCCACCTGACCCTCGCGAACGACCTCACCTTCGCCTTCCTGCCCGACGGCCACTTCGACGTCGTCCACGCGCACAGCGTCTTCTCGCACTCGCCCCTGCACGTCATCGAGGAATGCTTCGCGCACGTCGGCAGGGTGCTGGCGCCCGGCGGGTTCTTCGACTTCACCTTCGACCGCACGGAGGGCGAGGAGCACCAGGTGCTGCACGAGGACTTCTACTACCGCACCGAGACGCTGGCGGAACTGGCCGCCCGGTACGGCCTTGCCGCCGAGTTCATGAAGGACTGGGAGGAACTGCCGCACCGGCAGTCGAAGATGCGGCTCACCGCGGTGTCCGACAGGGCCCGTACTGTGGGTCCGTGAACATCTGCGTCTTCCTCTCCGCCGCCGACCTCGACGACCGCTACACCGGCCCCGCGCGGGAGTTCGCGCGGCTGCTCGGCAAGGGCGGGCACACCCTCGTGTGGGGCGGCTCCGACGTCGGTCTGATGAAGGTCGTCGCCGACGGTGTGGAAGAGGCGGGCGGCCGGCTCGTCGGCGTCTCCGTGGAGTTCCTCGCGGCGAAGGCGCGCCCCGGAGTCGACCGGATGGTGATCGCCAAGGACCTCGCCATGGGGGTCCCCCCACGCCTTTGAGGCAGTGGGGGAGCAAGCGCCTGCTGCTGGAGGAGGCGGACGCCGTCGTCGTCATGGTGGGCGGCACCGGCACCCTCGACGAGGCGACCGAGATCCTCGAGTTGAAGAAGCACGGCCGCACCGAGAAGCCCGTGGTGCTGCTCAACACCGCCGGCTTCTACGACGGCCTCAAGGAGCAGTTCCGCCGCATGGAGGACGAGGGCTTCCTGCCCCGCCCGCTCACCGACCTGGTGTTCTTCGCCGAGGAGCCGGTGGGCGCGCTCGCGTACCTGGAGGAGAGCCTGGGCGTGGAATGAACGCCCGGTGATGCGAGCATGGCGGACATGGCTACACATGTGATCACCGGAGCGGGCTCCGGCATCGGCGCGGCGGTCGCCCGCCGTCTGCACGCGCGCGGGGACGAACTCGTGCTGCACGCGCGCGACGCGGGCCGGGCGAAGGAACTCGCGGCCGAGTTCCCCGGTGCCCGCACCCTCGTCGGCGACCTCGCCGACCCCGACCGGCTCAGCTGGGCCTTCTCCCACCAGTCGCTCCCCGAGCACGTGGACTCCCTGCTCCACATCGCCGGTGTCGTCGAGCTCGGACCCGTGGGCGAGCTGACCCCGAAGACCTGGCGGCACCAGCTCAACGTCAACCTCGTCGCGCCCGCCGAGCTCACCCGCCACTTCCTGCCCCAGCTCCGCGCGAGCCGGGGCCACGTGATCTTCGTCAACTCCGGCGCCGGTCTGAACGCCCACGCCGACTGGTCCGCCTACGCGGCCTCCAAGCACGGCCTCAAGGCCCTCGCCGACTCCCTGCGCCACGAGGAGCACGCGGCCGGCGTCAGGGTGACCTCGGTCTACCCCGGCCGCACGGCCAGCCCCATGCAGGCCAAGGTCCACCGGCAGGAGGGCAAGGAGTACGACCCGGGCAAGTGGATCGACCCGGAGTCGGTCGCCACGACGATCCTGACAGCCCTGGACCTCCCGAGGGACGCGGAGATCAACGACCTGACGGTGCGACCGGGTCGGTGACACCGGCCCGTCCGGCACGATCCAGCCCCTCCGGCGTTTGAGGAGCGGAGGTCTGGGGGCAGCGCCCCCGGGGACGGGACGGGACGGGACGGGACGGGACGGGTAGGGGCGGCGGGGCGAAAAACATACGTACGCTCTACGGGTGAGCGAAAACAGCCAGTTCAGCTTCGCCCCCGCGACGGGCATCGGCTCCTTGCCCGGCACGGACGCCCGAGAAGCCGCGAGAACCGTCACCGGCAGCTTCGAGGACTTCCCGCACCTCCCCGAACTCCCCGCCCGCGGCCCCGGCGCGGACATGATCGGCCGAACCGCAGGCATGCTCGTGGAGCTGTACGCCCGCGTCGAGCCCAGCGGCTGGCGCATCGGCGACCGCCCGGGCCGCGACACCAGGCGCGCCCGCTCCTGGCTCGGCGAGGACCTCGACGCCCTGGAGGAGTTCACGCAGGAGTACCAGGGCCCGCTGAAGGTCCAGGCCGTCGGCCCGTGGACGCTCGCCGCGGCCCTGGAGCTGAGGAACGGCGAGGCCGCCCTCTCCGACCCCGGCGCCTGCCGCGACCTCGCCTCCTCACTCGCCGAAGGACTCCGCCTCCACCTCGACGAGGTGCGGCGGCGCGTCCCCGGCGCCCGGCTCGTCCTGCAACTCGACGAACCGTCCCTCACCGCCGTTCTGCGCGGACACGTGCGGACGGCGAGCGGCTACCGCACCCACCGCGCGGTGGACCGGCAGATCGTCGAGGCCGCACTGCGGGACGTCATCGGGGTTCACGGTGACGGGCCCGTCGTGGTCCACTCGTGCGCACCGGACGTCCCGTTCGCCCTGCTGCGCCGGGCGGGCGTGACCGGGGTCTCCTTCGACTTCTCGCTTCTCACCGAGCGTGACGACGAGGCGATCGGGGAAGCGGTGGAGAGCGGAACCCGGTTGCTCGCCGGTGTCGTCCCGGGCACGGACGGCCCGTTGTCGGACCCGGGCGGTAGCGTCATGGGTGTCAGGACGCTCTGGCGCAGGCTGGGGCTGCGGCCGGGACTTCTCCCGGAGGCGGTCACGATCACCCCGGCGTGCGGGCTCGCGGGGGCTTCCCCCGAGTACGCGCGTACGGCCTACGCACACTGCGTCCGGGCGGCGAGATCCCTCGCGGACAACCCAGAGTAACGGGAGGACACACGGTGGCCGGCGACAAGCAAGCGGAGACGACGAGCGTTCCCGCCGAGGCACGGGAGAAGCACGCCAGGCTCGCTGAGCAGATCGAGGAGCACCGCTTCCGGTACTACGTGAACGACGCCCCCGTCGTCAGCGACGCCGACTTCGACCGGCTGCTGCGCGAGCTTCAGGCGCTGGAGGAGGAGTATCCGGAGCTGCGCACCCCGGACTCGCCGACCCAGAAGGTCGCGGGGGCGTACGAGACGGAGTTCACCTCCGTGCAGCACGTCTCGCGCATGCTCTCCCTCGACAACACCTTCAACGACGAGGACCTCGCCGCCTGGGTCGAGCGCATCCACAAGGAGCTGGGGGAGCAGAAGTTCCACTTCCTGTGCGAGCTGAAGGTCGACGGTCTCGCCGTCAACCTCACCTACGAGCGGGGTCGGCTGGTCCGCGCGGCCACCCGCGGCGACGGCCGCACCGGCGAGGACATCACGCCCAACGTCCGGACCATCGCCGAGATCCCGGACCGGCTGAAGGGCGACAAGGTGCCCGACCTCGTGGAGATCCGCGGCGAGGTCTACTTCCCGATGGAGAAGTTCCAGCAGCTCAACGCGCGGCTGAACGCGGCCGGCGACAAGCCGTTCGCCAACCCGCGCAACGCGGCGGCCGGTTCGCTGCGCCAGAAGGACCCGCGGGTCACCGCGACCCGCCCGCTGCACATGGTGGTGCACGGCATCGGCGTCCTGGAGGGCTACCAGGGCATGACCCGCCTGTCCCAGGGCTACGACCTGCTCAAGACCTGGGGCCTGCCCACCTCCGGGCACAACAGGGTGGTCGACGACCTCGCCGGCGTACGGGAGTTCATCGCGCACTACGGCGAGAACCGGCACTCCGTGGCGCACGAGATCGACGGCGTCGTCGTCAAGCTCGACGAGATCCCGCTGCAGGGCCGCCTCGGCAGCACCTCACGCGCTCCGCGCTGGGCCATCGCGTACAAGTACGCGCCGGAGGAGGTCAACACCAAGCTGGTCAACATCCGGGTGGGTGTCGGCCGTACGGGCCGGGTCACGCCGTACGCGCAGGTCGAGCCGGTGACGGTGGCCGGCTCCGAGGTCGAGTTCGCCACCCTGCACAACCAGGACGTGGTCAAGGCCAAGGGCGTGCTCATCGGTGACACCGTGGTGCTGCGCAAGGCCGGTGACGTGATCCCCGAGATCCTCGGGCCGGTCGCCGACCTGCGGGACGGCAGCGAGCGAGAGTTCGTGATGCCCTCCGAGTGTCCCGAGTGCGGTACGCCGCTGAAGGCGATGAAGGAGGGCGACGTCGACCTGCGCTGCCCGAACGCCCGGACCTGTCCCGCCCAGTTGCGGGAACGGCTGTTCTACCTCGCCGGACGCAAGGCGCTGGACATCGAGCACTTCGGCTATGTCGCGGCGGCGGCGCTGACCGGGCCGCTCGAGCCCGAGGAGCCGCCGCTGAAGGACGAGGGCGACCTCTTCGACCTCACCGTCGAGCAGCTGCTGCCCATCAAGGCGTACGTCCTCGACCAGGACAGCGGGCTTCCCAAGCGGGACCCGAAGACCGGCGAGGAGAAGATCGCCACCGTCTTCGCCAACCAGGAGGGCGAGCCGAAGAAGAACGCGGTCGCCATGCTGGCGAACATCGCCGCGGCCAAGGAGCGTCCGCTGGCCCGCGTGTTGACCAGCCTGTCGATCCGTCATGTCGGACCGGTCGCGGCAGAGGCACTGGCCCGTGAGTTCCGCTCCGTCGACCGCATCGAGCAGGCCACCGAGGAGGAGCTCGCGGGGACCGAGGGGGTCGGCCCGACCATCGCCGCCTCGCTCAAGCAGTGGTTCGCCGAGGACTGGCACCGCGAGATCATCCGTAAGTGGAAAGCGGCCGGTGTCCGCATGGAGGACGAGCGGTCGGGGGAGGACGAGGGGCCCCGTCCGCTGGAAGGGCTCACCGTCGTGGTGACCGGAACCCTGGAGAACTTCACCCGCGATGGCGCGAAAGAGGCACTCCAGAACCAGGGGGCCAAGGTGACCGGATCGGTGTCCAAGAAGACGTCGTTCGTCGTGGTGGGTGACAATCCCGGGTCAAAATATGACAAGGCGATGCAGATGAAGGTGCCGGTTCTGAACGAGGACGGTTTCCACGTCCTTCTGGAGCGCGGACCGAAGGCCGCGGCCGACGTCGCTCTTTCGGCCGAGGAGTAGCGGTTGAAGCCCACCCGATCGGCGCATACCAGATGCATACGGGTGGCTGGGGCGCATTCGGGCAACCGTCGGCGACCGGTGCCCGTGGAAGCCTTCTGCGGCCTACTGTTGAGATGTGCGCCTGCCGTGCCCAGTTGCGGTCGGGGCAACCCCGTACCCGTGAAGGGTCCGGGGAGGGGCTTTCCACCGCGGAGCCGCTGAGGGTTGTCGGGCATCGGGCCGCGTGGCGTGGGCACCGCCGGCTGTGAGAGGGACGGGAATGGAACCGACCGAGAGCGCCGCCCCGGGCTCACGGCTGCGCCTGCGCCGCATGGCGGTCGCATGGCGGCGCGGCCGGGGGGACGGGCGGCCCGCGGGGCAGCCGGGCGCGCAGGGGCGCGGGCGCACCGGGGCGGGCACCGCGGACGCGCGCGGCGCGGGGCAGTCGGGCGCAGGGTCGTCGGGCGCAGGGTCGTCGGGTGCGGGGCGGTCGGGCGCAGGGTCGTCGGGTGCGGGGCGGTCGGGTGTCGGGCGGTCGGGTGTCGGGCGGTCGGGTGCCGGGCACGGTAGTGGGCGGTCCGGTTCGGGGGTCGGTGCTGGGGTCGGTTCAAGGGTCGGTTCGCTGACAGAGGCGGATACTGAACGGCACCCGTCCTGGCCCGCGTTGCCCACCGCCGTCGTCGCCGCGGCCGGGTTCGTGCTGGGCGCGGGGTTCCTGCGGGCGTTCACCGGGGGACACGCGCTGTTCCCGTCCGGGACCGTCGGCTGGTCCCTGGCCGTGCTGACCGGAATCATCGTCGGGCATCTGGTGATGCTGGGGCGGTCGCGTTGGTGGGGAGGCACCGGTTCGGGAGCCGCGCTCACGCTGGCCGTGCTGCTGCTGTACGGCTGGGTCCCGGCCGGGATGGTCAGCCTCACCGTCGTCGTGCTGGTCGGCATCGCCCGGCGGGGCCGCTGGCGGCAGGGCGTGCTGCACGGCGCGGTGGATCTGCTCGGCATCGGCGCCGGGGCGCTGGTGCTGGCCGCGTTCGGCTCGGTGCCGTCCGTCGAGTCGCCGTCGACTCCGGACACCTGGACCTTCTACACCGCCCCCGGGGTGGTGCTGGTCGCCGCCGTCCATCTCGCGGTCACCCGCGGTCTGCTGTGGTACCTGCAGACCCCGCGCGAAGGGCTGCCCACCGTGGCCCGTACCGCCCTGGTGCGGCAAGGCCTCGTTGCCGTCGCCCTCCTCGGCATAGCGCCCCTGGTGTGTGTCGTCGCCGACGCCAAACCCGTGCTGCTGCCGCTCTTCGCCATCCCGTTGATCGCTCTCGACTCCACCCTGTGGATAGCCCGCGCGCGGGCCGAGGAGCAGCTGCGCGATCCGCTGACCGGGCTGCCCAACCGGCAGTGGCTGCTGGAACGGATCTGGACCGCGCTGGACGACGCCGAGCGGATCGGGGCGCGCGCCGCCCTGATGCTGATCGACCTGGACCGGTTCCGGTCGGTCAACGACACGCTCGGGCACCGTGCCGGTGACCGGCTGCTGCTGCAGATCGCCGACCGGCTGAGAGCCGCGTTGCCGCGCGGGGCGGAGGCCGCGCGGCTCGGCGGTGACGAGTTCGCCGTCTTACTGCCCGTCGCCGACTCCACGACCTCCGCGACCCGTGTCGCCCGCGGCCTCGTCGCCGCCCTCAGCTCCCCGCTCGACCTCGACGGACTCACCCTCGTCCTGGAGGCGAGCGCGGGAGTCGCCGTGTTCCCGGACCACGCGGTGGACGCCGAAGGGTTGCTGCGGCGGGCGGACGTGGCGATGTACCAGGCCAAGCGGGACCGCACGGGGGTCGAGGCGTACGAGTCCAAGCGCGACTCCAACACCCCCGACCGGCTCGGGCTGCTGGGTGATCTGCGCAGGGCGCTGGACGCGCGTGAGGTGGAGCTGCACTACCAGCCCAAGGTCCGCTTCGACGGGCAGGTCGCGGGGCTGGAGGCGCTGGTGCGGTGGGTGCATCCGGAGCGGGGCAAGGTGCCGCCGGACGAGTTCATAGCGATCGCGGAGTCGTCCGGGCTGATGCCGCATCTCACCGAGTACGTGCTGGAGACCGCGCTCGGGCAGGTCGCCGAGTGGCGGTCGCAGGGGTTGTTCGTGCCGGTCGCCGTCAACGTCTCGCCCCGCGATGTGCACACGCCCGGCTTCGCCGGATCCGTGGCCGCGCGGCTGGCGCGGCACGGGGTGCCCGCGGGAGCGCTCCAACTGGAGATCACCGAGCATGTGCTGCTGGAGGACCCGCAGCGTGCGGCGGACACGCTGAACGCGCTGACGGGGCACGGGGTGAAGATGTCGCTGGACGACTTCGGGACCGGTTACTCGTCGTTGGTGCATCTGCGGCGGCTGCCGGTGAGCGAGCTGAAGATCGACCGGTCGTTCGTGGCGCGGCTGGCGGTCGACACGGAGGATGCCGAGATCGTGCGCTGCACGGTTGATCTGGCGCATTCGCTCGGGCTGCTCGTGGTGGCGGAGGGTGTCGAGGACGACGAGACGTGGGAGCGGTTGCGGGATCTGCGGTGCGACGCGGTGCAGGGGTGGCTGGTCGCCGCGGCGATGCCGCCGGACGAGACGACGGCGTGGCTCCTCGCTCGGGGCTCCCGGGGCTGGCAGCGCCCGGCCGCGGCCCTGCCGGCGGCGACGACCACGGCCGACGACTGACCCACCCCTCCTGCCTGCGGCGCAGCTCTCCCTCTGGTGGGGGCTTGGGTAGCGCCCACGGTGGGTGGGTGGTGCGGGGGCGGGGTGGGGGTGTCCGTCCTCGGACTGGCGCGACTGCGCTTGTTGGCAGGGCTGGGCGGCGCGGACGCGCCAGCCACTGCGGGCGAACACCCCCACCCCGCCCCCTCCCCGCCGCAGGCGGCATACCCCCGCCCACCTCTGCCACTCCCGCGGTCCGCGGGCAGTCGTGCCGCTGGGGCGGCACGGGTGGGCGCGACGGCACCCCGTCTGCGCCGGGCTGCGCGAACACCCCCCCGGTCCGCACCCACGCCGGGCTGCGCGACCCCACCCGTACCGGGCCCTTGTGAACACCGGAGTTGCAGCCCGCCCCCCGGCCCTCGGTCATGGGTTACACCGGCACCGTCCCCCGCCCCATAGGATTGGAGCCAAAACACACACACTCACCCCAGAGGATCGCTGCATGCCTGGCATCACGCGCGAGGAGGTCGCCCACCTCGCCCGGCTGGCGCGTCTGGAGCTGAAGCCCGAAGAGCTCGACCACTTCGCAGGCCAGCTCGACGACATCATCGGCGCGGTCGCCCGCGTCAGCGAGGTCGCCGACCAAGACGTACCGCCGACCTCGCACCCGCTCCCGCTGACGAACGTCATGCGGCCGGACGAGGTCCGTCCCTCGCTCACCCCCGAGCAGGCGCTCTCCAGCGCCCCGGCCCAGGAGCAGCAGCGTTTCAAGGTGCCGCAGATCCTGGGGGAGGAGTAAACCGCCATGAGCGATCACATCATCAGGCTCACCGCGGCCGAGACCGCCGCCAGGATCGCCTCCGGCGAGCTCACGGCCGTCGAGGTCACCGAGGCCCACCTCGCCCGCATCGAGGCCGTCGACGAGAAGGTGCACGCCTTCCTGCATGTCGACCGCGAGGGTGCCCTCGCCCAGGCCCGTGCCGTCGACGAGAAGCGCGCCAAGGGGGAGAAGCTCGGTCCGCTGGCCGGCGTTCCCCTCGCGCTGAAGGACATCTTCACCACCGAGGGCATCCCGACCACCGTCGGCTCCAAGATGCTCGAGGGCTGGATCCCGCCGTACGACGCGACGCTCACCAAGCGGCTCAAGGCCGCCGACGTCGTCATCCTCGGCAAGACCAACATGGACGAGTTCGCCATGGGGTCCTCCACCGAGAACAGTGCCTACGGACCGACCGGCAACCCGTGGGACCTGACCAGGATTCCGGGAGGGTCCGGCGGCGGGTCGTCCGCCGCGCTCGCCTCGTTCCAGGCGCCGCTCGCCATCGGCACCGACACCGGCGGGTCCATCCGCCAGCCGGCCGCCGTCACCGGCACCGTCGGCGTGAAGCCGACGTACGGTGCCGTGTCCCGGTACGGCATGGTCGCCTTCTCCAGCTCCCTGGACCAGGGCGGCCCCTGCGCCCGTACGGTCCTGGACGCGGCCCTGCTGCACGAGGTGATCGCCGGGCACGACCCGATGGACTCCACTTCCATCGACGAGCCGGTGCCCGCGGTCGTCGAGGCCGCCCGCAACGGGTCCGTGGCCGGTATGCGCGTCGGCGTCGTCAAGCAGTTCCGCGGCGAGGGCTACCAGGCCGGTGTCGTGCAGCGGTTCGACGAGTCGGTGGAGCTGCTCAAGGAGCTCGGCGCCGAGGTCGTGGAGCTGGACTGTCCGTCGTTCGACCTGGCGCTGTCGGCCTATTATCTGATCGCGCCCTCCGAGTGCTCGTCCAACCTCGCCCGCTTCGACGGCCTGCGCTACGGCCTGCGGACCGGCGACGACGGTTCGCACTCCGCCGAGGAGGTCACCTCGCTGACCCGCGAGGCCGGCTTCGGTGACGAGGTCAAGCGCCGGATCATGCTGGGGACGTACGCGCTCAGCTCCGGCTACTACGACGCGTACTACGGCAGCGCCCAGAAGGTCCGTACGCTGATCAAGCAGGACTTCGACAAGGCGTTCGAGCAGGTCGACGTGATCGTCTCCCCGACGACGCCCACGACCGCCTTCCCGATCGGCGAGCGCGCCGACGACCCGATGGCGATGTACCTCGCCGACCTGTGCACCATCCCGACCAACCTGGCCGGCAACGCGGCCATGTCGCTGCCCTGCGGCCTCGCGCCCGAGGACAACCTGCCGGTCGGACTGCAGATCATCGCCCCGGTCATGAAGGACGACCGCCTCTACAAGGTGGGTGCCGCCGTCGAGGCCGCCTTCGTGGAAAAGTGGGGCCACCCGCTGCTCGAGGAGGCTCCGTCGCTGTGAGTGCACTGACCAAGGCCAAGGGCTTCAAGAAGTCCAAGTCCGGTACGTACCTGTCCATGGCCGCCACCGCCTTCGGCGCGATCGGTGTCGCCAAGCGTGTCAAGAAGGCGCGGTTGGAGAAGGACACCCTGGTCCTCATCGACGCCACCGTGTCCGCCGCCGCCATCGTCACCGGCCTCGCCATCCTCTACCGCGAGCTGAAGCGGCTGGGCGACGACGACGTCCTGCTGGGCTGAGAGGGAAGTTCACCGTGACCACCACGACCGACCTGGTGTCGTACGAGGACGCTCTCGCGTCGTACGACCCCGTCATGGGCCTCGAGGTCCATGTCGAACTCGGCACCAAGACCAAGATGTTCTGCGGGTGCTCGACCGAGCTGGGCGCCGACGCCAACTCGCAGACCTGTCCCGTCTGCCTCGGCCTGCCCGGCGCTCTCCCGGTCGTCAACGCGACCGGCGTCGAGTCCGCCGTCAAGATCGGTCTCGCGCTGAACTGCGAGATCGCCGAATGGTGCCGCTTCGCCCGGAAGAACTACTTCTATCCGGACATGCCGAAGAACTTCCAGACCTCCCAGTACGACGAGCCGATCGCCTTCAACGGCTACCTCGACGTGCAGCTGGAGGACGGTGAGGTCTTCCGCGTGGAGATCGAGCGCGCCCACATGGAGGAGGACACCGGCAAGTCGACGCACGTCGGCGGCGCGACGGGCCGTATCCACGGCGCCTCCCACTCGCTGCTCGACTACAACCGTGCGGGCATCCCGCTCATCGAGATCGTCACCAAGCCGATCGTCGGTGCCGGGGAGCGTGCTCCGGAGGTCGCGCGGGCGTACGTCCGTGAGCTGCGCGAGCTCATCCGGGCGCTCGGCGTGTCCGAGGCCCGGATGGAAATGGGCCAGATGCGGTGCGACGTCAACCTGTCGCTCATGCCGAAGGGGGCCGACAAGTTCGGCACCCGCAGCGAGACGAAGAACGTCAACTCGCTGCGGTCCGTCGAGCGTGCCGCCCGGTTCGAGATTCAGCGGCATGCGGCCGTACTGGGCGCCGGCGGCACGATCGTCCAGGAGACCCGTCACTTCCACGAGGACACGGGGTCCACGACCTCGGGACGCGTGAAGGAGGAGGCCGAGGACTACCGGTACTTCCCGGAGCCCGACCTGGTACCCGTGGCGCCCTCGCGCGCGTGGGTCGAGGAGCTGCGCGCGGGACTGCCCGAGCTGCCGCTGGTGCGCCGCAACCGGCTTCGCGAGGAGTGGGGGATCTCCGGCACCGACATGCAGGCGATCCTCAATGCCGGTGCGCTGGACCCGATCGTCGCCACCATCGACGCCGGTGCCGACGCGGCCTCCGCCCGCAAGTGGTGGATGGGTGAGCTGGCCCGCAGCGCCAACGAGTCCGGCAAGGCGCTGGACGAGCTGGCGATCACCCCGGCGCAGGTCGCCCGGGTCACCGAGCTGGTGGCCAAGGGTGACCTGAACGACAAGCTGGCCCGCCAGGTCATCGAGGGCGTGCTCGCCGGTGAGGGCACTCCGGACGAGGTGGTCGACAAGCGCGGTCTGAAGGTCGTCTCCGACGAGGGCGCGCTCACCGCGGCCGTGGACGAGGCCATCGCCGGCAACCCGGCCATCGCGGACAAGATCCGCGGCGGCAAGGTCGCCGCGGCCGGTGCGCTGGTCGGTGCCGTCATGAAGGCCACGCGCGGCCAGGCGGACGCGGCCCGCGTGAAGGAGCTGATCCTGGAGAAGCTCGGCGCGGCCGAGGGCTGAGTTCTCCGCGGAGAGTCCGAGGGGACGCATCGGTTCGATGCGTCCCCTCAGTCATGGGATCAGATGACCACCGTCAGAGCCTGCGGCCCACCACGCGGGCGAAGCCCAGCGTGCGGCCCCGGTCCGCGTGCAGCAGGTCGGCGTTCTCCCGGCTCATCCGCACATGAAATTCCTCCGCGCTCTCCTCGGCGACGACGTCGCACCAGAGCAGCCACTCCTTCCAGCCGTCCTGCAGCCAGTCGGCCGTCTCGACCTCCACGGCGGCGCTGCGGGTCCAGTGGCGGCGCCACCAGGCCGGGCTGTGGAAGGACCAGAACGCGGGGTCCCAGAAGGGCTTGAGGTGCTCCGGCGGTTCGTCGCCCTGAAGCTCCTCGGGGACCGCCGGGACGACGACACCGATCCGTCCGCCCGGCTTCAGCAGCCGCGTGAGCGTCGGGAGGTAGAGGTCGTCCGTGCCGAAGTAGTGGTAGGCGTCGATGGAGACGATCGCGTCGAAGGTCTCCTCCCCGAAGGGCAGGTCGTGCGCCTCGGCGAGCACCGGCTGCACCCGGTCGGCGACGCCCGCCTCGGCGATGCGGCGCGCGTTGTCGTCCGGCTTGATCCACAGGTCGGCGGCGGTGACCTGGACGTCGTA
The DNA here is from genome assembly GCF_055571035.1 of Streptomyces malachitofuscus. NCBI lineage: Bacteria > Bacillati > Actinomycetota > Actinomycetes > Kitasatosporales > Streptomycetaceae > Streptomyces > Streptomyces malachitofuscus. The sequence goes on along the minus strand of NZ_JBVIGA010000008.1, from coordinate 251,902 downwards.
CTCCCTGGCCAGGAAGATCGACGTCATGGCGCGTCCGCAGCCCAGGTCGAGCACGCGCGCGCCGGGGCGCAGGGTGTCGAGGCCGAGGGCGGGGGCGAGCCACTCCAGCAGCCACAGCGCGTGCGGGCCCATCGCGTTCTCGACGGTCCAGCGGGCGTCGTAGGCGCTGCTGCGGGGGTACCGGGGGAGGGTGAGGCGGCTAGCGAGGTCGTCGTGCGGGGTGTTCGTTGTGATGTCCGACATCGGTGAACGGGCTCCTTGGGGCCGTGAAGAGGAAAAGGGTCGGCTCGGAGATCGGACGGACAAGCATCAAAGCACCTGCTTCGGCCGGCGGCGGTCCGCCGCGGGATGTCGGACCGATGGACGGTAGCAGGCGGGTGGCGGGACCCGCGTGTGGTTTTCGCGCTCGTCCCGGCGCTGGGGGACCGGTTCGACTCAGTGGTTCCGAAAATGTGAGTTAGTCCACGAAAGCGACAAACGATCATTTTCGCCTGCAACAGTGTCAGTGCATTGCTCATGCGTTCTTTGCGGGTTGTTCGTTCTTTGCGCGACTGTTCCCGGTCAAAGATCCACACCGAGTCACCCTGGGAGCACGTTCGTGGCAACCCTTGCACGCTGGTGTGTCCAACGCCGTCTCGTCGTCGTTCTGCTCTGGCTCCTCGCCCTCGGCGGGGTCGCGGCGGGCGCCTTCGCCGCCGGTTCCACCTACTCGAACGACTACAAGGTGCCCGGCACCGAGTCCGGACGGGCCACCGAGCTGCTCAAGGACGGCTTCCCGGATCTCGGGGGCGACAGCGACAACGTGGTCTGGCACACCTCGTCCGGCAGCGTCCGGGACAGCGGCGTCGAACAGACTATGACCCGCACCCTGGACCGGATCGAGGACCTCCCCGGTGTGACCGCCGTGAGCGGCCCGTACGACGACGGGGGCGCCGGACGCATCAGCCAGGACGGCCGCACCGCCTACGCCACGGTCACCTTCGACGACCAGGCCAAGGACATCGACGCCGGTGAGGCCGCGTCCGTGGTCAAGACGGCCAAGGACGCCGAGACCGACGGGCTGAGCGTCGAGCTGAGCGGCAGCGCCGTCGAGCTCAGCGAGTCCTCCGGCGGGCACACCGCCGAGATCGTCGGTGTGCTGGTCGCCGCGGTCGTCCTCCTCCTCGCCTTCGGCTCGCCCGCGGCCGCGCTGCTGCCCATCGCCACCGCCCTGGTCGGCGTGGGCACCGCGTACGCGGGGATCGTGCTGCTCGGGCACCTCATGACCGTCGCCGACTTCGCGCCCATGCTCGGCATGCTGATCGGGCTCGGCGTGGGCATCGACTACGCCCTGTTCATCGTCACCCGGCACCGACGCGGACTGAAGCGCGGCCTCACCGTCACCGAGGCCGCCACCAACGCCGTCGCCACCACCGGGCGCGCCGTCGTCTTTGCGGGTGCCACCGTCTGCATAGCCCTGCTGGGCATGCTGATCCTGCGGCTGAACTTCCTCAACGGCGTCGCCATAGCCGCCTCGCTCACCGTGGTGCTGACCGTCGCCGCCTCCGTCACCCTGCTGCCCGCCCTCCTGTCGTTCATCGGCATGCGCGCGCTCAGCCGTCGCGAGCGGCGCCGGCTGGCGGAGCACGGGCCCGAGCCGGAGGTGCCGACCGGGTTCGCCGCCCGCTGGTCGGCGTTCGTGGAACGCCACCCGAAGCTGCTCGGCGCCGTCGCGGTCGTCGTCATGGCCGTCCTCGCACTGCCCACCCTCTCGCTGCACCTGGGCACCTCCGACCAGGGCAACGACCCCAAGGCCTCCACCACCCGCCAGGCGTACGACCTCCTCGCCGACGGTTTCGGCCCCGGCGTGAACGGCCCCCTCACCCTCGTCACCGAGGTCGACGGAGCCCAGGACCGGCTCGCCCTCGACAACCTCGGCAGCACCCTGAGCACCACCGACGGCGTCGCGTCGGTGTCACCGGTGACCTACGGCCAGGGCGGCGACACCGCGTACCTCACCGTCGTACCGGAGTCGTCGCCGCAGTCGAAGGCCACCAGTGACCTGGTCGACCGGCTGCGCGACGACGTGCTGCCCCGGGCCGAGTCGGGCACCTCGCTCGACGTGCACGTGGGAGGCGTGACGGCCGGCTACGACGACTTCGCCGACGTCATCGTCGACAAGCTGCCCCTCTTCGTCGGCGTCGTGATCGGCCTGGGCTGTCTGCTGCTCCTGCTGGCCTTCCGCTCGATCGGCATACCGCTCAAGGCCGCCGCGATGAACGTGGCCGCGGTCGCCGCCGCCTTCGGCGTCGTCGTGGCGATATTCCAGTGGGGCTGGGGCAGCGAACTGCTCGACCTGGGCAGCGCCGGCCCCATCGAACCCTTCCTCCCCGTGATCATGGTGTCCGTCCTCTTCGGGCTCTCCATGGACTACCAGGTCTTCCTGGTGAGCCGGATGTACGAGGAGTGGCTGGAGACCGGTGACAACCGGCGTTCCGTCCGCGTCGGCCTCGCGGAGACCAGCCGGGTGATCAACTCCGCAGCCGTGATCATGATCTCGGTCTTCCTCGCCTTCGTCCTCAGCGGCGACCGCGTGATCGCCATGTTCGGCATCGCGCTCGCCGCGGCCGTCGCCCTCGACGCCTTCGTGCTGCGCACCCTGCTCGTCCCCGCCCTCATGCACCTCCTCGGCGGCGCCAACTGGTGGCTGCCGCGCTCGCTGGACCGGATCCTGCCCCGGATCAGCATCGAGCCGCCCGAGTGCCGCGTCGCCCATGAGAGGCTGGCCGCCGCCACGGACGCCGAGGTGGCGGACGTGCTGGCGGAGGAGGAGCGGCAGCGGGATGTACGCGATACGACTGGGTGACGACGGAGCCGAACTGCGTCCCCTGGAGCCCTGGCATGCCGAGGAGTTCCTCGCCCACCTGGACCGGGGCCGGGAGTTCATCAACCAGTACGTGCCCTTCGGCTCCAGGGCCACCGACGTGGCCGGCGCGCGGGAGGTGCTCCAGCGGTACGCCGACTGGCGCGCCGCCGACACCGCCTCCCTGCACGGGCTGTGGCTGGACGGCAGGCTCGTGGGCGGAGTGCTCACCCTGAACTTCGACGCCGAAGGCGGCACCTGCGAGGTCGGCTGCTGGCTGGAGCCCGCCGCCACCGGACGCGGGCTCGTCACCCGCGCGATGCGGGTGCTCATCGACTGGGCGGTCGAGCAGCGCGGCATCCACCGCGTCGAGTGGGTCGCCGCGGCCGGCAATGCGCCGAGCATCGAGGTCGCCCGCCGGCTCGGCATGACCCGCGACGGCGTGCGCCGCGAGGCCCATCTCCACCACGGCGTGCGTCACGACCTGGAGGTGTGGTCCGTCCTCGCCCCCGAGTGGCGCACTCGCGATCATTAACCGGACTCTCAGAGAACGTCCGTACGGTGCCGGGCATGGGAACCAGGACAGTGGACGAAACCGGAGCCGACACCGAGCGCGACGAGACGGCGGTGGAGGCCACAGGGCCCGACGACATCACCGCCACGGAAGCAGAAACGGAAGCGGAGGAAGCCGCAGCCGGGGAGGACGCCTCCGAGGCCGGCGAGAACTCCGACGAGGGCGGTCCGTCCGGTGTCGGACAGGGCGCCGCCGCGGTCGTCTCGGCGGCACTGGGCCTCGTCTCGCTCACCGGCGGCTGGCTCGGCACCGTCGCCGCCGCGCGCGAGACCCTCGTGGGCCAGCTGGAGACGGCCGCGGACGCGGGCGTCGCCACCCAGGTCAAGGAGGTGTACGGCGACGCCTGGAACACCACCGCGCTGTGGGCCGGCCTCTTCGCCCTGACCGCGCTGATCATAGGAGTCGTGGTGCTCGCGCGGCCCGCCTTCGGCACGCCCGGCCGGACCGTCCAGGCGCCCTGGATCAAGTCGGTCGCCTGGGCGGGTGTCTCGCTCGGTGCCATCGGCCTGCTGCTGGCCGTCCTCAAGTACACCGACGTACTCCTCGGTCTGCCCGCGACCGGTTGAGCCGACGCAGGTCAGCAGGGGGTCCTCGGGCACCCGGCCGACGGTCTGAGGAGGGCCCGCCCTACGCGGCGGCCCTCCTAAGCGCCTTCTAAGGCCCCACGTTCTCCGAAGATACGGAACTCTCCCGATGCGGCCGGACCGCCTTGGAGACGAAGGTGGAGACATCGCAGAAAGCGACGTCGACACCGACTCCGCCAGGGGGACCACACCATGTTCGAGTACGCACTCCACCAGCTCCGCCACGACGAGCTCGTCCGCCTCGCCGAGCACGAGCGCCAGGTCCGTGAGGCCCTCCGCCTCCGCCGTGCCGCCCGCCGCGACGCCGCCGTACGCGGCGCCGAGGCCGAGAGCCATACCCGCCTTCACCGCCGCTCGCGGTTCGCCCGGGCCGCTTGAGCCCGCCCCGGGGACGGCGGCCGTACGGGGGTCGGCCGCCGTCCCCTTCCCACACCGGCCCGCACCCGCCGCCGACGCCCGGCGCGGATGCGGGCCGCAACGAAAACCGGTGCCCTGACGTCGGAGGTGCGTGCGATGCTCGGGGGCGTGGAGACCAAGTCCGTCAGTCCCGTGTTCGTCGGCCGCACCGCCGAGTTCGGCACCCTGAACAACGCGCTCGACCGAGCCGGGGCCGGTGAGCCGCAGGCCCTGCTGGTCGCCGGTGAGGCCGGGGTCGGGAAGACCCGCCTCGTCGAGGAGTTCGCCGCGGCGGCCCGCCGCAAGGGCGCGGTCATCGCGCTCGGCGGCTGCGTCGAGATCGGCGCCGACGGACTGCCCTTCGCCCCCTTCTCCACCGCCCTGCGCCAACTCCGCCGGGAGCTTCCGGAACAGCTCGCCGCCGCGGCATCCGGGCAGGAGGAGGAGCTGGCCCGTCTGCTGCCCGAACTCGGCACCGCCGCGGCCCGCGAGGCCCGCCGCGACGAGCAGGGCATGGCGCGCCTCTTCGAACTCACCGCCCGCCTGCTGGAACGCGTCGCCGCCGAGCACACCGTCGTCCTCGCCCTGGAGGACCTGCACTGGGCCGACGCCTCCACCCGCCACCTGCTGGCCTATCTGTTCCGCACTCTGCGCACCGGCCGCCTCGTCGTCCTCGCCACCTACCGCTCCGACGACATCCACCGCCGCCACCCGCTGCGCCCCCTCCTCGCCGAACTCGACCGGCTCCGCACGGTCCAGCGCGTCGAACTCGGCCGCTTCAACCGCGAGGAGGTCCACCGGCAGATCGCCGGCATCCTCGCCCGCGAACCCGACGCGGACCGGGTCGACGACATCTTCGAACGCTCCGACGGCAACGCCTTCTTCGTCGAGGAACTCGCCGTCGCCGCCGACGAGGGCTGCCGCACCGGCCTCACCGACTCCCTGCGCGACCTGCTGTTGGTCCGTGTCGAGGGCCTGCCGGAGAGCGCCCAACGGGTCGCGCGGATCGTCGCCGAGGGCGGTTCCACCGTCGAGGACCGGCTGCTGGGCGCCGTCGCCGGACTCGCCGAGGACGACCTCATCGAGGCCCTGCGTGCCGCCGTCAACGCCAGCATCCTCGCGCCCGCGTCCGACCGCGACGGCTACCGCTTCCGCCACTCCCTGGTCCGCGAGGCCGTCAGCGACGACCTGCTGCCCGGCGAGCGCTCCCGCCTCAACCGCCGCTACGCCGAGGCCCTGGAGGCCGACCCCACCCTCGTCCCCGCCGACGAGCGGGTGACCCGCCTGGCCAGCTACTGGTACCACGCCCACGACGCCGCCAAGGCGCTGCCCGCCGTCCTGGACGCCTCCGTCGCGGCGCGCCGGCGGCACGCCTACTCCGAGCAGCTGCGTCTGCTGGAGCGGGCCATGGAGCTGTGGGACGCCGTCCCCGATGCCGTACGGGACACCCTGCGCCCGCTCGACTACGCCGAGGCCTACCCTCCGTGCGGCTGCGACCCCGAGACGACCCCGCTGCGCTACCTCGACCTGATGGCCGAAGCCGCCGTCGCCGGCCGTCTCTGCGGGGAACGCGAACGCTCGATGAAGATCACCAAGCGGGCCCTGCGCCTGCTCGACGAGGATCCCGACCCGTTGCGCGCCGCCTGGTTCTGGGTGCAGCGCTCCCGGCTCACCCAGGCCCTCGCCCGCGGTGACGGCTGGGCCGAACTCGGCACCGCCCAGGACCTGGTGCGCGGACTGCCACCCTCCGAGGTGCACGCCGAGGTCCTCGCCTCCGCCGCCAGCTGGTCGATGCTGCACGAACCCGGCCCGGACACCATGACGGCCGCCGAGAGCGCCGTCGAGTACGCGCGGATGGTCGGCGCCCACGACATCGAGCTCAACGCCCGCCTCACGCTGGGCGGCCTCATGGCCGAAGCCGGGGACATCGAGACCGGGCTCGCCGAGATGTACGAGGTCAAGGACCGGGCGACCGAACTGGGGGTCGACATGGTGGTGGCCCGCGCCCATGTGAATCTGCCGTCCGTGCTCGAAGGCGTCGGCCGCTCCGAAGAGGCCGCACGGCTCCTCCAGGAGGGCGTCCACGTCACCCGCAGACTCGGCCTGCCGGACTCCGAGGGCTGGGTGTGGGGCAACCTCGCCGAGTCCCTCCACTCCCTCGGCCGCTGGGACGAGGCGGCGCAGGCCGCGGGCAACGCACAGCATCTCGAACAGAGCGCCAAGCCGCGCGCCGGGGGATCGATACGCCTGGCACACCTCGCCCACGACCGGGGAGACCTGGCCGAGGCGGCCCGCCGTCTCGCCGACGCCCACACCTACTTCGGCACCCACGACCCGATGCCTCAGTACGCCCTCCCCATGAAGTGGGTCGCCGTCGGCATCGCCGCCGCCGAGGGCCGCCTTTCCGACGCGCGCGCCCAACTGCTCGCCGCCCTCGACACCGGGTTCCCGCCCGGCACCCAGCGCTACGGCTGGCCCCTGCTGCTCGCCGCCACGACCGCCGAGGCGGACGCCCACGGCGACCCGGCGACCGAGCCCGGCCGCCCGGAGATCCTGGAGCGGATCCGCAAGGCGGCGAAGACCCTGACGACCGGCGTGCCCGTGTGGCAGGCCTACGACCTCTGGCTGCGCGCCGAGCTGCTGCGCGCCGAGGGACGGCTCGAACCGGACGCGTGGTCCGCGACCATCGAGGCCGTGGAGCCCCTGGGGCGCCCCTACGACCTCGCACGCGTCCGGTACCGGCTCGCCGGGGCGCTGCTCGCCTCCGGCGCGGGCGACGACGAGCGGGCCCGCGCCACGGAACTGCTGCGGCTGGTCGACGCCGTCGCCGGCCACCTGGGCGCCGAACCGCTGGCCCGCTCCGCCGCCCTGCTCGCCCAGCGTGCACGCCTGGTGCTGGCGCCCACAGCCCGGGAGGCGGCCGCGGGGCCCGCCGATCCGGCCGAGGCGCTCGGGCTCACCAGCCGGGAGCGCGATGTGCTGCGCCTGGTGGCGGCCGGCCACACCAATCGCCGGATCGCCGAGGAACTGTTCATCTCCCCGAAGACGGCCAGCGTCCACGTCTCCAACATCCTCGCCAAGCTGGGAGTCGCCGGCCGCGGCGAGGCGGCGGCGGTGGCCCATCGGCTCGGCCTGTTCCCGGCGGCGGCCGGAGAACCGCTGGCGGCGGGATAATGGGTGTACGACGCATGCGGCCCTGGGAAGGGGAGCGATGTTCAACGCCTTCGAGGAACTGTTCGCTCCCGGTCGCAAGCACACCCGTGACGAGCAGAACCGCCTGGAACTGACCAGGGAGGACGTCGGCGACGCCGACCCCGGACGCGGGCCCATAGACCTCGCGTCCGGAAAGGTCACGGTGCGCCCGCCGACGCCGGAGGAGGAAGCCGACGGCGAGCAGGAGCCGGCTAGCTGATCCGGAGCTCCACGATGCGGTCGTCGCCGTCCTTCGCGTCGCCCCGGCCGTCCGTGTTGCTGGTGACCAGCCACAGCTTGTCGCCGCCCGCCGGAACGACCGTGCGCAGCCGGCCGTACTCGCCCTCCAGGAAGGCCTCCGGGTCGGCCGAGGCCTCCGTGCCCTTCAGGGGTATGCGCCACAGGCGCTCCCCTTGCAGGCCCGCCATCCAGATCGATCCCTCGGCGTACGCGATGCCGCTGGGCGAGGCCTCGTCCGTGCTCCACTGGTCGATCGGATTGTGGAAGCCGCCGTCGTCGGACCGGCCCTCCGCCTCCGGCCAGCCGTAGTTGTCGCCCGGCTCGATCGCGTTCAGCTCGTCCCAGGTGTTCTGGCCGAACTCCGAGGCGAACAGCCGCTGTTTCCTGTCCCAGGCCAGGCCCTGCACATTGCGGTGGCCGTACGAGTACACCGGGGAGTCGGGGAAGGGGTTGCCCGGGGCCGGTTCGCCCTCCGGCGTCAGGCGGAGGATCTTGCCGCCCAGGGACTCCTTGTTCTGCGACAGGCCGGTGTCCCCGCTCTCGCCCGTGCCCACGTACAGCATCTTGTCCGGGCCGAAGGCGATCCGGCCGCCGTTGTGGATCACGCCCTTGGGGATGCCCCGGAAGACCGTGTCGGGCGCGCCGAGCTGTTCTCCCGCGGGCTTCTCCTCGTCGTGGATCAGGCGCACGATGCGGTTGTCCGAGGCGGAGGTGAAGTAGGCGTAGATCATGTGGTCCGACGCGTACTCGGGGGAGAGTGCGATACCGAGGAGGCCGCCCTCGCCGGACGGCGAGACCCCCGGCACCTCGCCCAGCTCGGTCTTCTTCCCCGACTTCCCGTCGACCCGGGTGATGGTCGCCTCGTCACGGGACGACACCAGGAGGTCGCCGTCCGGAAGGGGGGCCAGGCCCCAGGGACTCTCCAGGCCCGTCGCGACCGTGCGGGTCACCTCCACCGAGCCCTTCGCCGGTGGTGTCTCCTCCCCGGTCCGCTCCGGGGCCGACGACCGCGTCGCCGTGTCACTCGGGGTGGCGCTGCCGTCCCCGGCGGCTGCTCCTCCTCCGTCGTCGGAGGAGCAGCCGGCCGTCAGCAGGAGCGCGGCGGCGGCCAGTACGGCCGTCACGGCTCGATGTCGCACGATCTTGTCCCTTCGACGCGGCGGGTTCTACCTGTCATACACCGCTCGCGCCTCCCAGGTTCCCGAACGCCCGACCCCGAACCCCTCAGTCCCAGGACCCCTGTGCCGCGGGCAGCGCCGCGATCTCGGCGAGGTCTCCTTCCGTCAGGCGGAGGTCCGCCGCCGCAGCGTTCTCCGCGACCCAGCGTTCCCGCTTGGCGCCGGGGACCGGGATCACCTGCCGCCCCCGGCTCAGCACCCAGGCCAGGGCCACCTGCGCCGGGGTGACGTGCTCGCCGTGCCGGCGGGCGACGCGGCGCAGGCCGACCACGATGGGCTGGTTCGCGGCCATCATCTCGGCCGTGAAGCGGGGGTGCCGGGCGCGCAGATCGTCCGCCTCGAAGCCCACGCCGGGCGTCAGCGTCCCGGTCAGGAAGCCGTTGCCCAGCGGCATCGCGGCCAGGAACCCGACGCCCCGGGTCTCGCACCACGGCAGCAGCGTCTCCAGCGCCTCCGGCGACCACACGGACAGCTCCGCCTCCACCGCGCTCACCGGGAAGACCTGCTGTACCCGCTCCAACTGCCGGACCGTCGCGTCGTGCAGCCGTGCCCCCGGCCGCCGGGACGAGCGCGCGCCCACCGCGCACAGCCCCAACGCCCGTACCTTCCCGGCCTGTACGAGCTCCGCCATCGCACCCCAGGTCTCCTCCACCGGGACCTCCGGGTCGGCACGGTGCAGCTGGTAGAGGTCGATGACGTCGGTCTGGAGCCGGCGCAGCGACGCGTCGCAGGCCCTTCTCACGTACCCGGGGCGGCCGTTGGCCACGATGTGCTGGTCGCCCACCAGCAGACCGACCTTGGTCGACACGAAGGCGTCGGAGCGCCGCTCCTTCAACACCCGCCCGAGCAGCAGCTCGTTGGTGAACGGGCCGTACATGTCAGCGGTGTCGAGGAGCGTCGAGCCCGCGTCCAGCGCCCGGTGCACCGCCCTGAGCGACTCCTCGCCGCGCTGCCGGGACGTGCTGTAGGCCCAGCTCATCGGCATGCATCCGAGTCCTACGGCCCCCACCGCGAGCGCCGCCGCGCCGATAGTCCTGCGCTCCACCTGCTCGTGACCCTCCCTCTCCGGCCCCCAACCTAACCTCTGCCGCGGACCGCGCCTGAACTAGCCTCCCGACCATGACTGCTGCTGACGCATGGCTTCCCATCCCGCCGGACGAGATCGACGGCCTCCCCGAGGGGCCGCGCTACCGCTTCTGGGACGGCGGTGAGGAGTTCCCCGCCGACCCGGCCGACTGCGCCTTCTACGTCGTGCCGTACATGAAGCCCGCGGGCGTCGGTGTGCGGCCGATGCCGCTGATGCGTTCGGTGCGGGTCGTGCAGACCCTGTCGGCCGGCACCGACCACGTGGAGCCGGGGCTGAGGCACCTGCCCGAGGGCGTGCGGCTGTGCAACGCCCGCGGGGTCCACGAGGCCAGCACCGCCGAACTCACGCTCGCGCTGATCCTGGCCTCCCTGCGCGGGATCCCCGGATTCGTGCGGGCGCAGGACAAGGGGGAGTGGCGGGGCGGGTTCCGGCCCGCGCTCGCCGACAGGAGCGTGCTCATCGTGGGGTACGGCTCGATCGGCGCGGCCATCGAGGACCGGCTCGTTCCGTTCGAGCTCGCGCGGGTGGCGCGCGTCGCGCGCTCCGCGCGCACAACGGAGCGCGGGCCGGTGCATCCGCTCACCGAACTGCCCTCCCTGCTTCCACAGGCCGACGTCGTCGTGCTCTCCACCCCGCTCACCGAGACCACCCGGCACCTCGTGGACGCCGGGTTCCTGGCCCGGATGAAGGACGGCGCCCTGCTCGTCAACGTGGCCCGCGGGGGCGTCGTCGACACCAAAGCGCTGCTCACCGAGCTGGAGAGCGGACGCATCACCGCGGCGCTCGACGTCACCGATCCCGAACCGCTGCCCGCGGAACACCCCTTGTGGCGGGCACCGGGGGTGCTCGTCACCCCGCATGTCGGCGGACCCACGTCCGCGTTCCTGCCGCGTGCCGAGCGGTTGCTGCGCGACCAGTTGCGCCGTTACGTGAACCAGGAGGAGCTCGGCAACGTGGTCCTGGTGACGGGAGCGGAACGCGACTAGTCCGCTTCGAGTACCGTCCGCGTTTTCCCGGGCGCGGTGGGTACTCATATATCAGTTGATCGTTACGGAGCGTAGAGAACCTATGTCCCTGAGTGACGAGACTGGTGTATCGTCCCGACAGGGGCTGCGCCGCTGACCAACGGCGCGGGGGATGGACACGGAGACTGCGAGGGGGGCGACGGGCGATGCACGGCCTATGGACGAGCGATCCGACGCGGCGGAGCCGTCGGCGACGACAGGGGAGCGCGGCCGCGCGCGGCCGCGGTCACCACGGCGGGCCCGGCACCCGGCACGGCGGCCGGCGCGGTCCCGGTTCTCACCACCATCGGCACGCCGGCCGCAGGAGGCATACCCACCCGGTGCTCCGGCGGCCGAGGGATCCGGGAGCGGCCCGGACCGGGAGGGACCGGTGAGCGCGCCCACGCCGACCCCCACCCTCGACGGAGCGCTGCGCCCGCAGCCCGCCGCGCGGACACGGCTCCCCGGCGCGGCGGCCGTCGACCGCCGGCCCGGCCCCGTGGCGCAGCTCGTCCTGGCCTGTGTGTGCGCGGCCTACGCCGTTGGTGCCGCGTTCGGCTGGGGCTCCGAGCAGCTCGCGCTGATCATGGGCGACTTCGGGCTGAGCGCCGCCGCCGGTGCCGCCGCCGTGTCGTGCGTCGTCTACGCCCGCAGCCCGCGCACCCGGTTTCGACCCGCCTGGCTGCTGTTCGGCCTCTCCTCGGCCATGGCCTCCCTGGGCAACCTGGTCTGGGGATGGTACGAGGTCGTGCTCGGCGTCCCCGTGCCCAGTCCGAGCTACGCCGACCTGTTCTTCCTGTGCTTCGCGCCGCCCGCCATCGTGGGACTGCTGGTGCTGGCGAAACGGCCCGTGACCAAGGCCGGCTGGGTCTGTCTCGCCCTGGACGCCTGGCTGATCGGCGGCTCCCTGCTCACGCTCGCGTGGAGCCTCGCCCTCGCCCAGGCCGCCCGGGCCGAAGGGCCGGGCGTCGCGCACACCGCGCTGTCACTGGCGTACCCGCTGCTGGACATCGCCCTGGTCAGCATGGTGCTCGCGCTGCACTTCCGGCGCTCGGCGGTGAACCGGTCGGCGGTCAACACCGCGATCGGCGCCCTCGCGTTGACCGTGATGTGCGACGCCCTGTTCACTTCGCCGCTGCTGCACGCCGGGTACCGCTCGGGCCAGCTGCTCGACGCCGGCTGGTTCGCCGGCTCGCTGCTGCTGGCGTACGCCCCCTGGACCGCGCCGCGCGGCAGCCGGCCCGAGCGGGAGGGGCACACGAAGGTGGTCCGCGAGCATGTCCCGGGGCGGCGCGGCGTGCCGGACCACCATCACCTGCCCGCGCCCAGCGGTGACCACGGCCGGTATCCGTTCTCCCGGCCGATCGCCGGATCCCTCGCCGCGCTCACGCCGTACCTCGCAGCGGCCGTGTGCACCCTGGGGATTCTCTACAACGTCCTCAACGGCCGCAGCGTCGACCGGGTGGTGCTGATCACCGGGGGGACCGTGGTGCTCGCCCTCGTGGTGCGCCAGGGCATCATGCTGCTCGACAACATCACCCTCACCCAGGAGCTGGCGCAGGCGGAGAACCACTTCCGCTCCCTGGTGCAGGGCTCCAGCGACGTCATCATGATCGCAGCGCCCAGCGGCATCCTCCGCTACGTCTCCCCGGCCGCCGCCGGGGTGTACGGCCGTTCCGCGGAAGATCTGGTGGGGACGGAACTGGCCGCTCTGATCCACCCGGAGGACCTGGGCTGTGTGGTGCACGAGGTACGCCGCTTCCTCGCCGCCAGTCCCGTCGAGGAACCCACCACCCGCATCGAGTGCCGCTTCCGCTCCGGGGACGGCGGCTGGCTGAACGTCGAGTCGACCGTCAACCGGCACCACGGCGGCCTCATCTTCAACAGCCGTGACGTGACCGAGAGAGTCCGGCTCCAGGCGCAGCTCCAGCACAACGCGGAGCACGACCCGCTGACCGACCTGCCCAACCGCGCCCTGTTCACCCGGCGCGTCCAGCAGGCGCTGTCCGGTCGTCGCGCCTCGGACCGCGGGGCCGCCCTCCGGGGCACGGCCGTGCTCTTCATCGATCTCGACGGCTTCAAGGGCGTCAACGACACCATCGGGCACCAGGCCGGGGACGAACTGCTCGTCCAGGCCGCCCGCAGGCTCCAGGACGCGGTCCGCAAGGGCGACACCGCCTCCCGGCTGGGCGGCGACGAGTTCGCGGCCCTGATCACCGGCGACGGCGTCCGTGACCGGGACGCACGGGAGCGGCACATGCTGGAGCTCGCCGACCGTCTCAGAGCGACCCTGTCCCAGCCCTACCTCATCGACGGCAACGATGTCCGGGTCAACGCCTCCATCGGCGTGGCCTTCGCCGAACCGGGCCTCGGCGCGGGCGAGTTGCTGCGCAACGCCGACCTCGCCATGTACCGGGCGAAGGCGGCCGGCAAGGGCCGGGTGGAGCTGTACCGGCCGCAGATGCAACAGGACGTCGTCCGCAAGGCGGAGCTCGCCACGCGGCTGCGCGCGGCGCTGCACCACGGCGAGTTCGCCCTGCTGCACCAGCCGGTGGTGTGTCTGGCGGACGGCCGGATCACCTCGGTCTGCGCGCAGGCGCGCTGGCGCTCGTCGCAGGGGGTGCTGTTCACGCCCGAGGAGTTCCTGCGGGTGGCCGAGGACAGTGAGAAGACCGCCGAGCTGGGCCGCTGGGTGCTGGAGGAGGCCGTGGAACAGGCCGCCGAGCGGCATGTGACGGGCCTGCCCGTGCCGGTGGCCGTGCGGCTGAGCGCGCGCCGGCTGCTGGACCGGTCGCTGCCGCTCGGCTCGGTCGAGTCCCTGCTCACCCGCCACGGGCTGCCGTCCGGCTCCCTGGTCGTCGAGCTGGCCGACACCGACCCCCGGGTCCCGCTCGACGAGCTGGAGCGCCGGCTGGCCGTGCTCAAGCGGCTCGGCGTCCGGATCGCGCTCGACGGCTTCGGCGGCGGCCCCGCGGCCATCACAGCCCTCAGACGGCTCCCCGTCGACGTGCTCAAGCTCGACCGCAGCCTGGTCGACGGCGTCGTGGAGTCCGCACGGCTGTACAAGATCACGTGTGGGCTGCTGCGGATCGCCTCCGACCTCGGAATGCAGTCCGTGGCCGTGGGCGTGGACCTGCCCGAGCAGGCCGTGGCCCTGCGCGCGATGGGCTGCACCCACGGACAGGGCATGGCCTTCTCCGGACCGCTGGACGAGTACCGGCTGCGCAGAGCGCTGGCCGCCGGGCACTTCCCGGTGCCGCACGGGCCGGCCGAGCCCGTGCTCGCGGGTGGAGGGCCCGGGGTGTACGCCACAGGGGTGACCGCCGTACTCAAAGCCGGTACGTCACTGCGCTCACATGGTGAGACTCCCGTCCCACCCACTTGACAGTGGGTGTGCGCCGGGGGGAGGGTCAATGCCATGCGCACCCGAATTCTCGTACTTGGACAGCGCGTCGGCCGGCGCTGAGCCCGATCGCTCAGCGACCACCACCCGACGCGCTTCCCCTCGCTTGCCTCATGGCACGAGGGGTTTTTTGTTGCACAGGCACCTGCCCAGCAGCACGCGTAACCCGCACGAACTTCGCAAAAACCCTCAGCATCGAGAAGAGAAGCCGATGACCGAGCAGGCCACCGGGGCCCATCACCCGCAGCCGCGGCCCCGATCCGGAGGACAGTCCGCCCCCGTCGAGCACGTCACGGGTGCGCAGTCCCTCATTCGCTCTCTCGAGGAGGTCGGCGCCGACACGGTATTCGGCATTCCCGGTGGTGCGATCCTTCCCGCCTACGACCCGCTGATGGACTCCACCCGGGTGCGGCACGTCCTGGTCCGCCACGAGCAGGGCGCCGGCCACGCGGCCACGGGTTACGCGCAGGCCACCGGCAGGGTGGGCGTCTGCATGGCGACCTCGGGACCCGGCGCCACCAACCTGGTCACCCCGATCGCCGACGCGCACATGGACTCCGTGCCCATGGTCGCGATCACCGGCCAGGTGGCCTCCAAGTCGATCGGCACGGACGCCTTCCAGGAGGCGGACATCGTCGGCATCACCATGCCGATCACCAAGCACAACTTCCTGGTCACCCAGGCCGAGGACATCCCGCGGGTGATCGCCCAGGCGTTCCACATCGCCTCCACCGGCCGGCCCGGCCCGGTGCTGGTCGACATCGCCAAGGACGCCCTCCAGGCGAAGACCACCTTCTCCTGGCCGCCCACCATGGACCTGCCCGGCTACCGGCCCGTCACCAAGCCGCACGCCAAGCAGATCCGGGAGGCCGCCAAGCTGATCACCGCCGCCAGGCGGCCGGTCCTCTACGTCGGCGGCGGTGTCCTCAAGGCCCGCGCCACCGCCGAGCTGAAGGTCCTCGCAGAACTCACCGGAGCTCCCGTCACCACCACCCTGATGGGACTCGGCGCATTCCCCGACAGCCACGAGCTGCACGTGGGGATGCCGGGCATGCACGGTTCGGTCACCGCCGTCACCGCGCTGCAGAAGGCCGACCTGATCGTCGCCCTCGGAGCCCGCTTCGACGACCGCGTCACCGGCAAGCTGGACAGCTTCGCCCCGTACGCCAAGATCGTCCACGCCGACATCGACCCGGCGGAGATCGGCAAGAACCGCGCCGCCGACGTGCCGATCGTCGGTGACGCCCGCGAGGTCCTGGCCGACCTCATCCAGGCCGTCCAGAAGGAGCACGCCGACGGCAACCGCGGCGACTACACCGCCTGGTGGAAGGACCTGAACCGCTGGCGCGAGACCTACCCGCTCGGCTACGACCTGCCCGAGGACGGCTCGCTCTCCCCGCAGCAGGTCATCGAGCGCATCGGGCGGCTGGCGCCCGAGGGCACGATCTTCGCGGCGGGTGTCGGCCAGCACCAGATGTGGGCGGCGCACTTCATCGCGTACGACAAGCCCGCCACCTGGCTGAACTCCGGCGGCGCCGGAACCATGGGCTACGCGGTCCCGGCCGCCATGGGGGCCAAGGCCGGCGCCCCCGACCGCGCGGTCTGGGCGATCGACGGCGACGGCTGCTTCCAGATGACCAATCAGGAGCTCACCACCTGCGCCCTGAACAACATCCCGATCAAGGTCGCCATCATCAACAACGGCGCCCTCGGGATGGTCCGCCAGTGGCAGACCCTGTTCTACAACCAGCGGTACTCCAACACGGTGCTGCACTCCGGCCCCGGCCAGGACGCCGGGGAGAAGAGCGCCGGCACCCGGGTCCCCGACTTCGTGAAGCTGTCGGAGGCCATGGGCTGCTATGCCATCCGCTGCGAGGACCCCGCCGACCTGGACAAGGTCATCGAGGAGGCGAACTCGATCAACGACCGCCCCGTCGTCGTGGACTTCATCGTCCACGAGGACGCGATGGTGTGGCCGATGGTCGCCGCCGGCACCTCCAACGACACGATCATGGCCGCCCGGGACGTCCGCCCCGACTTCGGCGACAACGAAGACGACTGAGAGCCGTAAAGGAAGCAGATCATGTCCAAGCACACGCTCTCCGTCCTGGTGGAGAACACCCCCGGCATCCTGGCCCGGATCGCCGCCCTGTTCTCCCGCCGCGGTTTCAACATCGACTCCCTGGCGGTCGGGGTCACCGAGCACCCCGACATCTCCCGCATCACCATCGTGGTGAGCGTCGAGGAGTTCCCCCTGGAGCAGGTCACCAAGCAGCTCAACAAGCTCGTCAACGTGCTGAAGATCGTCGAGCTCGAACCCGGGCAGGCCGTCCAGCGCGAACTCGTTCTGGTGAAGGTGCGCGCCGACAACGAGACGCGGTCCCAGATCGTCGAGATCGTCCAGCTGTTCCGCGCCAAGACCGTGGACGTCTCCCCGGAGGCCGTGACCATCGAGGCCACCGGGAGCAGCGACAAGCTGTCCGCCATGCTGAAGATGCTGGAGCCGTTCGGCATCAAGGAGCTCGTCCAGTCCGGCACGATCGCGATCGGACGCGGTGCCCGTTCGATCACGGACCGGTCGCTGCGCGCTCTGGACCGGTCGGCGTAAGACACGGAACGGGCGGCCGGCCGCGAAACGGCCGCCCGTATTCCGAGACTCCGAAACTTCCCCTCCCCCCGCCGTCATACGGTGGGACGCAACACCTGCACTCAAGGAGAGAACCCAAAGTGGCCGAGCTGTTCTACGACGCCGACGCCGACCTGTCCATCATCCAGGGCCGCAAGGTCGCGGTCATCGGTTACGGCAGCCAGGGCCACGCCCACGCCCTGTCGCTGCGCGACTCCGGCGTCGACGTGCGCGTCGGTCTGCACGAGGGCTCCAAGTCCAAGGCCAAGGCCGAGGAGCAGGGTCTGCGCGTGGTGAGCCCCTCCGAGGCCGCCGCCGAGGCCGACGTCATCATGATCCTGGTCCCGGACCCGATCCAGGCCGAGGTCTACGAGAAGCACATCAAGGACAACCTGAAGGACGGCGACGCGCTGTTCTTCGGCCACGGCCTGAACATCCGCTACGGCTTCATCAAGCCCCCGGCCGGCGTGGACGTCTGCATGGTCGCCCCGAAGGGCCCGGGCCACCTGGTGCGCCGTCAGTACGAGGAGGGCCGCGGCGTTCCCTGCATCGCCGCCGTCGAGCAGGACGCCTCCGGCAACGCCTTCGCGCTGGCCCTGTCGTACGCCAAGGGCATCGGCGGCACCCGCGCCGGCGTCATCAAGACGACCTTCACCGAGGAGACCGAGACCGACCTGTTCGGCGAGCAGGCCGTCCTCTGCGGTGGTACGGCCGCGCTGGTCAAGGCCGGCTTCGAGACGCTGACCGAGGCCGGCTACCAGCCGGAGATCGCCTACTTCGAGTGCCTGCACGAGCTGAAGCTGATCGTGGACCTCATGTACGAGGGCGGCCTGGAGAAGATGCGCTGGTCGATCTCCGAGACCGCCGAGTGGGGCGACTACGTCACCGGCCCGCGGATCATCACCGACGCCACCAAGGCCGAGATGAAGAAGGTCCTCGCCGAGATCCAGGACGGCACCTTCGCGCAGCAGTGGATGGACGAGTACCACGGCGGTCTGAAGAAGTACAACGAGTACAAGAAGCAGGACTCCGAGCACCTGCTGGAGACCACCGGCAAGGAGCTGCGCAAGCTCATGAGCTGGGTCGACGAAGAGGCGTGAGTCTCACGTCCGAAGGGCCGGAGCGCAATGCTCCGGCCCTTCGGGCGAACCCGGGGTAACGTCGGTGGTACGGCGTTGTCCATCCCGTCCGGCCACGGACGGGTGATCCTTCCGAAGCGGCGTAAGACGACGCCCTCGGCGCCACTAGACTGCTGAACAACAAACGCGTCAGGCCCACAGCGTCGTGCGTCTTCCACGCGGCTAGCACTTCTTCACCGCCTGCGGCCGTCGGGACGGCCGTCCGCATTGGACTTGTGAGGACTCACGTGAGCTCGAAACCCGTCGTACTCATCGCTGAAGAGCTGTCGCCCGCCACCGTCGACGCGCTCGGCCCGGACTTCGAGATCCGGCACTGCAACGGCGCGGACCGCGCGGAGCTGCTCCCGGCCATCGCCGAGGTGGACGCGATCCTGATCCGCTCGGCCACCAAGGTCGACGCCGAGGCGATCGCCGCGGCGAACCGGCTCAAGGTCGTCGCCCGCGCCGGTGTCGGTCTCGACAACGTGGACGTCTCCGCCGCCACCAAGGCCGGCGTGATGGTCGTCAACGCCCCCACCTCGAACATCGTCACCGCCGCCGAGCTCGCCTGCGGTCTGATCGTCGCCACCGCGCGCAACATCCCGCAGGCCAACGCCGCTCTGAAGAACGGCGAGTGGAAGCGGAGCAAGTACACGGGCGTCGAGCTCGCCGAGAAGACCCTCGGTGTCGTGGGACTGGGGCGGATCGGCGCCCTGGTCGCGCAGCGCATGTCCGCCTTCGGCATGAAGGTCGTCGCCTACGACCCCTATGTGCAGCCCGCGCGGGCCGCGCAGATGGGCGTCAAGGTGCTGTCGCTGGACGAGCTGCTCGAGGTCTCCGACTTCATCACCGTCCACCTGCCGAAGACCCCCGAGACCCTCGGTCTGATCGGCGACGAGGCGCTGCGCAAGGTCAAGCCGAGCGTGCGCGTCATCAACGCCGCGCGCGGCGGCATCGTCGACGAGGAGGCGCTGTACTCGGCGCTCAAGGAGGGCCGGGTCGCCGGCGCGGGTCTGGACGTGTACGCCAAGGAGCCGTGCACCGACTCCCCGCTCTTCGAGTTCGACCAGGTCGTCTGCACCCCGCACCTCGGTGCCTCCACCGACGAGGCCCAGGAGAAGGCCGGTATCGCCGTCGCCCGCTCGGTGCGCCTCGCGCTCGCCGGTGAGCTCGTCCCGGACGCGGTGAACGTGCAGGGCGGTGTCATCGCCGAGGACGTCAAGCCGGGTCTGCCGCTCGCCGAGCGCCTCGGCCGGATCTTCACCGCGCTCGCCGGCGAGGTCGCCGTCCGCCTCGACGTCGAGGTGTACGGCGAGATCACCCAGCACGATGTGAAGGTCCTCGAGCTCTCCGCGCTCAAGGGCGTCTTCGAGGACGTCGTCGACGAGACCGTGTCCTACGTCAACGCCCCGCTCTTCGCCCAGGAGCGCGGCGTCGAGGTCCGGCTGACGACCAGCTCGGAGTCGGCCGACCACCGCAATGTCGTCACCGTGCGCGGAACCCTCTCCGACGGCGAGGAGATCTCGGTCTCCGGCACGCTGGCCGGTCCCAAGCACGTCCAGAAGATCGTCGCGGTCGGCGACTACGACGTCGATCTCGCGCTCGCCGACCACATGGTCGTCCTGCGCTACGAGGACCGCCCGGGTGTCGTCGGCACCGTGGGCCGCATCCTCGGCGAGGCCGGCATCAACATCGCCGGCATGCAGGTCGCCCGTGCGACGGTCGGCGGCGAGGCGCTCGCCGTGCTGACGGTCGACGACACGGTCTCCCAGGCGGTGCTGGGTGAGCTGTCGGCGGAGATCGGGGCGACCTCCGCCCGCTCCGTCAACCTGGTCTGAGATTCCGGGGGCTTGGGCCCCCGGCCCCCCGTTCGCGCTGAACGGGCTCGATCTCACACGCCGGACCGGCTGAGTGCGTCAGCCGGTCCGGCGTTCTCCGTGGGCGCCTGCGGACGCACCCGCACCCGGCGCAGCGTCACCGACGCCAGGACCGCCGCCCCGGTGAACACCGCGGCACCCGCGATCGCCGCCGCGTTCATCCCCTGCGTGAAGGCCTCCCGGGCCGCCGTCGCGAGGGCGTCTCCCGGCTGCCCCGACAGCTGCCCGGCGACGGCGAGCGCGCCGCCCAGCGTCTCGTGGGCCGCCGCCGGAGCGGAGTCCGGCATCCCGCCCCGGTACACGGCGGTGCCGATGGACCCGAGGAACGCCATGCCCAGCGCCCCGCCGAACTCGGCGCCGGTCTCCATCAGGGACGAGGCGGAGCCCGCCCGTTCCACCGGAGCGGCGCCCAGCGCGAGGTCCATGATCTGGGACATCACCGCGGTGACGCCCATGGCGAGCACACCGCAGGCGACCAGGACGAGCGCCAGATCGTCCGTGTCCACGAAGAACAGCAGCGCGTAACCGCACACGGCGGTGGCGAAGCCCGCCGTCACCACATGGGCGCGGTTGACGCCCTTCTGCACCAGATGGGTCGCGAGGGGGGCCGCGAAACCGATGGGAACCGATGGCACCAGGGCCCACAGGGCCGCCTCCAGAGCGCTCTTGTCGAGCACCGACTGGATGTACTGCGAGGTGAAGAACGCCGAGCCCATCATCCCGAACATGGTGACCAGGTTGAGGGCGGCGGCCGGGCCGAAGCCGCGACCGCGGAACAGGGCCGGGGAGATCATCGGGGAGGCGGCCGTCCGCTGCCGGTGCACGAACAGGGCCGCGAAGAGCAGGCCCACGGTGACCGACACGACGTACCGCACGTTCCAGCCCTCGGACGGGATCTCCTTCAGGCCGTAGATGACCGGCAGCACGGCGGCCATGGACAGCGGGACGCTCGGCCAGTCGAAGCGGCCCGGATCGGGGTCCTTGGACTCCGGCAGCAGGACCGGGCCGAGGACCAGCAGCAGGGCCATCGCGGGCAGGTTCACCAGGAAGACCGAGCCCCACCAGAAGAACTCCACCAGCAGCCCGCTCAGCACCGAGCCGAGCGCCACGCCGGCCGTCATCACGGCGGACCAGACCGCGATCGCCCCCGCCCGCTGCGCGGGATCCAGGAAGAGCGAGCGCACCAGGGCCAGTGTGGAGGGCATCAGGGTGGCACCGCCGAGGCCGAGCAGCGCGCGGGCCGCGATCAGGGTCTCGGCGCTGTGCGCGTACGCCGCCACCAGGGAGGCGGCGCCGAACGCGGCGGCGCCGATCAGCAGCAGTCTGCGGCGGCCGATCCGGTCGCCCACCGAGCCCATGGTGATCAGAAGGCCGGCCACCGCGAAGGCGTAGATGTCGAAGATCCACAGTTGCTGCGTGCCGCTCGGTCGCAGGTCCGCGCTGATCTCGGGGATCGCGAAGTAGAGGACGGAGACGTCCATCGAGACCAGCAGCAGCGGAAGCATCAGCACGGCGAGCGCGGTCCACTCACGGCGGCCGGCGCGGGGCGGTGTCGTCGTCATGCCCCGGACTGTACGCACGTCTTATACGCTTGTCTATGACGGATGTGTAAGACGGTTGTATGGAAGCACCGGTAAGGTGGCGCCATGGGACACCGTGAGGATCTGCTCGAGGGCGCCAAGCGCTGCCTGCTCGCCAAGGGCTTCGTGCGCACGACGGCGCGCGACATCGTCAAGGAGTCGGGGACCAACCTGGCGTCCATCGGCTACCACTACGGGTCCAAGGACGCGCTGCTCGCACAGGCCTACCTCGCGCTGGTCGAGGAGATGGGGAGCGCCTTCGAGGGGGGCGGAACGGTGGACGCCGCCGCGCCGGGCTCCCTGGAGCGGTTCGAGAGCGTGTGGTCCAACATCATCGGCACCATGAAGGACCCGGGCTCCGTCTGGCGGCTCAGCATGGAGGTGCTCGCCCTCGGCGACCGCCTCCCCGAGGTGCGCGCGCATCTCGCGGCGGCGCAGCGGGAGGCCGGTCGGGGACTGATTCCGCTGCTGATGGGCGGCAGCGAGGAGGATGTGCCCGACGAGACCGCGGACACCCTCGGTGCCTTCTACGTGACCCTGATGACCGGCCTCATCGCCCAGTGGACCTTCGACCCGGCCGGCGCTCCCGACGCCGAGCGGCTCACCGCCGGGCTGCGCCACGTGGTCGAGGCGGCTGCCGGTGGGGAGCCGCTCAGCGGGGGCGTACCCCGAGGGTGAGGCCGGCCGGAAGCAGCGTCGTGCGCACCTGAGGGCGTGCGTCCATCGCCTCGACCGTGAAACGCAGACGGCCCGCCAGGCCGGTGAGCAGAGTCGTGAGCTCGACGTCCGCGAGCGCCTTGCCCACGCACCAGCGACTGCCGATTCCGTACGGGAGATACGCGCCATGTGCGGGCTGCAGCGTGCTCCAGCGGTGCGGGCTGAAGGCGAGCGGGTCCGGGAAGTCGGGTGCGGTGCGGTGCATCACGTACGGCGAGATCACCACGGCGGCACCGGCCGGAATCCGCCAGCCGGCGCAGACCTGCTCGCCGCGTGCGCTGCGCAGGATCAGCCAGTTCGGCGGCCACAGGCGCAGCGATTCGGCGAGCGTCCAGTGCAGGATCGGTGGCGTCGTTCCGGCCGGATCGGCCGGGCCGCTCTCCGCGCACTCGTCCGCGACGCCGGGGTGGCGGGCCAGGGCGACGAGGGCCCAGGTGAGCGCGGCGGCGGGCACCCGGTACGAGGCAAGGCCGTTGGCGATCATCATCTGGACGATCCCCTCGGTGCCGAGGCCCGAGGCGGCCAGGGTGTCGACGAGGCCGCCCTCGCCCGGCAGGGCGAGAATCCGGCGCACCTCACGCTCCAGGTCCGCCTGCGCCCTGATGGACCGGCGGTAGCGGGGCAGGAGCCGGCGGATCGGTTCGGGGAACTGGAACGGGCTGGCGATCAGCGGTGTGATCGCCTCCAGGAGTTCGCCGGTGTGACGCGGTGCAGCGCCGAAGTCGCGGGTCCCGAAGGAGAACCGGGCGAAGGAGCGCGCGGTGAGCCGCTCCAGCTCGCCCACCGGATCGGTCACCGTGCCCCGCTTCGCCCAGGCGGCGACCAGGCGCTCCGTCTCCTGCGCGAGCCACTGGCGGTGGGTGCTCAGCGCCTCGGGCGACATGGCCTTCTGAGTGGCGCGCCGGCCCCGCATCCAGGCGTCGGTCGCCGGATCACCCCGTTCCCCGCTCACCTCGTCGCGCCGGATCGTCCTGGTGACCAGGAAGTCGGTGTTGGTGCGACGCAGCACCTCATGGACCGCGGCGGGGTCGTTGACGAGGACGGTGTCCTCGGTGAGCCCGGCCACCGGGCCGTACCGCTCGGCGGCCCACAGGAGGAAGCCGAGCCGGTCCTGCTCGTAGCGCTCCAGGTATGCGGCAGGAGAGAGGCCGGTCGAGATCGGGGGCCGTGGGGCGAGGGTTTCGGTATCGGTCAACGCGCCGCTCTCCGCTCGTACGTGCCGTGGCGGCCGGCCCCGCCGGTGCGGCGGGGCCGGCTCTCACTGAGCCGGATCCGCTACGGAACCCACGGGTATGCCCCGGCGGCACCCTTCGTGGTGAAACCGAGCTTGCTCGCGGCCTTGAGCAGAATGCGCTTGGCCATCTCACACCTCCCTCTCAGCAGGAAACCGGCCGACGGCTGGACGATCACCGTCTCGGCAGATGGACCGTAACCCAGCCAATCAGGCACCAGCCAGAGCACTATTCGGCCATGCGTGTGGGTAGCGCAGGGGCATGGCCGACCTCCCCCTTGTGGATCTGCATGCCCTCGATCCCGACTTCGCGCTCGACCCGTATCCCGCCTACGCCAAGCTCCGCGCCCAGGGCCCCGTGCACCGGGTGCGCGGTCGCGACAGCGAATTCTTCTGGCTCGTCGTCGGCGACGCGGCCTGCCGGGCGGCCCTGGCCGACCCCCGGCTCAGCAGCGACTGGCCCCGCCACGCAGGACTCGTCACCGACCTCACTCCGCCGGACACCGACGGCCCGGGCCACGCCCACATGCTCTTCCGCGACCCGCCGGACCACACCCGGTTACGGCGCCTCGTCGCGCGGGAGTTCACCCCGCGCCGGGTGGCCGCCCTCGCCCCGCGCATACAGCGGCTCACCGACACGCTCCTGGACCGGATGCTCGCCTCCCGCAGTCGCCGCGCCGACCTGGTCGCCGCGCTCGCCTACCCGCTGCGGATGCAGGTGATCTGCGAACTGCTCGGCATACCCGACCTGGACCGGGACGCCTTTCGCGGCTGGGCCGACGAGGTCACCGCGCCCACCGGCGCCGAGGCGGCCGCTGCCGCCCGGGCCGCGGCCCTGCCGTATCTGAGCCAACTCATCGGGGCCAAGCGCCGCGCACCCGCGGAAGACCTGCTCAGCGCCCTGATCCACACCGTCGACGAGGACGGAGACCGGCTCACCGAGGACGAACTCCTCTCCATGGCCTTTCTGTTGCTCATCGCCGGTCATGAATCCACCGTCAACTTCGTCTTCAAGGGAATGCGTGCCCTGTTCGCCCACCCCGACCAGCAGGCACTGCTCCGCTCCGACCTCGACGGGCTCATCGACGGCGCGGTCGAGGAGATGCTGCGCTACGACGCCCCGGTGGAGACCGCGCCGCCTCGCATCGCCCTCGAACCGGTCGAGATCGGCGGGACGCGCCTTCCGGCGGGCGCCGTCGTCATGATCGCCCTCGCCGACGCCGACCGCGACCCCGCCCGTTTCACCGAACCCGACCGGTTCGACATCCGGCGCGGCACGGACGCGGGGCGCGGCCACATCGCCTTCGGGCACGGCATCCATCACTGCCTCGGGGCGCCGCTCGCCCGCGTGGAAGGCCGCATCGTCTTCCGTACGCTTCTGCAACGCTGCCCTGGCCTGCGTCCGGACGACCGGTCGCGGCGGAGGATCTCCGGTCTACTGGTGCGCGGTGAACGGAAGGTGCGGGTCCGGTGGTAGACCGGACGCCGCACGGCGCGGAGCGGGGCCGAGAGGCGGTGCCGCGTCACGTGCCGCCGTGCGGCACGTCGCCGGGGCGACCCTGCTGCCTCGGGTGACGGCGGCAGGGGCGCGACCGTGGCCGGTGTGCCGGCTCAGGGTGACTGCAACCGGGCCGCCTTGAGCACCATGTGCAGCAGCAGACGGTCCTCGCCGTCGTCCAGGTCGAGGCCGGTGAGCTGCTCGATCCGCGAGAGGCGGTAGTAGAGGGTCTGGCGGTGGATGCCCAGCTCGGCTGCCGTGCGGCCGGCCTGGCCCGCGCGGTCGAGGTAGATCTCGGCGGTGCGGGCCAGTTCGGTCTGGGCGGGGGAGAGCAGCGGGCTGACGGCGGGATCGTGGGCGGCACCCGGGGACAGCGCGGTCAGCAGGCGGAAGGGGCCGATGGACGCCCACCGGGCGACCGGTCCGATCCGCGGTTCGGCCAGCGCCGCCCGCGCCGACGCCGACGCCTCCTCCCACGCCGTGCCCAGGTCGGCCAGGCCTGCCCGGGGCGCGGCGATCCCGGCGGCCACCGGAGGGCCGCCGCCCCGGCCGCCGTCCCGCGCCCGCTCCAGCAGCCGCGACGCGGCCGTCGTCGCCGGGGCCAGGACGTCCGTCGAGCGCAGCCGCAGCAGAAGGGCCAGGGACAGGCCGGTCGCACCCCACGGCAGGGTGCACAGCGCCGTCGCCCCCGGGACCGTACGGACCGACGGGGCGTCGTCGGGGTCGGCGGAAGGCCAGGGGGCGACACAGACCACCGTGTGCAGCCCGTCGGCGCGGTTGCCGAGGGCGGTGCGCAGCTCGGCGACCGCCATGTCCCGCTGCCAGCCCCGCTCCGCGGTCAGCACCGCCCGCAGCTCCCGGGTGAGGTCGGCGCCGTGCTGGGCCTCGTCCGCGAGCAGCGCCCCGATCCGCGCCGTCACCCGCATGGCCGCGTCCAGCTGCTGCCGCGAGGGGCCCGGGTCGTAGTCGAGCAGCCACACGTAACCGAGGACGACCGACCGATGGCGTACCGGCAGGCAGATGCGCCCCCGGTGCACGCCCGCCTCAGGGGTGCGGGGGATGCGCACCGGGCCGGTCGCGCGGGTGATGCCGAAGCCCTCGAACCAGCTGCGGACGGCGGCCGTCGAACGGCGGGTCAGAATCGAGCGGGTACGCACCGGGTCCAGCGCCGACGGATCCAGATCGCCCTCGCTGTCGTAGGCCCCGAAGGCGATCAGCTCGAAATCCCGGTTCTCCAGGGTCGCCGGAGCGCCCAGCAGCTCCGAGATCTCGTCCACCAGCTCCTGGTAGTCATCCCTGTATTCCGACGTCACCCGGGCATTCTGCCGCAAAGTCCCGGGGGCTTCATACATCTGTCTGAGATCCGGCGCACGGATGCGTGACAGCTGTCGATGGCCCACGATCGGGGTCATCCTTAGGTTTCACGGTGGTTCTCCGTGCCGTACCCGAATGGTCGGGCGACGGCCTCATGCAGCTTGTGGAGGTGCCCCGTGCTGGGTCCCGTGATTCTCGCCGCGTCGCGCAGCGACCGGATGCGACGTCTGATCTCGGCGGCTCCGGGGACCAAACAGGTCGTGGACCGCTTCATCCCCGGTGAGACCGTCGACGAGGTGCTGCCGATCATCCGGGAGCTCACCGGCCGCGGACTCGAACTCACCATGGACGTCGTCGGCGAGGACATCACCACCCCCGAGCAGGCCGCCGCCGCCCGCGACGCCTACCTGGAGCTGATCGACCGGCTCAAGCCGCTGGAGCTCGGCGAGCGCGCCGAGATGTCGGTGAAGCTGTCGATGTTCGGCCAAGCGCTCCCCGGCGGCCACGAGCTGGCCCTCGCCAACGTCCGTCCGGTCGTCGAGGCCGCTGCCGGGATCGGCACCACGGTCACCCTGGACGCGGAGGACCACACCACCCTCGACTCGATGTTCGCCATCCACGAGGAACTGCGGAAGGACGTCCCGCAGACGGGCTGCGTCATCCAGGCCTACCTCTTCCGCACCGAGGAGGACGCGCGTCGCCTCGCCGCGGCCGGCAGTCGCGTACGGTTGGTGAAGGGCGCCTACAAGGAGCCCGCCGAGGTCGCCTACCAGCAGAAGCACGAGATCGACAAGGCGTACGTGCGCATCCTGCGGACGCTGATGGAGGGCGAGGGGTACCCGATGATCGGGTCCCACGACCCGCGTCTGATCTCCATCGCCCAGGAACTGGCCCGCACCGCCGGACGCAAGCTCGACGAGTACGAGTTCCAGATGCTCTACGGCATCCGCAGCGACGAGCACCTGCGACTGGCCGCCGAAGGCCACCGCATGCGCGTCTACACGGCCTACGGCACGGACTGGTACGGCTACTTCATGCGCCGACTGGCTGAGAAGCCCGCGAACCTGCGGTTCTTCGCCCGAAGCATGATCACCAAGGGCTGACACCACACCGCTCAGATAAGGAGTTACGGAACCCATGGACGCTGTGACCCAGGTCCCCACCCCCGTCAACGAGCCGGTGCACGGCTATGCCCCCGGGACGCCCGAGCGTGCCCGGCTGGAGGCCAAGCTCAAGGAGCTGGCCGACAACCCGATCGAGCTCACCTGCACCATCGGCGGCGAGAAGCGGATGGGCGGCGGTGAGCGCTTCGACGTCGTGCAGCCGCACAACCACAAGGCGCGCCTGGGCACCTACGCCAACGCCACCCAGCAGGACGCGCGGGACGCCATCGACGCGGCCCTCGCCGCCGCGCCCGCCTGGCGCGCGATGTCCTTCGACGACCGCGCGGCGATCATCCTGCGCGCCGCCGAGCTGCTGGCCGGCCCCTGGCGCGAGACCATCGCCGCCTCCACCATGCTGGGCCAGTCCAAGACCGCCCAGCAGGCCGAGATCGACAGCCCCTGCGAGCTGGTCGACTTCTGGCGCTTCAACGTCCACTACGCGCGCGGCATCCTCGCCGAGCAGCCCCCGGCCAACTCCCCGGGGGTGTGGAACCGCCTCGACCACCGCCCCCTCGAGGGCTTCGTCTACGCGATCACGCCGTTCAACTTCAGCGCCATCGCGGCCAACCTGCCCACCGCGCCCGCGCTGATGGGCAACGTGGTGGTCTGGAAGCCGTCCCCCACCCAGACCCACGCCGCCGTGCTGCTGATGCGGCTGCTGGAGGAGGCCGGTCTGCCCAAGGGCGTCATCAACCTCGTCACGGGCGACGGCATCGAGGTCTCCGAGGTGGCCCTCCAGCACCGTGACCTGGCGGGCATCCACTTCACCGGCTCGACCAGGACCTTCCAGCACCTGTGGAAGACGGTCGGCCAGAACATCGAGAAGTACCGCACCTACCCGCGTCTGGTCGGCGAGACCGGCGGCAAGGACTTCGTCGTCGCCCACCCGAGCGCCGACCCGGCGGTCCTCAAGACCGCGCTGACCCGCGGTGCCTTCGAGTACCAGGGCCAGAAGTGCTCGGCGACCTCCCGGGCGTACATCCCGGCGTCGATCTGGAACTCCGGCTTCAAGGAGGAGTTCGCTGCCGAGGTCGACGGCATCAAGATGGGTGACGTCACCGACCTGTCGAACTTCATCGGCGCCGTCATCGACGAGCGGTCCTTCGCCAAGAACAAGGCCGCCATCGACCGCGCCAAGGAGGACGCCTCCTGCACGATCGTCGCGGGTGGCTCCTACGACGACTCCGAGGGCTGGTTCGTCCGTCCGACCGTCATCGAGTGCGGCGACCCGGAGAACGAGGTGTTCCGCACCGAGTACTTCGGCCCGATCCTCGCCGTGCACGTGTACGACGACGAGAAGTACGACGAGATGCTGACCCAGATGGAGTCGGTGTCGGACTACGCCCTGACCGGCTCGGTCATCGCGGGCGACCGCGCGGCGGCGGCGTACACGATGGAGAAGCTGCGCTACGCGGCCGGCAACTTCTACATCAACGACAAGTCCACCGGCGCCGTGGTCGGCCAGCAGCCCTTCGGCGGCGGCCGTGCCTCCGGCACCAACGACAAGGCCGGTGCCCCGCAGAACCTGATGCGCTGGACGCTGACCCGCGCCATCAAGGAGACGCTGGTCCCGCCGACCGACTACACCTACCCGCACATGGGCTGACGCCCACCCCGACCCCGGACGGGCCAGGTCACCCCCCGACCTGGCCCGTTCGGTGTTTTCGCAGGTGGGAGCGGTGTGACCCGGTCCACCGTCTCAGATAGTAGGAAGTCCGAGTAATCGTGCAGACAGATGCACTCCGCTCCTCTAGCTTTGTAGGAGCCGAACGAATCGCTTGATCAGGCGAACGGCGGTCGTGAGCCGGGCCCCGTGCAGGCAACCCCTGCGGCCCGCAGCTCCCCGCCCTCACTCGGCGTCTCGCAACCCCCTTCTTTCCGCACTCCACGTACGCCGAAGGAGTCGATGACCCATGGCCGAGACGACCGTCCGCCGCCGCGTCCGTCACACCCCCCGCACGAACGAGTCCGACCGCAAGAACGCCGCGGCCGCCCTTCAGCGCGCCCTCGACCGCAGGGACAACGGCGGCTCGACCGGCCACTGACACGCCCACGGCGTCCGTATGCCGGACGCCGTATGTCATCCCGTGGGACGAGGAGTAGGGTGCCCGCATGTCTCGCAGCATCAATCTCGCAGTGATCCCCGGTGACGGCATCGGCCAGGAGGTCGTGGCCGAAGGCCTGAAGGTCCTCTCCGCCGTCCTTCCGCAGGATGTGAAGCTGGAGACCAAGGACTACGACTTCGGCGCCAAGCGCTACCACGCCACGGGGGAGACCCTCACCGACGCCGACCTCGACCAGCTGAAGCGGCACGACGCCATCCTGCTCGGCGCCATCGGCGACCCGTCGGTCCCGTCCGGGGTGCTCGAGCGCGGCTTCCTGCTCAAGCTCCGCTTCGCCTTCGACCACCACGTCAACCTGCGGCCGAGCAAGCTCCAGCCCGGAGTCGACTCCCCGCTCGCCGGCCGGCCCGAGATCGACTTCGTCGTGGTCCGCGAGGGCACCGAGGGTCCGTACACGGGGAACGGCGGCACCATCCGCAAGGGCACACCGTACGAGGTGGCCACCGAGGTGTCCGTCAACACCGCCTTCGGTGTCGAGCGCGTGGTCCGTGACGCCTTCGCCCGTGCCCAGGCCCGCCCGCGCAAGAAGCTCACGCTGGTCCACAAGAACAACGTGCTGACCTTCGCCGGCCACCTGTGGACGAACATCTTCAACAAGGTGGCCGAGGAGTACCCCGAGGTCACCACCGACTACATCCACGTCGACGCCGCGACGATCTACCTGGTCACCGACCCGGCCCGCTTCGACGTGATCGTCACCGACAACCTCTTCGGTGACATCATCACCGACCTCGCCGCGGCCGTCTCCGGCGGCATCGGCGTCGCCGCGAGCGGGAACATCAACCCCTCCGGCGAGTTCCCGTCCATGTTCGAGCCCGTGCACGGCTCGGCCCCGGACATCGCCGGCCAGGGCAAGGCCGACCCCAGCGCCACGGTCCTGTCCGTCGCCCTCCTGCTGCGCCACCTCGGCCACGACGCCGAGGCGGCCCGCATCGAGGACGCCGTCTCCGCCGACCTCGCGGAACGCGGCGGCCTGCCCGCCCGCAGCACCTCGGAGATCGGCGACGCGCTCGCCGCACGAGTAGCCGGCTGACCCGGCGCCCCTCGACACCATTCGAAGCCGCCGGGTCGTATCCGCACCCGGCGGCTTCCCCCTGTCCCCGCCGGGTGCCACCATCGACCACCGGGCCGCATTCACCCCGTTTCTTCCGCCGTCGCCTCCGGGCGATAATCGGACGCGGAGCCGCGGAATGAGGGAATGCTCGGACGTCCTAGTACTGGCCACCGGCCGTACGGGCGTGTGCGCGGCCCGTCACTACAACCGGTGAAGGACAACCACTCATGACGACGCCCACGATCGAGCTCAAGCCCTCGGCCCACCCGCTCTCGGACGCAGAGCGCGAGGCGATCCTGGCCAGCCCCGGGTTCGGCCGCCACTTCACCGATCACATGGTGACGATCAAGTGGACCGAGGGCCGCGGCTGGCACGACGGCCAGCTCGTCCCGTACGCGCCGATCTCCCTCGACCCAGCGACCACCGTCCTGCACTACGCGCAGGAGATCTTCGAGGGCCTCAAGGCCTACCGCCGGCCCGACGGTTCCGTCGCCACCTTCCGCCCCGAGAAGAACGCCGAGCGCTTCCAGCGCTCCGCCAAGCGGCTCGCCATGCCCGAACTGCCGGTCGAGACCTTCATCGAGGCGTGCGACGTGCTGGTCAACCAGGACAAGGCGTGGGTGCCGGCGCACGGCGGCGAGGAGTCCCTCTACCTGCGCCCGTTCATGATCGCCACCGAGGTCGGGCTGGGTGTGAAGCCCGCCAACGAGTACCTGTTCCTGGTCATCGCCTCGCCGGCCGGCGCCTACTTCCCGGGCGGGGTGAAGCCGGTCTCCATCTGGGTCTCCGAGGACCGGGTCCGCGCCGTCCCCGGCGGCATGGGCGACGCCAAGACCGGCGGCAACTACGCGGCTTCCCTGCTCGCCCAGGCCGAGGCCGCCGCAAAGGGCTGCGACCAGGTCTGCTACCTCGACGCCGTGGAGCACCGGTGGGTCGAGGAACTCGGCGGCATGAACCTGTACTTCGTGTACGGCGACAGGATCGTCACCCCCACGCTCACCGGTTCCATCCTGGAGGGCGTCACCCGCGACTCCCTGCTGGCCGTGGCCCGCGACCTCGGTTACCAGGCGGTCGAGGAGCGGGTCTCCGCGGAGCAGTGGCAGCGCGACTCGGAGAACGGCAGTCTCACCGAGGTCTTCGCCTGCGGTACGGCGGCCGTGATCACCCCGGTCGGCACCGTGAAGCGGGAGGGTGCCCAGTGGCAGCAGAGCGGGGGCGAGCCGGGTGAGGTCACGCTCCGGCTGCGCCAGGCGCTGCTCGACATCCAGCGGGGCACGGCCGAGGACCGGCACGGCTGGATGCACCGGCTGGCGTAGGGCGCCGACGGGTCACCGAGGGTTCCCGCCCCCGGTGACCCGGATCCCCTCTCGGCCTGGACGGTCTCGTCCGCCGGCGCCGGACGGGCCACGGGAGTTGCCGTGCCCGGGCTCCTCCCGACGGCGCCCGGAGTCGACAGCACGTACGCCGCGCCTCCCACCAGCCCCGACAGCAGGAAGCTCGCGTCCACCCCGTCCGTGAGCGTGGCCAGGGGGCCCTCGTACGACGGCAGGGACACCGCCCGTACGCCGACGAGCGCGCCGAGCGCCCAGGACATCGTCGCCGGGATGTTCCAGCCGGCGGTGTACCAGTTGGATCCCGCCCCGGGCACGGCGGTTGAAGACCTGGAGCGCGTCGGCGTCGTATACCCCTCGGCAGCGGGCGAAGCCGATGAGAGTGGTCACGGCCCACGGCGTGCCGATCGCGGTGAGCAGCAGCACGAACGACGTCATCGCGTCCTGGGCCGTCGCCAGGTAGTGCCCGGTGGACACGCAGACCGTGGCGATCACGCCCACCACGTACGTGGCCGTCGCGCGGGAGGCGCGCGGCAGGATGGCGTCCAGGTCGAGGCCCATCGAGTACAGCATCAGTCCCGCGTTGCCGACCGTGCCCGCGGACGCCGCCGGCAGCAGCGGCACCAGGTACCAGCCGGGGGCGGCGCCGGCCAGCGGACCGGCGTAGTCCAGCGCGGTGTGCGCGGCGTACGCCGTGAAGGTGCCGAACAGCTGGGGCACCAGCAGGCCCAGCATCAGCCCGAGCCAGGTCGCGTGCGGCACCCGCCGGGAGGAGTAGCGCGCGGGGGAGATGCCCGGACCCTGCGCATCCCGACCACGGTCTCCTGGCTCGGTGCGGGCGCCCGCACGATCGGCCTCGGCAGCGAGTCCGCACAGCTCGTCCCGGACGACACCAACGGGCAGTACGACAGCTTCGTCCGCCGTCTGCGCTGAACACCCACCGCCCGCATCCTGAGACGGATCGTGAGCACGGGGGTGACGTGTGCCAAACTTCCCCCGTGCTCTCGTTCGCCACGATTATTGGCAGCAGGCGCGCCGGTCCGCAGTGACCGCACGTACCACACCGTACGGGCGGACACCGTCGTCCTCGACCCGCGCGCAGACCTCTCGCACCCGCGAGAGGTTTTTCTGTTTCCTGGCCCAACCGCAGCCGGGGGGCGGGCGTGCGGGACCATGGGGGAACGGTGGAACCGGTCATTCCGGTAGACCGAGATCAACTCAGGAGCCTTCAGACCATGACCGCAACCAGCGAGCCCGACGACTCGTTCCACGTCTTCGACACCACCCTGCGCGACGGCGCCCAGCGGGAGGGCATCAACCTCACCGTCGCCGACAAGCTGGCCATCGCACGGCATCTGGACGAGTTCGGTGTGGGCTTCATCGAGGGCGGCTGGCCCGGCGCGAACCCCCGGGACACCGAGTTCTTCGCCCGCGCCCGGCAGGAGATCGAGTTCCGGCACGCGGCGCTGGTCGCCTTCGGTGCCACCCGCCGCGCCGGTACCACCGCCGAGCAGGACCCCCAGGTCAGGGCCCTGCTCGACTCCGGCGCACAGGTGATCACGCTGGTCGCCAAGTCCCACGACCGCCATGTGGAACTCGCCCTGCGCACCACCCTCGACGAGAACCTGGCGATGGTCCGTGACACGGTGTCCTACCTCAAGGGACAGGGCCGCCGCGTGTTCGTCGACTGCGAGCACTTCTTCGACGGTTACCGCGCCAACCCCGAGTACGCGAAGGCCGTCGTGCGCACCGCCTCCGAGGCGGGCGCCGACGTCGTCGTCCTGTGCGACACCAACGGCGGCATGCTCCCGGCGCAGATCCAGGCCGTGGTCTCCACCGTCCTCGCCGACACCGGCGCCCGGCTCGGCATCCACGCCCAGGACGACACCGGCTGCGCGGTCGCCAACACCCTCGCGGCCGTCGACGCGGGCGCCACCCACGTGCAGTGCACCGCCAACGGCTACGGCGAGCGGGTCGGCAACGCCAACCTGTTCCCGGTCGTGGCGGCCCTGGAGCTGAAGTACGGCAAGCAGGTCCTCCCGGAGGGCCGGCTGCGCGAGATGACCCGTATCTCGCACGCCATCGCCGAGGTCGTCAACCTCACCCCGTCCACGCACCAGCCCTACGTCGGGGTCTCCGCCTTCGCCCACAAGGCCGGCCTGCACGCCTCCGCCATCAAGGTCGACCCGGACCTCTACCAGCACATCGACCCCGAGCAGGTCGGCAACACCATGCGGATGCTGGTCTCCGACATGGCCGGCCGCGCCTCCATCGAGCTCAAGGGCAAGGAACTCGGCATCGACCTCGGGGGCGACCGGGAACTGGTCGGCCGGGTCGTGGAGCGGGTCAAGGAGCGCGAGCTCAAGGGCTACACCTACGAGGCCGCCGACGCCTCCTTCGAGCTGCTGCTCCGCGCGGAGGCCGAAGGCAGGCCGCTGACCTACTTCGAGGTCGAGTCCTGGCGCGCGATCGTCGAGGACCGCCCCGACGGCAGCCACGCCAACGAGGCCACCGTGAAGCTGTGGGCCAAGAGCGAGCGCATCGTCGCCACCGCGGAGGGCAACGGCCCGGTCAACGCCCTGGACCGCGCCCTGCGGGTCGCCCTGGAGAAGATCTACCCCCAGCTGGCCAAGCTCGAGCTGGTCGACTACAAGGTCCGCATCCTGGAGGGCAAGCACGGCACGCAGTCGACGACGCGGGTACTGATCTCCACGTCCGACGGAGCGGGGGAGTGGTCGACGGTGGGCGTCGCGGAGAACGTCATCGCCGCGTCCTGGCAGGCGCTGGAGGACGCCTACGCGTACGGGCTGCTGCGGGCCGGCGTGGAGCCGGCGGCCTAGGAACCGCTCGTCAGGGCCCCGGCAGAGGTGCCGCCGAAAACCTCTGCCGGCCCCGATGTCCTTTTTCGCCCTCGTTCGGGTAGCTTCGTATATATGAAGGTCGCGTGGACGCGTACTTTCGTACGCCTGCTGATCCTGCCGGTGGCCGCCGCTCTGGCGGTCCTGTTGGCCGGTGCGCCGGGGGCTCAGGCGGCCACGGATCTCTCGGTCGTCGCCGAGAAGCTCCGCGAGAGCCCCGTCTACGTCGATCCCGAGGCCGAGGACATCCTCGCCCCGTCCGATGCCGAGGCGCTCGCCGACAAGATCGAGGACGCGGACAAACCGATCTTCGTCGCCGTCCTCCCCGGTGACTATCCGACGCAGGACCTCTTCCGGAACCTGCGCACCGAGACCGGCGTCACCGGTCTGTACGGCATCCGGCTCGGCGACGAGTTCGACGCCCGGGCCGACAGCAGCGTACTGAGCGGGCAGGGCGTGCGGAACCTGGTCGCGTCCGTGCAGGGCGCCGGCGACGCCAAGGCGCAGCTGAACGACTTCGTCGACAACGCGCTGCGCAACACCGGCGGCGGCGCCCCGAGCTCCTGGAACGACGGGTCGGCCGAGGTTCCCGTCGGCGGGCTGATCACCATCGGTGCGCTGGTCGCGGCCGGCGGTGCGGGCATGTACGCCGTCTCCCGCCGCAACCGCCGCCGCCACGAGGACGAGCAGCGGGCCGCGCTGGAGAAGCTGCGGGTGGTGGTCGACGAGGACATCACCGCGTTCGGCGAGGAACTGGACCGCCTGGACTTCCACCCGGGCGAACCCGGCGCCGACGACGCGATGCGTGCGGACTACGAGCACGCGCTGGACGCCTACGAGCAGTCCAAGTCGTACATGGCCGCCGCCCGGAGGCCGGAGGACGTGCGGGCCGTCACCCAGGCGGTGGAGGACGGCCGCTTCTCCCTCGCCCGGCTCGACGCCCGCCGCGAGGGACGGCCGCTGCCGGAGCGCCGCCCGCCCTGCTTCTTCGACCCGCGGCACGGCCCCTCGGTCGCCGACGCCACCTGGACGCCCCAGGGCGGCGCCGCGCGCGAGGTCCCGGTGTGCGCGGCCGACCGGGCCCGCCTGGCCGACGGTGCCGACCCGGCCGTGCGCGAGGTCGACACCGAGTACGGACGCCGGCCGTACTGGGAGGCCGGTCCCGCCTACGGCCCCTGGGCCGGCGGCTACTTCGGCGGCGGTCTCCTGCCCGGCCTGCTCGTCGGCACGATGCTCGGCGGCATGATGGCCGGTCCCGGCTACGCGGCCGACTACGGCGCCGGTTACGGAGACTTCGGCGGCTACGGCGGCGGCGACGTCTCCGGCGCCGACTTCGACGCCGGTGACTTCGGCGGCGGTTTCGGCGGAGGCGACTTCGGCGGCGGTGGCGGTTTCGGCGGAGGGGACTTCGGCGGGGGCTTCTGAGCAGTCTTCCGGAGGACCGCTTCCGGCGGCGGAGGGTCCTGAACCGGCCGGCCGCGTTCCACCGCGTACCGCTCGCCGGCCGCGTGCCACCAGGCCGGTGGTGACGAGCAGCCGTCCGCGAAGCCGGTCCCGCCGGGGTGCAGCCCCAGCCGCCGCAGCGCCGCCGCGTCCACGGCCACGGTGATCCAGCAGTGCCACCGCCCGCTCCGGTCGGGTCCGCACGACTGGTCCCACCGCAGCTCGGCCTCGGTGAACGGCATCCAGTCGATCCCGCGCCGGCGCAGTCAGGCGCGCACGGCCGCCCCGGGGTGGCGGCGGCCCGGCAGGTTCTCGTACTCCGCGACGACGACCCAGCCGGGGCGACGCGCACCATCGATGGCGGTCATGCAGGTCATCATGCCGGACCGGCCGGCCGTCCCGTCCCGTCCGGCCGGCGGATCCCGGGGAAACGCCGAGCGCCCGCCCCTCCCCGTGCGGGGAGGGGGGCGGGCGCGCTCAGGGGTGGCGCCGGGCGGGCGCCGGAGCGGCGGTCAGGCCTTGCGGATCGCCGAGATGTCGAAGTTCAGCTTGATCTTGTCGGAGACCAGGACGCCGCCCGTCTCCAGCGCCGCGTTCCAGGTCAGGCCCCATTCGGAGCGCAGGATCTCCGCCTTGCCCTCGAAGCCGACGCGCTGGTTGCCGAAGGGGTCGGTCGCGGCACCGTTGAACTCGAGGTCGATGGTGAGCGGCTTGGTGGTGCCGAGGATCGTCAGGTCACCGGTGATGCGGTAGTCGTCGCCGCCGAGAGCCTCCGCCTTGGTGGTGCGGAACGTCATCGTCGGGAACTCGTCCGTCTTGAAGAAGTCGGAGCTCTTCAGGTGGCCGTCGCGGTCGGCGTTGCCCGTCTCGATGCTGTCCATCACCACGTCGATGGTGGCCGTGGACTTGGCCGGGTCGGAGCCGTCCAGTTCCAGCGTGCCGGTGAAGTCCTGGAAGCTGCCCTTGACGTTGGTGACCATCGCGTGGCGGGCGACGAAGCCGATCGTGGTGTGCGCCGGGTCGATCGTGTACTCGCCGGTCAGCGCCGCGAGGTCCGGGTTCACGCCGGTGGTGGTCGCGGTGGCGGTCTCGTCGTTCTTGCGGCCGAAGATGCCCATGGTGTTCCTCCTGGGGAGATCACGTTGAATGTTCAACTAACTCAACACGACCCACCGTAGACCCATTCCCTTCAATGTTCAACATCTTCTGGAAGAGTGTCGCGATCGGGCCGCAGAAAGGCGTGGAACCCACCGGTCGTGGTCCCGGCGGCGGTACCGGTGAAGACCCTTCCACCGG
The DNA here is from genome assembly GCF_055571035.1 of Streptomyces malachitofuscus. NCBI lineage: Bacteria > Bacillati > Actinomycetota > Actinomycetes > Kitasatosporales > Streptomycetaceae > Streptomyces > Streptomyces malachitofuscus. The sequence continues at coordinate 214,173 of NZ_JBVIGA010000008.1, read as the reverse complement.
CCCCGGCGGCACGCCACTCGACCCCGTCGGCGGTGCGGACCTAGTCCGTCGCCCGGCGGGCCGCCGCGTCCTGCGTGCCGCCCCGCGTGTGGACGTACAGCTTGCGGCGGTCGCCGACGTCGAGGCGCTGCGGGAGCGGCAGTTCGTACCGGACCGGCCGCGCGTGGTCGGCGAGCTGCCGGCGCGGGTTGTACACCTGGTTGAACTTCCACAGCATGCGGGCGAAGTTCGTCTGTCCGTGCGCGAGATTGCGGGCGAGCACGCGGGCCGCACCGAACGCCGTGCGCACCCCCAGATGCTTGCGGTTGATCACCGCCTGGGTGCGCACCAGCTCCTCGTAGAACCGCTCCAGCGGCAGCGTCGTCGGCACCACCGCGTGCTGGATGTCGAAGAGGCGGTAGTCACGGGTGGTGAGCCGGCGGGACTCGGTGTGCCAGATCTCCGTGCCCGGGTACGGCGTCATCACGGTGAAGTGCACGATCTCCGGTACGGCCAGCGCGAACTCCCGCACCACACGGAAGCGTTCCTCGTCCCACGCGGGATCCACGATCAGGTTGATCGCGACCTTGATGCCCAGTCGGCGGGCCGTCTCCAGGGCTCTCAGGTTCTCGTCGGGGCTGACGCGCTTGCGGTACAGGTCGAGTCCCTCGGCGTCGATCGCCTCCATGCCGAGGAACATGTAGCGCAGCCCCAGCCGCGCCCACCGCTCGAACACCTCCGGGTGGCGCAGCAGGACGTCGGAGCGGGTCTCCAGGTAGTACTGCTTGCGGATGCCGCGCCGTTCCACCTCGGCGGCGATGGCGTTGCCGTGCTCGGGCCGGATGAAGGCCACGTCGTCCACGATGAACACGTTCGGCTCCCGGATCATCGCCAGGTCCTCCGCCGCCGCCTCGGGAGAGGCCTTGCGGTAGCTGCGGCCGTAGAACGTCCACGCCGAGCAGAACGAGCAGTCCCAGGGACAGCCTCGGGTGAACTCGATCGAGGCACACGGATCGAGCTCGCCGATGAAGTAGCGGCGCCGGTTGCGCATCAGATCACGGGCCGGGAGCGGTGTGTCGATGCTGTGCAGCATCAGCGGCGCGGGACCGCGCCCCGACGCCGTGACGACGCCCGGGACGCCGTCCACGCCGCCGTCGCGCACCGCCTCGAGCAACGGCGCGACGGCCGGCTCCCCCTCACCGCGGACGACGGCGTCGACCGCGCCCTCCGCCTGCGCGATGACCTCCTCGGCGACGAAGGAGACGCTGTGCCCGCCGAGGAAGACGAAGCAGCCGGGAACCTCCTGCTTCACCCGTGCGGCCAGCGCGATCGCCTCGGGGATGTTCGCCAGATAGTTCAGGGAGATGCCGAGGGCCTCGGGCCGGAAGGACCGCACCTCGTCGCGCAGCCGGTCGACACTCAGTACCTGCAGGTCGACGACCCGGACCTCGTGCCCGGCCTCCCGGGCGGCGCCCGCCACCCGCTCCAGGCCCAGTGGTTCGAGCCGGAGGAAGATCTCGGAGTACATCAGAGCGCTGGGATGGACGAGCAGCAGACGCATGGGGGACCTCGTCACCGGGGGGCTGGTCGGACAGGACACGGAAGCGTGTCCCCTTCGTAACCCGGCGAACCCGGCCCCGTACGCCCCATTCCCCCGCCTGGGTGCATCCAGCGGCACGCAGGAGTGGTCCTGCGGCGCTGCGTACCGGCCCCGCGGAGAGCCGGGCCCCGCCCGCGCACCGGGGAACGGCGCGCGCCGGACCCGGGTGCCGGGCCGGACGGACAGGGCCTCCCGCACTGGCGGGGTGCGGCGGACTGGGGGTGTCCTGGATGACGAGGACCCGCAGCGACAGCGCATGGGAGACCGTCTCGTGACCACCACCGGCTCCGGCTCCACCTACGACCCCCCGGCCGACCCCGCGCGCGGTGCCGCCGCTTCCGCCGCCTCCGCACCGACGGCGGTGCGCGGCCACGGCCCGCCGCGCACGGACCGGCCCGTCGCCCTTGTCACCGGCGCGTCCTCGGGCATCGGCGCGGCCACCGCGCGGCGGTTCGCCGCCGGGGGCTGGCATCTGCTGCTCAGCGGGCGGGACCGGCGCCGGCTGGAGGAGACGGCGTCCGGTACCTCGGCGGTCCTCCTGCCCGCCGACCTAGCCGCCCCGGACGGGGCGAAACTGCTGGCGGAGGCCGCACTACGGGAGGCCGGCCGGATCGACGTGCTGGTCGCCGGGGCCGGCATCGGCTGGGCCGGACCGTTCCTGACCATGCCGCACACCGACATCGACCGGGTGCTGTTCCTGGACCTGACCGCCACGCTGCACCTCGTGCGGGAGGTGCTGCCCGCCATGGTGGCGGCCGGCCGGGGCCGGGTGGTGCTCGTCGGCTCGGTGGCCGGCAGCGTGGGTGTGCGCGAGGAAGCGGTGTACTCCGCCGCCAAGGCGGGACTCGCCGCGTTCGCCGAGGCGCTGCGGCAGGAACTGCGGGGAACGGGCGTGGGCGTGACCCTCGTCGTCCCCGGCCCCGTCGAGACCGCCTTCTTCGCCCGCCGCGGCAGGCCGTACCACCGCGCGCACCCCCGCCCCACCTCGCCCGGCCGGGTCGCGGCCGCCGTCTGGGACGCCGTCTCCCGGTCCCGGGACGACACCTACATCCCCACGTGGCTCACCCTCCCCGCCCGGGTACGCGCGCTGACCCCGGCCCTCTACCGCAGGCTCCTCAACCGCTTCGGCTGACCCCGCTTCCCCGTGCCCCCGGGCGGGTAGGGTCCCTCCGTTCGCACCCTGGAGGGCATGGACGTGACACGTGGGCGTCGGTCACCGGCGCCGGGACCCACCCGGCGTGCGCTGCTCCTCGCCGGGGCCGTGCTCGCGGCCGCCGGTGCCGCGGCGCCCTCGGGGCGTACCGGAAGCCGTCCGCGTCCCGGGCCGGGCCCCGCGCCGGATCCGTACGACACCCTCCGCCTGCGCTGGCTCGACCTCGGACTCGGCACCGGGTACGACCCCGCCGACGAGCCGTACGCCTCCCGGCTCGCCGAGACGGGGGAGCGGGCGCGGGCCTTCCGGGCCGCGATGACCCCCACGCCCGACGCCCTCTGGCCCGGCCACCCCTTCGACCCTCCCGCCGGCATCACCCTCAGCCTCGGCCGCCTGTGGACCATGACCCGGGCGTACGTCCAGCCGGGCACCGGCCTCACCGGGGACCCAGGACTGCTCGCCGGCGTCCTGCGCGGCCTCGACCATCTCCTGGCCACCGCCTACAACCCGTCCGTCACCCCGTACGGCAACTGGTGGGAGTGGCAGATCGGCAGCCCCCGCCTGCTCACCGACATCGTCGCCGCCCTGTACGACCGGGTGACCCCCGGCCGGATCGACGCGGCCTGCGCGGCCGTCGGCCACTTCGTCCCCGACTCCCTGCTCGCCGACTACTCCGGCACCTCCACCGGCGCCAACCGCGTCGACCTGTGCCGCAGCGTCGCCCTGCACGGCGTCCTCGGCCGCCTCCCCGCGAGGATCGCCCTCGCGCGGGACGCCCTCTCCCCGGTCTTCCCGCATGTCACCGAGGGCGACGGCCTCCATGCCGACGGCTCCTTCGTGCAGCACACCTGGGTCGCCTACTCGGGGACGTACGGACAGGTCCTGCTGGACGGACTCGGCCGGCTCCTCGCCCTGCTCGCCGGCTCCCCCTGGGAGATCACCGACCCCTTGCGCCAGAACGTGTTCGACAGCGTCGAGCACGCCTACGCCCCGTTCCTCCACGACGGCCTGGTCATGGACAGCGTCAACGGCCGCGCCATCAGCCGCGGTCTCCTCACCTTCGACGACCGGCACGTCATGCGGTCCGACCACTTCCACGGCGGACAGCTCATCGCGGCCGTCGCGGTCCTCGCCGAAGCGGCGAGCCGCGCGGAGCGCGACCGCTGGCACGCGCGCGTGAAGGGCTGGATCGAACGCGACACCGTCTCCCCGATCCTGACCGCCCGCCAGTACGACGTCGCCGACCTGGCCCGGCTGCACGCGATCGCCGCCGTGCCCCTTCCCGCCGCGCCCGAACCCGTCGGGCACCGTCTCTTCGCCGCCATGGACCGCGCCGTGCACCGCCGTCCCGGCTTCACCGTGAACATCGCCATGGCCAGCGACCGCATCGCCCACTACGAGTGCGGCAACGGCGAGAATCCACGCGGCTGGCACACCGGCGCGGGCATGGTCTCCTGGTGGGCGCCCGGCCTCGGCGACCAGTACACGGACTGGTTCTGGCCCACCGTCGACTGGTACCGCCTGCCCGGTACGACCGTCTCCACCCGCCGCCTTCCCGACCGGGCCGGAGGTGAGTGGGGCGAGCCGAAACCGGACGTGCGCTGGGTCGGCGGCACCACCGACGGCGAGTACGCGGCCATCGGCCAGCACCTCAAGGGCCTCGGCTCGACCCTCGACGCCCGCAAGTCCTGGTTCTGCGTCGCGGACGCGGTGATCTGCCTCGGCGCCGGCATCACCTGCACCGACGGGGTCCCGGTCGAGACGATCGTCGACAACCGCAACCTGGGGGACTCCGGCACCCGTCCCCTCACCCGCGGCCTCCGCTGGGCGCATCTGGAGGGCCACGGCGGCTGGATCGTCCTCGACGGGGAGCTGCGGACCCTGCGCGAGGACCGCACCGGGTCCTGGTCCGACATCAACACCGCCGGCTCCACCGAGCGCCGCACCCGCCGCTGGCAGACCCTCTGGCTGGACCACGGCACCGACCCCACCGACGCCGCCTACGTCTATGTGCTGCTGCCCGGCGCCTCCCTCCGGGAGACCACCCGCCGCGCGGCCGACCTCGGCCGGCTGCGGATCCTCGCCAACGACCGCACCCGCCAGGCGGTCACCGTCGACTCCCTCGGCCTCACCGCCGCCAACTTCTGGCAGCACGGCACCGCAGGAGCGCTCACGGCCGGCTCCCCGGCCGCCGTGCTGCTCCGCCCTCACGGCCGTACCGCTACCCTCTGCGTGAGCGAGCCGACCCGAACGGGTGAACCGGTGGACATCGTCTGGGACCACCCGGTACGGAAGGTGCTGAACGCCCCGGACTCCGTGGAGATCCTGGCCACCGGCCCGCGGCTGAGGCTGCGCGTCACCCCCGGGGAGGCATGCGCCACGCATGAATGTGAGGTGGCTCTCAGATGACGACTTTGTGCGACCCCTACAAGCAAGAAGCCCTCTGAGCAGTCGGAACGCCTGCATCCCCCCATGGTTCTGTTCAGTGGTACCAGGAAAACACCCCGGAGACTGTGAGGAGTCGACGGCTCGCATTCCCTGGTGTGCTTCGTAAGGTCACTACATGACCGTTTTGGATGAGGCGCCGGGTGAGCCGACCGACGCGCGCGGACGCGTGGCCGAACTGCACGAGATCCGCGCCCGGGCACTGGCAGGCCCGAGCGAGAAGGCGACCCAGGCGCAGCACGCCAAGGGCAAGCTGACCGCCCGGGAGCGCATCGAACTCCTGCTGGACGCCGGGTCCTTCCGCGAGGTCGAGCAGCTGCGCCGGCACCGGGCCACCGGCTTCGGTCTGGAGGAGAAGAAGCCCCACACCGACGGTGTGATCACGGGCTGGGGCACGGTCGAGGGCCGTACCGTCTTCGTCTACGCCCATGACTTCAGGATCTTCGGCGGTGCGCTGGGCGAGGCCCACGCCACGAAGATCCACAAGATCATGGACATGGCCATCGCGGCCGGCGCGCCGCTGGTGTCGCTGAACGACGGCGCCGGCGCCCGTATCCAGGAGGGCGTCTCGGCGCTGGCCGGCTACGGCGGCATCTTCCAGCGCAACACCAAGGCCTCCGGGGTCATCCCGCAGATCAGCGTGATGCTCGGCCCGTGCGCGGGCGGCGCGGCCTACAGCCCCGCCCTCACCGACTTCGTGTTCATGGTGCGCGACACCTCGCAGATGTTCATCACCGGCCCGGACGTGGTCAAGGCGGTGACAGGTGAGGAGATCACGCAGAACGGCCTGGGCGGCGCGGACGTGCACGCCGAGACCTCGGGCGTGTGCCACTTCGCCTACGACGACGAGGAGACCTGCATCCACGAGGTGCGCTACCTCCTCTCCCTCCTCCCGCAGAACAACCGTGAGAACCCCCCGCGGGTGGAGAGCTCCGACGCCCCCGAGCGCCGCTCGGACGTCCTGCTGGACCTGGTGCCCGCCGACGGCAATCGGCCCTACGACATGGCCAAGGTGATCGAGGAGATCGTCGACGACGGCGAGTACCTGGAGGTCCACGAGCGCTGGGCGCGCAACATCATCTGCGCGCTGGCCCGGATGGACGGCCAGGTCGTCGGCATCGTCGCCAACCAGCCGCAGTCGCTGGCGGGCGTGCTGGACATCGAGGCCTCCGAGAAGGCCGCCCGCTTCGTGCAGATGTGCGACGCCTTCAACATCCCGATCCTCACCTTCCTGGACGTCCCCGGCTTCCTCCCGGGCGTCGACCAGGAGCACGGCGGCATCATCCGGCACGGCGCCAAGCTGCTGTACGCGTACTGCAACGCCACCGTGCCGCGGATCTCGCTGATCCTGCGCAAGGCCTACGGCGGCGCCTACATCGTCATGGACTCCCAGTCCATCGGCGCCGACCTCACCTACGCCTGGCCCACCAACGAGATCGCCGTGATGGGCGCCGAGGGCGCGGCCAACGTCATCTTCCGCCGGCAGATCGCCGGGGCCGAGGACCCCGACGCCATGCGCGCCCGCATGGTCAAGGAGTACAAGTCCGAGCTGATGCACCCCTACTACGCCGCCGAACGCGGACTGGTGGACGACGTCATCGACCCCGCCGAGACCCGTGAGGTGCTGATCCGTTCGCTGGCGATGCTGCAGACCAAGCACGCCGACCTGCCGTCCCGCAAGCACGGCAACCCGCCGCAGTAAGGGAGACGCACGCCCATGACCACACCTGACATCCGTGTCGAGAAGGGCCACGCCGAGCCCGAGGAAGTCGCCGCGATCACGGCGATCCTGCTCGCCCGCGCCGCCGCACCGGCGCCGGACGCCGCTCCGGCCCACCGCGCCCGGCCCCGGGCCGGCTGGCGCCGCCTGGAACGCGAGAACGGCTTCCGCGCCCCCCACAGCTGGCGCTGACCGCACCGTCAAAGAGGCCGGGGCCCCTCCAACGGGAGGGGCCCCGGCCTCTTTGACGAGGTGGTTCTCTTGTCACGCCGGGCTGGACAGCTTCCTCAGGGGCGCGGGGAACTGCGCGACCAGCCACGTACCCGCCCGCACCCGGCATCGCACAGGCACCCTGCAGACGCGTGGCGGGGGGTGCCTGCGCAGCTCGGTGCTACGAGGTGCCTCCCCCCAGAGGGGGTACCCCCAGCGCCCACCCGTGCCGCCCTGGGGGCACCTCCCAGGCCTTCAGGGCACTGGGGGAGGCACGACTGCCCGCAGGCGGCGGCAGGCGGCGGTGGCCGTCAGCGGAGGCGGGCCATCAGGGCATGCTCCACGAGCGTGATCAACGCACTCTTCGCATCGGCCCGATGCCGCGCGTCCGTCGTGATGATCGGAGTGTCCGGACCGATCTGCAGCGCCTCCCGGACCTCGTCCGGGTTGTACGGCTGCTGACCGTCGAAGCCGTTCAGCGCGATCACGAACGGCAGCCCGCTGTTCTCGAAGTAGTCCACCGCGGGGAAGCAGTCGGCGAGCCTCCTCGTGTCAACGAGAACGATCGCGCCGATGGCGCCGCGCACCAGGTCGTCCCACATGAACCAGAAGCGGTCCTGACCGGGCGTACCGAACAGGTACAGGATCAGGTCCTGGTCCAGGGTGATACGGCCGAAGTCCATGGCCACCGTGGTGGTGGTCTTGTCCCCGGTGTGGGTGAGGTCGTCGATGCCCGCCGAAGCAGACGTCATGACGGCCTCCGTGCGCAGCGGGTTGATCTCCGAAACGGCCCCGACGAACGTGGTCTTGCCCACGCCGAAGCCACCCGCCACCACGATCTTCGCCGAGGTGGTGGAGCGGGAAGGACCGCCGCTAGAGCTTGCGAAGTCCACTGAGCACCCTTTCGAGCAGTGTCACGTCTGGCTGGCCGCCGGCGTTCTCGTCGCCGCCGGGCTGATGGATGGCGACCAGTCCCGCCTCCGCCAAGTCGGCGACGAGGATCCTGGCCACGCCGAGAGGGATGGTCAGCAGGGCCGAGATCTCGGCCACCGACTTGATTTCCCGGCAGAGGTTGCAGATCCGCTGATGCTCGGGCAGCTGGCCCTGCATCTGGTGCGGCTGCGCGGTGGTGTGCACCAGCGCCTCGATGGCGAGCTGGTACCGCGGCCTGGTGCGGCCGCCCGTCATCGCGTACGGGCGCACCAGGGGATTGTGCGACGCCCCGGCAGGCGCCGGTTCGGGTGCTCGGCGCTGCGGCTGCACCGGCTGGATGCGCGGGGCGTGCGGCTGGTCGTACGGCGAGGGACCGGGGTCCTGCGGCGCGTACGGCTGCCGGTGGTTCGGGGCGGAGGGGTAGCCGTACCCGCTCTGGGCAGCGTCGTTCTGGCCCTGTGCAGGACCGTACGACCAGTTGCCCGACGATGAACCGCCTGGGGGTGTTGCCACTTTCTCCTCCTCCGACTGTGCCTGGCACCCATCACTGTGGAGCCGCGTCCCGAAACCTTACGGCCCCGGGACGCCAAACCGCACCGTCCGTCCTTCAGTTGAGAAGGCTCCCTTGGAGCTCCGCTCGAAGGTCCGGCGTCAGGACCGTACCGGCTCGGTCGACCAGAAGGGCCATCTCGTACCCAACCAGGCCGATGTCCGCCTCCGGATGTGCGAGTACCGCGAGCGATGAACCGTCGGAAATGGACATGATGAAGAGGAATCCCCGCTCCATCTCCACAACCGTCTGGTTCACGCTCCCGCCCTCGAAGATCCGGGAGGCGCCTGCCGTCAGAGACGTCAGACCGGAGGCGACGGCCGCGAGCTGGTCGGCGCGGTCACGGGGAAAGCCTTCGGACATCGCCAGAAGGAGTCCGTCGGCGGAGACCACCACCGTGTGGGACACCCCCGGGGTGTTGTCCACGAAGTTGGTGATCAACCAGTTCAGGTTCTGTGCCGCCTGGCTCATCGGGCTCACACTAACGCTCCTGGTTGTAGGTGCTGTCAGGACCGAAGCCCTGGCCGTTCGTTTCACTGCCCGCGCTGCGGCCCTTTTGGACGCCGCGACGCAGGTTGCTCAGCCTGCCCCGGACGTCTTCCGGGGCGCGGGAGACCTGGGGGCCTCCCTGGGGGGTGGTTTCGGCGGCCCCCTGGACCAGGTTGGCCTTGGGGACCCGCCGCGGCAGACCGGAGGAGGTCACTCCGCCCGCCTTGGGCTTCCGGAGCGCCGAGGCCTGCTGCCAGCGCTCGTCGTTCGCCGAACGCCAGCCGCTGTCACCGTTGCTCTCCGGGGTGGAAGCCGGCGGCTCCTGGTTCACGCGCCGTGCGCCGCTCGTGCCGTTCGCGCCGCTCGGGGTGGATCCGCGGCGCGGAAGCCCGGCGTCGGTCAGGTCGTGGCCCTCGGAAGCAGCCGGTCCCGGACGGTCGAAGCCTACGCTGTCCTGCTCGCGTACGTCACCGGCCTGCGTGGATTCCGATCCCGGGGCCTGAGCAGGGTACTGGGCCGGGTAGCCGTTCCGGTAGTCGTCCTGCTGCGGCCAGTCGTCCTCCCGGCGCCGGTCGGTGAAGGCCGGGAAGGCGTCCGTGGCGGCGGAACCCGCTGCCGCGTGGTCACGCCGGTCCGGCTCCGCGTAGGACGGGTCGGCGTAACCGGCGTCGGACGAGAAGGAGTCGTTCTGCGGCAGGTGCCCGTTCTGCGCGTAGTAGCCCTCGCCGTACGCCGTCTGCTGCCCGTTGTCGTACGCCTGCTGGTCGTACCCGGCGTTCTGCTGCTCCTGGTACTGACCGTCGAAAGCCTGGCCCTCGGCGTAGCCGCCCTGACCGTTGCCGTCGTAGCCCTGGCCGTTGTCGTAGCCCTGGGGGGCGGCGAACTCGTCCTGGTAGCCGGGCGCCTCGGGGGTCTCCTGGGCGTTCGGGGCGGTCGGCTCGGGCCCCGACTGGGCCTCCAGGGCAGCCCGGCGCTCCTCGCGCATCAGGGAACGGCCGACGGGGTCCAGCTCCCGGATGTCGTCCGGGACCTCGGAGTAGCGGCTGTCGTCGAAGCCCAGCTCCGCGGCGGTGCGCATCGGCTGGTGGTTGAAGTCCTCGCCCCGGAAGTTCTGCTCCGGGATGATCTGCGAGACCGTGAACTCGTCGCGGTTCATCGGCTGCTCGCCGCCGCCACCGTGGGTGATCGCGTCGGGCAGCATGACCAGCGAGGTGGTGCCGGCCTGCTCGCCCGAGGGGCGCAGCTGGACCCGGATGCCGTGCCGGTCGGACAGCCGGCCGACCACGAACAGGCCCATGCGCTGCGAGATCGCGGCGTCCACGGTCGGCGGGTTGGCCAGCTTGTGGTTGATGTCCGCGAAGTCCTCGGCGGTGAGGCCGATGCCCTTGTCGTGGATCTCGATCATCACGCGGCCGTCGGGGAGACGGGTCGCCGTGACGCGGACCTTGGTCTGCGGGGAGGAGAACGTGGTGGCGTTCTCCAGAAGCTCGGCGAGCAGGTGCACGAGGTCGGTCACCGCGCGGCCGTGGATCTCGGCCTCGGGGACGCCGGACAGTTCGATGCGCTCGTACTGCTCCACCTCGGAGGAGGCGGCCCGCAGTACGTCGACCAGCGGAACCGGCTGGTCCCAGCGGCGGCCGGGCTCTTCGCCGGCGAGGACCAGGAGGTTCTCGCCGTTGCGGCGCATGCGGGTGGCCAGGTGGTCCAGGCGGAAGAGGTTCTCCAGCTGGTCCGGGTCGGCCTCGTTGTTCTCCAGGTCCGTGATCAGGGTCAGCTGGCCCTCGATCAGGGACTGGTTGCGGCGCGACAGGTTGGTGAAGATCGCGTTGATGTTGCCCCGCAGCAGGGCCTGCTCGGCGGCGAGCCGGACGGCCTCGCGGTGGACCTGGTCGAAGGCGCGGGCGACCTCGCCGATCTCGTCCGTGGAGGAGATCGGGATCGGCGCGACCTTGGTGTCGACCCGTCCCGGGTCGGTCCGGGAGAGCTGGTCGACCAGCATCGGCAGACGCTGCTCGGCGATGCCGAAGGCGGCGTTGCGCAGCTGGCGCATCGAGCGGCTCATCTGGCGGGCCACCATGCCGGCCAGGATGAACGCCGCGAGCAGCGCGATCACGACGGCGGCACCGGTGATCAGGGCGTCGCGCTGGGCGTCGTCGGCGATCTGAGAGGCCTCGTTCACCGCGGTGTCGGCCAGATCGGACTCGATCTCGCGGTAACCGTCGAACTTGAGAGTGTTCACGGCCCACCAGTTGGCGGGGGTGATGCCCTGCGAGGCGAGCTCGGCACGGGCGGACGGGTCCGTGGAGGACAGTCCGCCGAGCTCGGCGATCATGGTCTCCGGCTTGGCGGGCGGCGGAACGTAGTCCGGGTCCTGCTGCTTGGCCTCCTTGGCCATGGCCGCGCCCTCGGCCTGGATCTTCTGCGCCGTCTGCTCCAGCTTGGCGGCGTCGGCCTCGGTGCCACCGCCCTTGTACTCCTCGATGGCGATGCCCTCGAGGTAGGCGTACGAGGAGAGGGCCGTGCGCTGGCTGGCGAGCTGGCCGTCGGTCGGACCCGGCTTCACCAGCAGGTGCATGCCGATGGAGCGTTCGAGGGAGAGCGCCGCCTTGGTCAGCGAGATCGCGTAGACCGTGCGTCCGTAGCTGGTGATGTTGCCGGTGCCGAGACCGAGTTCGTTGGCGAACTCCATCAGGGGGTGGGCGACGGCGACGTAGCCCTCCTCCGTCTGCACGCCCTTGAGCTTGGAGGTGTACGCGGCGGCACGCAGGTCGGTCAGCTTCGGCTCGGCCTCGCGGAACAGCCGCAGCCGACGCTCCAGCCCGGGCTTGGACGGCATGTCCTGCGCGGCCTCGTCGAAGGCGTCGGCGGCCTTGTCGGTGGCGGCGCGTGCCTTGGAGACGTCCGGGTCGTCCTGGCCCTTGCCCTGCAGGAGCGGGACGGCGGTGACGTCGCGCTCGTTGTAGAGGGCGTTGGCATAGGTGAGGGAGGCTCGCACCAGACGCGCGGTGTTCTCCGCGTCCTCGGCCTCGTTCCAGGTGTCGATCGAGCTCTTCACCTGGAAGCCGCCCATGACGAGGCCGACCAGCACGGGTATGAGCAGGATCGCGTTCAGCCTGGTCGCCACCCGCCAGTTGCGCGGGGACATGCGGCCCCCGCTGGGCGCGGGTGCGGCCGTCGGTTCGGGACCGGGCACGGGGGCGGGCGCCGCTGTGCGCGGCGGCGGCGTGAAGTTGCCCCGGGCCGACGGCTCGGGACTGTTCTTGCTTCGCCTCACTCGACCAACAACCTTCCGGCGGTCGGCACCTTCGTCGTGCCGCAGTGTCTCAGGGCCCGGCATGCCATCGACTACTGAGTACGTCTTTGACCAATGGGCAGTTCAGGCATTCCAGCATGCCGACCAGCGCTCTTCCAAACATGGGAAGGCGAGGATTCCGAGTGATGTAAGCCCCAGATAAAACGGTCATACGGACCGAGCTCCGGCAAAAGGCGAGTCGTTCGTGCGCACAGCGATACCGCGTGACCGCGTCGCGTGTCGGCCTCACCCGATTCCTCTGCCGAAACGTTATGAACACCGGGGCCGGCCGTGTCAAAGGACACAGCCGGCACCGGTACATCTACGACAAGCGCAGTATGCCGCCTCTGTTTTGGCTCTACCTGAGACGTGCCATGAGGGCGTGTTCGACCAGTGTGATCAGCGCGCTCTTCGCGTCCGCGCGGTGCCGGGCGTCCGTCGTGATGATCGGGGCGTCGGGACCGATCTGCAGCGCCTCGCGCACCTCCTCGGGTGTGTACGGCTGCTGGCCGTCGAAGCCGTTGAGGGCGACCACGAACGGCAGCCCGCTGTTCTCGAAGTAGTCCACCGCGGGGAAGCAGTCGGCCAGGCGGCGGGTGTCGCACAGCACGATCGCGCCGATGGCGCCGCGCACCAGGTCGTCCCACATGAACCAGAAGCGGTCCTGACCGGGCGTACCGAACAGGTACAGGATCAGGTCCTGGTCCAGGGTGATACGGCCGAAGTCCATGGCCACCGTGGTGGTGGTCTTGTCCCCGGTGTGGGTGAGGTCGTCGATGCCCGCCGAAGCAGACGTCATGACGGCCTCCGTGCGCAGCGGGTTGATCTCCGAAACGGCCCCGACGAACGTGGTCTTGCCCACGCCGAAGCCACCCGCCACCACGATCTTCGCCGAGGTGGTGGAGCGGTTGTCGGAGACCGCCCCGCCGCTAGAGCTTGCGAAGTCCACTGAGCACCCTTTCGAGCAGTGTCACGTCCGGGGCGCCGGTCGTCTCGTCGCCGCCCGGCTGGTGCACGGCGACGAGTCCCGCCTCCGCGAGGTCGGCCACCAGGATCCGGGCAACACCCAGTGGCATGTTGAGCAGCGCCGAGACCTCGGCGACCGACTTCACCTCACGGCACAGATGGCAGATCCGCTGGTGCTCAGGAAGCAGTCCCATGAGCGCTGCCGGGTCGGCTGTCGTACTGATCAGTGCCTCGATGGCGAGCTGATAACGCGGCCTGGTCCGGCCGCCGGTCATCGCATAGGGACGGACCAGCGGCTGGTCGCCCTCGTCCTCGTACGGCTCCGCGTACGGATCATGAGAGGCGGTGGGCGGGGTCATGGATCCTCCGGGCGGGACAGCAAGTCGGTCAGTCAAGCCGTCTGACGGGGCCGGTGGGGGGAATGTGGCGGCCGGACGGTGATTTGGTGAGACGGGTGGTGCCGGGGCCGATCAGTGGAGCAGACTTCCCTGTAGCTCGGCGCGCAGGTCCGGGGTGAGGACCGCCCCCGCGCGGTCGACCAGGAGCGCCATTTCGTAGCCGACGAGGCCGATGTCGCACTCGGGGTGCGCGAGAACGGCCAGCGACGAGCCGTCCGAGACGGACATGAGGAAGAGGAATCCTCTTTCCATCTCGACGACCGTCTGGGCGACATTGCCGCCCTCGAAGATCCGGGAGGCGCCGGCCGTCAGGGAGGTCAGTCCCGAAGCGACGGCCGCGAGCTGGTCCGCGCGGTCGCGCGGGAACCCCTCGGACAGCGCCAGAAGGAGACCGTCGGCCGACACGACGACGGTGTGGGACACCCCGGGGGTGTTGTCCACGAAGTTGGTGATCAACCAGTTGAGGTTCTGTGCCGCCTGGCTCATCGGGCTCAACTAACGCTCCTGCTGGTGAGTGGGCCGCGGGAAGCTGCCGGTCTGGGTGGACCCGGCCTGACGACCCTGTGCGATACCCCGACGGAGATTGGTCAGCCGGCCGCGCACGTCATCGGGGGCGCGCGAGACCTGAGGACCGCTCTGGTGCGATTGCTGCTGAGCCGTACCCGGGACGAGGTTCGCCCTGGGCACCCGGCGCGGCAGGCCGGAGGTGGTGACGCCGCCCGCGGCCGGCTGCCGGACGCGTTCGGCCTGCCGTACCAGCTCGTCGTTGGGCGAGCTGCGCCAGGCGGCCGAGGCGGACCGCTGCGGCCCGGTGGGGGCCTGCGGCTGCTGCTGGGACGGCTGCTGCGGCTGCTGGGGTGCAGGAGCCGAGCCGGGGCCCTGCTCCTGGGAGCCGCCGTTGCCGCCGCGGAACCAGTTGGTCTCCAGCGTGTCGTACAGCGGCGTACGGCCGTCGCCGGGACCGGTCGCCGGGGGCAGGGCCCAGGCGTCGGACGCTCCCCGCCCGTCGTCGGCCCGCTGCGGGGCGTTGCCCGCGGGCTCGTGGCGGGCCGGCCTCTGCTGCGGGGCCGGCGGACGCGGTGCGCCCGGGCCGGCGCGGTGCGCGCCGTTCATCTGCGGGCGCTCGAACTGGCCGGTGGCCGCGGGGTCCGTGGCCGGACGCTCCGGGAGGGAGTACTGGCCGGTCGAGCCGTTGTCCTGGCCCGGCACCGGGTACTGGCCGGTGGAGCCGTTGTCGTAGCCCTGGGGGGCGGGGAACTGGCCCGTCGTGGACGGGTTCTGTCCGCCGGGCCGGCCCTGCGGGGCGCCGAAGATGTCACCGCGGACGAACTGGCCCGTGTTCTGGCCGTCGTTCGTCTCCGGCTGGGCGTACTGGCCGGTGTTCTGACCACCGTTCGCACCCGGCTGGGCGTACTGACCGGTGTCCCGGCTGCCATGGGCACCCGGCTGGGCGTACTGGCCGGTGTTCTGACCACCGTTCGCACCGTAGGCGGGCGCGCCCTGGTTCTGCTGCTCGTCGAACCGCGGGATCTCCGCCGTCGCGCCGGGACCCTGCCGTTCGTCGAACCGCGGCATCGCCGAGGTCCGCGAGACATCCGGCTCCTCGTGCCCGCGCGGGGTGTCCAGCGAGGCGCGCGGCACCGGCGGCTGGGCGTTCTCGTCGCTCCAGCTGGGCACCCGAGGCTGCTGCTGGTCACCGCCGGGCAGCTCGGGGCGCGGCGGGAGCTGCGGACGACGGCCGCGCTCGGTGTTGCCGTTGCCCCGCTGCGGGGGCACCTGGCCCCGCGCGCCGCCGAAGGCGTCCTGGTCCTGCTTCCCGTTCGGACCGGCGGCCTGCATCCCCTGCGGGGCGCCGGGCGCCTGAGCACCGAATCCGGCACCCGCGCCGGCGGGCGCGGGACGGCCCTGCGGCGGGCCGGACGGAGCGCCCTGGTCGAACAGCGAAGGCGTCTGGTTGCCCGACGGACCCTGCGGCCCCCGGCCTCCCGGCCGGCCACCGCCGTCGCGCCCGGGCAGTGCGGCCCGCGGGCCCTGACCGGCGCCGAGCCGACCGCCGGGAGCACCGGCTCCGAGCGCGCCGCCGCCGGACTGGCCGGCACCGGCGGCACGCCGTGCGGCGGCGGCACCGGCGGCGGCCTGGGCGGCCGCGGGGCCGCCACCGGCCGCGCCCGGCTGACCGGGCTTGCCCTGGGGCTTCTTGCCGCCCTGGGCGACGTCGACGGGCAGCATGACCAGCGCGGTCGTACCGCCGGAGTCGGACGGGCGGAGCTGGATGCGGATGCCGTGCCGCTGCGACAGCCGGCCGACCACGAACAGACCCATGCGGCGGGACACCGACACGTCCACGGTGGGCGGCGAGGCGAGCCGCTCGTTGATCGCCGCCAGGTCCTCCGGCGACAGACCGATACCGGTGTCGTGGATCTCGATCAGCACACGGCCGTCGGGCAGTGCGTGACCGGTGACCTTGACCTTGGTCTGCGGGGAGGAGAACGAGGTCGCGTTCTCCAGTAGCTCGGCGAGCAGGTGCACGAGGTCGTTGACGACCCGGCCGGCCACTTCGGTGCTCGGCACGGCGGCCAGCTCGATGCGCTCGTACTGCTCCACCTCGGACGCGGCGGCGCGGAGCACGTCGACCAGCGGGACCGGGCGGGTCCACCGGCGGCCGGGCTCCTCACCCGCGAGGACGAGGAGGTTCTCACCGTTACGGCGCATACGCGTGGCGAGGTGGTCCAGCTTGAACAGCGAGGACAGCTGGTCCGGGTCGGCCTCGCGGGACTCCAGCTCGGAGATCAGCGACAGCTGGCGCTGGATCAGACCCTGGGAGCGGCGCGAGAGGTTGGTGAACATCGCGTTGACGTTGCCCCGCAGCAGGGCCTGCTCGGCCGCGAGGCGGACCGCCTCGCGGTGCACGTCGTCGAAGGCCGCGGCCACACGGCCGATCTCGTCCCGGGAGTGGACACCGACGGATTCCACGGACGTGTCGACGTCCTGCGGGTCCGTCTCGGACAGCTGCTTGACCAGGTCGGGCAGACGCTCCTGGGCGACCTTGGTGGCGGTCTCCTCCAGCCGGCGCAGCGAGCGGATCATGGAGCGGGCCACGACGAAGGCGCCGACCAGCGACACGCCGAGCACGATCAGGATCAGCGCACCGGAGATGATCGCGTCGCGCTCGGTGGCGCTGCGCAGCTCACGGGCCTTCTGTTCCATCTCCTCGAGCAGCGTGCGCTCGATGTTCTCCATCTGCTGGATCTTGGTGCCGCTGTCGTCCAGCCAGTCGCGGTAGGAGCGCGCACCGACCGAGGCGAGACCGAACTCCGAGGCCAGCGCACGGCCGGCGTACTCGTCGGTGGCCTTGATCGTGGTGTTGCCCTCTTCGATCGGCAGCAACAGCTCGGCCGCGCCGGCCTCGCCGTAAATGCTCTTGAAGCTGCGGAGCTCGGACTTCTGGCTCGCCAGCGCCGACTCGGCGTAGAGCCGGTCGTTCTCGGAGAGGTCGCCCTTGCTGGTGTTGCTCGCGGGCAGCGCCGCGGCGAGGACCGCGCGCTGGATCGACGCATACTCCTTGGCGGAGGAGAAGGACGCCAGGGCACGCGTGCGCTGGATCATGTCGGGGTTGCTGGTCGCCTCCGCCATGTCCTGCGAGAGGTCGATCAGGTTCTCGATCAGGCGGTGGTAGCCCTCGACGGTCTGGGTGGAGTTCTTCACCGTCTGGAAGGCCGTGTTGCGGATCTTCGCCAGCTCGCCCAGGTCGCCGGCGAGCTGCACCAGGTTGTCGCGGACGCCCTTGAGGTTGCCGTCCTTGCTCGCGGCGTCGATCTCCTCGGAGCTGTCGAGGAAGTTCGCCATCGCGCGGTCGGTCTTGTCGCGGTGGCCCTTGACCGAGAAGTCGGTGCCCTTGCCGCCGTGCGCCAGCGGGCCGGCGGACTGGTCGCGCTCCTCCTGGAGCGCGGCGGCCAGCACGGTGGCCTGCTGGGTCATGTCCGTCAGCAGCTTCATGTTGTCGAGCTGCTGGATGTCGTCCATCGACTGCTGGATACGCAGGGCGCCCAGCGAGGTGGCCGCGACCACCGGCAGGGCGAGCAGCGACACCAGACGGGTCGAGATGCGCCAGTTGCGCAGGGCTATTCGCGGCCCGGGGCCGGTCGGACCCTTGGGCGCGGCCGGCGCCGGAGTCGGCGGAGCCGTCGGCGCGCCGGCACCGGGACGGTCGCCGCCGTTCCCGGGCGTGGTCGGGCCCTGGTTCTGGGCGTGCTGGGGCGAGGAGCTGACGGCCTTGGGGCCAGTCCCGCCCTGCGGCTCCGGCTCCGCCGAAGCGCTGCCATCCCTCTTGAAACGTCCCTGCACTAGCGTCGCAACCTCTGGACCAGGCACCCCTCCGCGTGAACGGCGAGGCACGGTGTCGGCGTCATAGGGGCGCCCTGAATACGCCCCCGTGGTGGTCGTGAAGTGACCGGCGCTGGCTCCCCCTTCTCGGCCGCCACTCGGCGCGTTTGTGCGCCCCCTGTGCGCCGGCTCGATCCCTGCGGCGGTCCGTGAGATTCCAGCACAGTGCAGGATCTCCAACAAGGCCCGTGGCCTTACAGGTGAGATACGTGACACCGCGTGAGTGACGAGTCACCGGGGGTAGAAAGTGATCTCGTCCATAACGGGCGCATAAGGGCGAATCCTCAGGGCGGCCGGGGTGTCCCAGTCGACATGATCAGGAGCGGAATGGTGGCTTCAAGGGGGGAATGTCCGATTCCGCCGCCCGCAGGGCGGGTCCGGATTGGCCGCTATGTCCTCTGACTCGTGAGCAAACTCACACCGGGATCGTGGCCTTCGGGCCCGGTCGGCAGGGAATTGCATGTTTAGCCTGACGCTTTACAGGGATGGGCAAACCGACAAGCCGCGCCCGCGCCGGGGTCCTGAAACCCCTCCGGGTGCCCGTGAACAGGACAGGGTCAAGTAAACAGTGAAGACGACGACGATGTTCCACAAGATCGCCAACCCCCGGCGTACGACGCTGGCGCACCTCGACGGCGCCGATGATCTGCAGACGCCGGTCCAGCAGGAACACCCCGTCGAACTCCCGGCCCAGACTGCCAATCCCAAGCGCACCGTCCTCATGGAGATCCCGGTCGCGGCCGGCGCCGCGAGCTGACAACGATCCATACGCGCACCGGCCGCGAAATGCTCAAGGCCGCCGCGCGGTGAACGAGGGGCTCCCCCGCACCGACGGGGGCGCCCCTCGTTTGTTGCGCGAGGCGGGGACACCTCCGCGTTAGCCTGGAGCGTCAGACTCCAGCCCATCGGTCAAGGGGACAAGCATCCCGTGCGCATCGCCAGATTCTCCATCGACGGGAACGTCGCCTTCGGCGCGGTCGAGGGTGAGAAGCAGGACGAACTCGTCCTCGACATCATCAAGGGCATCCCGTTCGCGGACTTCGAGCTCTCCGGCACCAAGGTCCCGCTGAGCAAGGTCAGGCTGCTGCCCCCGGTGCTCCCCAACAAGGTGGTCGCCTTCGGCCGCAACTACGCCGACCACGCGAAGGAAATGGGCAACGAGGTGCCCGAGGCCCCCTTCGCCTTCTTCAAGCCCGCCACTTCTGTGATCGGCCCGGGCGACGACATCCAGTACCCCTCCTTCTCGCAGGAGGTGCACCACGAGGCCGAGCTGGCCGTGGTCATCGGACGGATGTGCCGCGAGGTCCCGCGCGACCGCGTCAAGGACGTCATCTTCGGCTACACCTGCGCCAACGACATCACCGCGCGCGACGTCCAGAAGCGCGAGAAGCAGTGGGCCCGTGCCAAGGGCTTCGACACCTCCTGCCCGCTCGGCCCCTGGGTGGAGACGGATCTGGACCTCGCCGCCGCGAACGACCTGACCGTCCAGCTCACGGTCAACGGCGCCCAGCGCCAGCTCGGCCGCACCAGCGAGATGATCCACCCCATCGAGGATCTGATCGTCAACATCTCCGAGGCCATGACGCTGCTCCCGGGCGACGTCGTCCTCACGGGCACCCCCGCTGGGGTCGGCCCCCTCAACGTCGGCGACGAGGTCGCCGTCACCATCGAAGGCATCGGCACTCTCACCAACAAGGTTGTCAAGCGTGGCTAGCGCACCCGGCTCTCCCGTACGCGTCCGTTTCTGCCCGTCGCCCACCGGTAACCCCCATGTGGGCCTGGTCCGCACCGCCCTGTTCAACTGGGCGTTCGCCAAGCACCACCAGGGCACCCTCGTCTTCCGCATCGAGGACACCGACGCGGCCCGCGACTCCGAGGAGTCCTACGCCCAGCTCCTCGACTCGATGCGCTGGCTCGGCTTCGACTGGGACGAGGGCCCCGAGATCGGCGGCCCGCACGCCCCGTACCGGCAGTCGCAGCGCATGGACATCTACCGGGACGTCGCCCGCAAGCTCCTGGACGCCGGCCACGCCTACCACTGCTACTGCTCCCAGGAGGAGCTCGACACCCGCCGCGAGGCCGCCCGCGCCGCCGGAAAGCCCTCCGGCTACGACGGCCACTGCCGCGAGCTGAGCGAGGCCCGGGTCGAGGAGTACAAGGCCCAGGGCCGCGAGCCGATCGTCCGCTTCCGGATGCCCGACGAGACGATCACCTTCACCGACCTGGTCCGCGGCGAGCTCACCTTCACCCCGGAGAACGTCCCGGACTACGGCATCGTCCGCGCCAACGGCGCCCCGCTGTACACGCTGGTCAACCCGGTCGACGACGCCCTGATGGAGATCACCCACGTCCTGCGCGGCGAGGACCTGCTCTCCTCCACGCCCCGCCAGATCGCCCTGTACAAGGCGCTGACCGAGCTGGGTATCGCCAAGGAGACCCCGGCCTTCGGCCACCTGCCGTACGTCATGGGCGAGGGCAACAAGAAGCTCTCCAAGCGCGATCCGCAGTCCTCGCTCAACCTCTACCGCGAGCGCGGCTTCCTGCCCGAGGGCCTGCTCAACTACCTCTCCCTGCTCGGCTGGTCGCTCTCGGCCGACCAGGACGTCTTCTCGATCGACGAGATGGTGGCCGCCTTCGACGTCGCCGACGTGCAGCCGAACCCGGCCCGCTTCGACCTGAAGAAGTGCGAGGCGATCAACGGCGACCACATCCGCATGCTCGATGTGAAGGACTTCACCGAGCGCTGCGCACCCTGGCTCAAGGCCCCGTTCGCCCCCTGGGCCCCGGAGGACTTCGACGAGGCCAAGTGGCAGGCCGTCGCCCCGCACGCGCAGACCCGCCTGAAGGTCCTCTCCGAGATCACGGACAACGTCGACTTCCTGTTCCTGCCGGAGCCGGTCTCCGACGAGGCCTCCTGGAACAAGGCGATGAAGGAGGGCTCCGACGCCCTGCTGCGCACCGCGCGGGAGAAGCTCGAGGCCGCCGACTGGACGTCCCCCGAGTCGCTGAAGGAGGCCGTCCTGGCCGCCGGCGAGGCCCACGGCCTCAAGCTCGGCAAGGCCCAGGCCCCGGTCCGCGTCGCCGTCACCGGCCGCACGGTCGGCCTGCCGCTCTTCGAGTCCCTGGAGGTCCTGGGCAAGGAGAAGACGCTGGCCAGGATCGACGCGGCGCTGGAGAAGCTCGCCGCGTAGGTTCACCGATGTCCAGGGGCGGGGGGGGGGGGGGGGGGGGGGGGGGGGCGTTCTGGTTTTTTTGTGGGGGGGGGGGGGGGGGGGGGGGCGGGGGGGGGGGGGGGGGGGGGGGAAAACCCCCCTCCCCCCCCCCCCCCCCCCCCCCCCCCCCCCCCCCCCCCCCCCCCCCCCCCCCCCCCCCCCCCCCCCCCCCCCCCCCCCCCCCCCCCCCCCCCCCCCCCCCCCCCCCCCCCCCCCCCCCTGCCGTCTTTGGGTACGGTCGGTGACATGGCGATCCGAGCCGTTGTCTGGGACGTGGACGACACCCTCTTCGACTACACCTCCGCCGACCGTGAGGGCATGCGGGCCCACCTGGCGGCCGAGGGGCTGCTCGCCGGGTACCCCTCCGTGGAGGAGGCGCTGACCCGCTGGCGGGAGGTCACCGAGCTGCAGTGGGCGCGCTTCGCCGCGGGCGAGGTGGACTTCGAGACCCAGCGGCGCGACCGCACCCGGGTCTTCCTGGGGCGCGAGATGACCGACGCCGAGGCGGACGAGTGGTTCCGGCGGTACGTCACGCACTACGAGTCCGCCTGGAGCCTCTTCCCGGACGTGCTGCCGGTCCTCGACGCGCTCGCCGCCAGCCACCGCCACGCGGTGCTCTCCAACTCCAGCCTGCACGTCCAGGACCGCAAGCTGCGCCTGCTCGGCGTGCACGACCGCTTCGAGGCCATTCTCTGCGCCGCCGAACTGGGTGTCTCCAAGCCCGAGGCCGGCGCGTTCCTCGCCGCCTGCGACGCGCTGGCGCTGCCCCCGGCCCAGGTGGCGTACGTCGGGGACCACCCGGAGATCGACGGCAGGGGCGCCGCGGACGCCGGGCTGCTGTCGGTGTGGATCGACCGCGGCGGTGCCCGCGCGACCGTCGAACCGCCCGAGGGGCCACGGCGTATCGCCTCGCTCGCCGAACTCCCCTCGGTGCTGCGCGCCGATACTCGTTTTGGAGCCCCGTCCTCCTTCAGGTAATGTTCTTCCTGCGCCGCGGGGAGCGGGCCGGAAGGCCGGAACCCCCAAGCGTCGAACTAGAACAAGATCCCCTCAGGGGCTTGCGTTCCAGTGGCCTATGGTGTAATTGGCAGCACGACTGATTCTGGTTCAGTTAGTCTTGGTTCGAGTCCAGGTAGGCCAGCTCGCAGAGCTCATCTGCACCCGCGGATCACATCCGCAAGCCCCCGTTGTGTAGCGGCCTAGCACGCTGCCCTCTCAAGGCAGTAGCGCCGGTTCGAATCCGGTCGGGGGTACAGATCCTTCCCGCGAGGATGGTCAGGGTAGCTCCCGCCGTCGTCGACGCAGGATCGCTAGGGCCCCCGTTGTGTAGCGGCCTAGCACGCCGCCCTCTCAAGGCGGTAGCGCCGGTTCGAATCCGGTCGGGGGTACTGACTGGTCTAAACCATCATTGGTCTATGGTGTAATTGGCAGCACGACTGATTCTGGTTCAGTTAGTCTTGGTTCGAGTCCAGGTAGACCAGCAGGATCTGCGGAAACGCATGATCCACGCCCCCGTTGTGTAGCGGCCTAGCACGCCGCCCTCTCAAGGCGGTAGCGCCGGTTCGAATCCGGTCGGGGGTACAACCGATGAAGGCCCCCTCACTCCGGTGAGGGGGCCTTCGCCGTCCCGTCGCACGCACCGCTCACTCGATCCCGTACCGCCGTGCGGCCTCCTCCTCCTGCGCCAGCCGGTGCAGCGCCCGCAGCACCGGTTCGAAGAGCACCGCGGACGCCACCGCCAGCTCCACCTGCTCCGTCGGTGAGTCGTGCGTCTCCATGAAGTCGAGCTGTCTGCGCGCCACCTGGTGCATCAGCTCCCCGTAGGGAGCCATCAGTTCGGCGTCCCATCGGTAGCCGAGCCGGTGCAGCGAGGCCACCGCCACCACCAGCGAGCGGTACACGGGGGAGAGCGGAGCGAGCTCCCGGGCGGTCTCCCAGCCCAAGGACTCCAGCAGCCGGTCCACCTCCGTGCGGGCCGCCGCGACGGCGGGATCGCCCTCGTCCGGCTCGGGAGTCTGCGGCAGCGCCCACAGCGCCGCGCCCAGCCGGATAGTGCGGCCCAGCGAGTCGTCGTCGACGTGCCCCAGCACCTCGCGCGCCGTCGCCACGGGGACCCCGCCGACCTGGATCAGGGCGCGCACCAGGCGCAGCCGGCGCAGATGCTCCTCGTCGTACTCGGCCGTGGTCGCGTTGACCCGGCGGCCTGGGGACAACAGTCCTTCGCGCAGGTAGTACTTGATCGTCGCGATCGACACACCGCTGCGTTCGCTCAGTTCGGCCAGCCGCACCTCTTGCGCCCTTCCTGGGATAGCGGGACTATCCAAGCGTTGCTCAGGGAACACCGCCCGCCCACCCTACGGATCGGGGGAACGTCTGATGTCGCGCAGGTTCGCCATCGCCGAGCGCACGACCGCGGCGGCCGAGGGGGACGTCGTCGTCCTGCTGATCGGCATGCGGATCAACCGCTTCTGGGCGGTGCACCACTGGCTTCCCGTCCTCGTCTCCATGCCCCGCATGCTGCGCGAACTGGGCAGGCGGCCGGAGCGCGGACTCCTCGGGCACGTCCTGCTCACGGCCTCGCCGCGGACGTACTACGTCGTCCAGTACTGGGAGTCCAAGGAGAAGCTCTACGCCTACGCGCACGCGCCGGACACGGTCCACCACAGCGCGTGGGCGTTCATCAACCGCAAGGAGCGGGAGGGCAAGGTGCGCGGACACGTGGGGCTGTGGCACGAGACCTACGTGGTGCCGCAGGGCCACTACGAGTCGATCTACGCCGACATGCCGGCCTTCGGACTCGCGGCCGCGCACGGGCGGGTACCGCTGGAGAAGCGCGGCCGGCGCGCCAGGGACAGGTTCGCGTACCGGCCGGAAAAGGCGGCGCCGTCGGCGGGGGCCGACGGCGCGTGAGGCGGGGGACGGTCCGCCGCGGCGTTGAGGCGGACCCGTTCCCCATGGACGGGGGGACTTTCAGGAGCGGCGCAGCGCCTCGGAGAGACGTGCGGCGGCGTCGATGACGGCCTGGGCGTGCATCCGGCCCGGGTGGCGGGTCAGACGCTCGATCGGCCCGGAGACCGAGACGGCGGCCACCACGC
Source organism: Streptomyces malachitofuscus (assembly GCF_055571035.1). Lineage (NCBI taxonomy): Bacteria > Bacillati > Actinomycetota > Actinomycetes > Kitasatosporales > Streptomycetaceae > Streptomyces > Streptomyces malachitofuscus. The sequence continues at coordinate 189,748 of NZ_JBVIGA010000008.1, read as the reverse complement.
GGTTGGAGGGGCCGCGCACCGGCGCCGAGACGGACGCCACGCCCGGCTCGCGCTCGCCGATCGACTGGGCCCAGCCCCGGCGCCGTACGCCCGACAGGGCCGTCGCCGTGAAGCGGGCGCCCTGCAGGCCGCGGTGCAGCCGCTCGGGCTCCTCCCAGGCCATCAGGATCTGCGCCGAGGAGCCGGCCTTCATCGTGAGTGTGGAGCCCACCGGCACCGTGTCCCGCAGACCCGACAGCCGCTCCGCGGCGGCGACACAGATGCGCATGTCGCCCTGGCGGCGGTAGAGCTGGGCGCTCTCGCCGGTCACATCGCGGAGGTGGGTCAGCACCGGGCCCGCCGTGGCGAGCAGCCGGTCCTCGCCCGCCGCCGCGGCCAGTTCGGCCAGACGCGGACCGAGAATGAAACGGCCCTGCATGTCGCGCGCCACCATGCGGTGGTGTTCCAGCGCCACGGCCAGGCGGTGGGCCGTGGGTCGTGCCAGTCCGGTGGCCCCGACCAACCCCGCGAGGGTGGCCGGGCCGGACTCCAGAGCGCTCAGGACGAGTGCCGCCTTGTCCAGAACGCCGACGCCGCTACTGTTGTCCATGCAACGATACTTGCGTCTCACTCTGTGAAACGCAAGTTCAATTTTCCGTGGAACCCGCCACTCTTGAAGCACGGAAGCAACGCGGCCCGTGGACCACCGGGCCTGGCGGCGGACGCCCGGTATCAGGGGTGCGGGCGCCGCCTCCCCACAGATCTAGTTGGGCCGGCGCACCACTTGCCGGCCGGAGGGAAAGCGATGGGTAGGACACTCGCGGAGAAGGTCTGGGACGACCACGTCGTCCGGCGCGCCGAGGGCGAGCCCGACCTCCTCTTCATCGATCTGCACCTGCTGCACGAGGTGACCAGCCCGCAGGCCTTCGACGGCCTCCGCAAGAACGGCCGCCGGGTGCGCCGCCTCGACCTCACCATCGCCACCGAGGACCACAACACCCCCACCCTCGACATCGACAAGCCGATCGCCGACCCGGTCTCCCGGGTCCAGTTGGAGACCCTCCGCAAGAACTGCGCGGAGTTCGGCGTCCGGCTGCACCCGCTGGGCGACGTCGAGCAGGGCGTCGTCCACGTCGTCGGCCCGCAGCTGGGTCTGACCCAGCCGGGCATGACCGTCGTCTGCGGTGACTCGCACACCTCCACGCACGGCGCCTTCGGCGGACTGGCGTTCGGCATCGGCACCTCCCAGGTCGAGCACGTCCTGGCCACCCAGACGCTGCCGATGGCCCGCCCCAGGACCATGGCGATCACGGTCAACGGCGAACTGCCCGACGGCGTCACGGCCAAGGACCTGATCCTGGCGATCATCGCGAAGATCGGCACCGGCGGCGGCCAGGGCTACGTCCTGGAGTACCGCGGCGAGGCCATCGAGAAGCTCTCGATGGAGGCCCGGATGACCATCTGCAACATGTCGATCGAGGCCGGCGCCCGCGCGGGCATGATCGCCCCCGACGAGACGACCTTCGCCTACCTGCGGGGCCGTCCGCACGCTCCCGAGGGCGAGGACTGGGACGCGGCCGTCGCCTACTGGAAGACGCTGAAGTCCGACGAGGACGCCGAGTTCGACGCCGAGGTCGTCATCGAGGCTTCCGAGCTGTCGCCGTTCGTCACCTGGGGCACCAATCCCGGCCAGGGCGCTCCGCTTTCGGCGTCCGTCCCCGACCCGGCTTCGTACGAGGACGCCTCGGAGCGGCTCGCCGCCGAAAAGGCCCTGGAATACATGGGGTTGGAGGCCGGCCAGGCGCTGCGCTCGATCCACGTGGACACCGTCTTCGTAGGTTCCTGCACCAACGGCCGCATCGAGGACCTGCGCGCCGCGGCGGACATCGTCAAGGGCCGCAAAGTCGCCGACGGCGTACGGATGCTGGTCGTCCCCGGCTCGGCGCGGGTGGGTCTGCAGGCCGTCTCCGAGGGTCTGGACGTGGTCTTCAAGGAGGCCGGCGCCGAGTGGCGGCACGCGGGCTGCTCGATGTGCCTGGGCATGAACCCGGACCAGCTCGCCCCCGGGGAGCGCTCCGCCTCCACCTCCAACCGCAACTTCGAGGGCCGGCAGGGCAAGGGCGGCCGTACCCACCTGGTGTCCCCGCAGGTCGCCGCGGCCACCGCGGTCCTCGGCCACCTGGCCTCCCCGGCCGACCTCGCCGCCGCCGACGACCGCACGCCCGCTGGAGTCTGATCAGTCATGGAAGCATTCACCACCCACACCGGCCGGGCCGTCCCGCTGCGCCGCAGCAACGTCGACACCGACCAGATCATCCCCGCCCACTGGCTCAAGAAGGTGACCCGGGACGGGTTCGAGGACGGGCTGTTCGAGGCCTGGCGCAAGGACCCGGAGTTCGTGCTCAACCGGCCCGAGCGCGAGGGTGCCACGGTGCTGGTCGCCGGCCCCGACTTCGGCACCGGCTCCTCCCGTGAGCACGCCGTCTGGGCGCTGCAGAACTACGGCTTCAAGGCCGTGATCTCCTCCCGTTTCGCCGACATCTTCCGCGGCAACTCGCTGAAGAACGGGCTGCTGACCGTGGTCCTCGACCAGAAGATCGTCGACGCGCTGTGGGAGCTCACCGAAGCCGACCCCACCGCCGAGATCACCGTCGACCTGGAGGCCCGCGAGGTGCGCGGCGAGGGCGTCACCGCCTCCTTCGAGCTCGACGAGAACTCCCGCTGGCGGCTGCTGAACGGGCTCGACGACATCTCCATCACGCTGCAGAACGAGGCGGACATCGCCGCGTACGAGGCGAAGCGCCCGTCGTTCAAGCCGAGGACGCTCACGGCCTGATCCGTCCCCCGGCCGAAGTCCTCGCGAGAGGTCGACTTTCGGCCACCGCGTCACCCCTCCCGTACCCCCGATCGGCCCGATCGGGGGTACGGCCGTGTCTGCACCCGTTCGGCCCCGCGCGCCGTCTTGAGGGTTCTCAACTTGCCACGTTAAGAAGGTGGTTGCCGGGGTACACGTGTCACGTGCGCGTGATCCCCGCGTGAGCACGGACGGCCGTCCGAGGCGGCAGTTGCCCCCTGGGCAGGCGACAACTCGCCCCAGATGGCACAATCTGTGCATGGAACGCGACGGCCAACTCGAGCTCTATGCGGTGGTCGCGGGCCGGCTCAAAGAAGCGCATGCAAGGGTGCGCGCACTGCAAGTCCCGGAGGGCGTACGGATGGCGCTGACCCGGAAGCTGCTGGTCATTACGGCCGCGGCCAAGCACGATCTCGCCGGTGCGGCAAGGCGTCTGGAGCGGTTCAACACGGACCTCGACGCGGGTCGATTCCCCGAAGAGGAACGCTGAACCAGTCAAGACAGTCGAGTTCGTTGCGGCACAAGGGTGATTAGCCCGTTTCGTGTTTGATTTGCGGTATATATCTGCCTAACGTGCGAAAAAGCTTGAACACATTCGTTCTGGCGATGTCTCCGAAGGGGAAGACGTGAACAAGGCGCAGCTCGTAGAAGCGATTGCCGACAAGGTGGGCGGCCGCCAGCAGGCCGCCGACGCCGTCGACCACGTACTGGACGCCATCGTCCGCGCGGTCGTGGCGGGTGAGCGGGTCTCGGTCACCGGCTTCGGTTCGTTCGAGAAGGTCGACCGCCCCGCCCGCTACGCCCGCAACCCCCAGACGGGCGAGCGGGTTCGGGTCAAGAAGACCTCCGTTCCGCGCTTCCGCGCGGGTCAGGGCTTCAAGGACCTGGTGAGCGGTTCGAAGAAGCTGCCGCGCGGTGGTGAGGTCTCGGTCAAGAAGGCGCCCAAGGGCAGCCTCACCGGCGGTGCCTCGGCGACGGTGAAGAAGGCCGCCGCGAAGAAGACCACGGCGAAGAAGGCCGCCACCGCGAAGAAGGCGGCCGCCAAGAAGACCACCGCGAAGAAGGCCACCACCAAGACGGCCGCCAAGAAGACCACGGCCAAGAAGGCGCCCGCCAAGACCGCGGCGACGGCCAAGACCACCGCCGCGAAGAAGACGACCGCCAAGAAGGCCCCCGCGAAGAAGGCGACGGCCAAGAAGGCCCCCGCCAAGAAGTCGACCGCGCGCAAGACGACCGCCAAGAAGACCACCGCCCGCAAGAAGTAGCGGACGCCCCCGCCCCTCGGGCAAGCGGTTCTCACGCGCCGGGCCGGACTCCACCAGGAGCCCGGCCCGCGGTGTGTCCGGGAGGGCCGGCGGCCGGTGCGGTCAGAACGTCTGGAGCGTCACCAGCGTGATCCTCCGGGCCTCGCCCTCGCCCTCGGTCTCGATGCGCACCCGCTGTCCCGGACGCAGCAGCCTCAGGCCCCCCGCGTCGAACGCCGGGGCGTCGAAGGGCACCGGGGTGCCGTCGTCCAGAAGCACCTGACCGCTGCGGCTGTCGGCGTCGTAGGTGTATGCGGTGGCCTGCATGTCGGCAGCCTACTGCTCCGATATCAGCAACCGCGCGGCGACCGCGGCCGTGCGGGGGCCGACGCCCAGCGCCAGGGCCGCCCGCAGGTCCTCCCCGGTGTCCACGTCCTGCCGTACGGAATCCACCGCGTCCAGGCCGAGTTCCACCGCGCCGGACGCCCGGTGCCGGAGCCGGGACCCGGGGCCGAAGAGGGGACGCAATTCTCCGCCCCGGCTCGCCGCCAGCAATGTCGTACCCACCGCGGCCGCATCGGCGAGGAACGCGCGCGGGAATTCCGCCGCGGCATCGAGAACGTGGGCGAGTTCCGCCGGTCGCAGGGCCGGCAGATCCGCGTTGAGGGCTGCCACGGACGCCGCGCGCCGCGCGAGGCCCACCGCCGCCGCGGCATGCGCGAGCGCCGCGTTCAGACCCCCGCGCGGCCGGTCGGGGACGACTCCCGCGCCCAACGCCGCCAGCTCACGGGCGGCCAGGGCGTCATTCGTGACGACCACCACATCCCCTACCGCCGGGCATTCCAGCGCGGCGGCCACCGTGTCCTGCGCGAAGGCGAGCGCGAGACCCGGCCGCAAGCCGTCACCGGCCGTGTCCGACAGCCTGCTCTTGGCCTCGGCCAGCGGCTTCAGGGGTACCACCAAGGTCCACTGCACGAGTGTTGTGTCCCTCTCTTGTCGCGGCCATTGTCCCCCGGAGCACCGGGCGGCGCGGGAGCCGGGGGGAGGGGGGCGAAGCTCCTTGGAGGGCGGTGGCGGGAGACGGGCGGCGTACGGTGTTCTCGACAGACCGGCGGCCCGGGGCGACACTTGTGCGGCCCGCCTGGCCTCCGGGCCCGGGCCCGGGCCTGTCTTTCGGAAGAGGAAGGTGTACTTGTGCCGCGCCGCAGAATCGGCTTCTGGTACCGCTTCGCCGCGGTTCTCTGCAAACCGCCGCTGGTGGTTCTGCTCAAGCGGGACTGGCGCGGAATGGAGAACATTCCGGCCGAGGGTGGATTTATCACCGTGGTGAACCACAATTCGCACATCGATCCCTTCGCCTACGCGCACTTTCAGTACAACACCGGACGTGTTCCGCGATTCCTGGCGAAGAGCGGGCTTTTCAACAAGGGATTCGTCGGTGCCGCGATGCGCGGCACCGGACAGATCCCCGTCTACCGCGAGAGCACCGACGCGCTCAGCGCCTTCCGCGCCGCGATCGACGCCGTGAAGCGCGGTGAATGCGTCGCCTTCTACCCCGAGGGCACCCTCACCCGCGACCCGGACGGCTGGCCCATGACCGGCAAGACCGGCGCCGCCCGCGTCGCGCTGGAGACCAGGTGCCCCGTGATCCCGGTGGCCCAGTGGGGTGCCAACGAGCTCCTGCCGCCCTACGCGAAGAAGCCCAGCCTGCTGCCGCGCAAGACCAGTCGGGTGCTGGCCGGGCCACCGGTGGACCTCGACCGCTTCTACGACCGGGAGATGACCCCCGAACTGCTCAAGGAGGCGACCGAGGCCATCATGGCGGCCATCACCGTCCAGCTCGAGCGGATCCGCGGCGAGAAGGCCCCCGAGACGCCCTACGACCCGCGCCGGGAGCGGATCGAACAGCGCCACAGGACACATACGCAGAGGCAGCGGCGGCAGGACCGGACGCGGGGCGGCAGGCCCACGGCACGGGAAGAGGGGCTGGGCACGTGAGCAAGCCGGTCAAGGCGGCCGTCTTCGGCACCGGATCGTGGGGGACGGCCTTCGGCATGGTCCTCGCCGACGCGGGCTGCGACGTCGTGCTGTGGGGGCGGCGCCCCGAACTCGCCGAAGCCGTCAACTCCACCCGCACCAACCCCGACTACCTGCCCGGGGTCGAACTCCCCGAGAACCTGCGGGCCACCTCCGACGCCGCCGAGGCGGCCCGCGGCGCCGACTTCACCGTCCTCGCGATCCCCTCGCAGACGCTGCGCGGCAATCTCGCCGAGTGGAAGGACCTGCTCGCGCCCCGCACGGTCCTGGTGTCCCTGATGAAGGGTGTGGAACTCGGCTCCGCGATGCGGATGAGCGAGGTGATCGACGACGTCGCCAAGGTCGGCCGCGAGCGGATCGCCGTGGTCACCGGCCCCAACCTGGCCCGGGAGATCGCCGCCCGCATGCCGGCCGCCTCCGTGGTCGCCTGCACCGACGAGGACGTCGCCCGGCGGCTCCAGACCGCCTGCCACACCCCGTACTTCCGCCCGTACACCAACACCGACGTCATCGGCTGCGAGCTGGGCGGCGCCGTGAAGAACGTGATCGGGCTGGCCGTCGGCATCGCGGACGGCATGGGGCTCGGCGACAACACCAAGGGTTCGCTCATCACCCGCGGCCTCGCCGAGACCACCCGGCTCGGTGTCGCGCTCGGCGCCGACCCGCTGACCTTCTCCGGACTCGCGGGCCTGGGCGACCTGGTGGCCACCTGCTCCTCGCCGCTCTCCCGCAACCACACCTTCGGCACCAACCTCGGCAAGGGCCTGACCCTGCAGGAGACCATCGCGGTCACCAAGCAGACCGCGGAGGGCGTCAAGTCCTGCGAATCGGTGCTGGACCTCGCCCGCAGGCACGGCGTCGACATGCCGCTCACCGAGACGGTCGTCGGAATCGTGCACGAGGGCAAGCCCCCGGTGGTCGCCCTCAAGGAGCTGATGTCGCGCAGCGCGAAGCCCGAACGACGCTGAGCGACAGCCCCCTCCGTTCGGCTCACGCGCGGCGTTGCGGGCGCTGACTCCCGGCTCCGGCAACGGGTACTCTCATCGCGATATGAGCACCGAGAACCTCCCCCAGAGCCCCGAGCAGCCGTCCCGCAAGCCGCGTGTGGCCGTTGTGTTCGGCGGGCGCAGCTCCGAGCACGGGATCTCCGTGGTCACGGCCGGCGCCGTCCTCAAGGCCATCGACCGGAGCACGTACGACGTCCTGCCGATCGGCATCACGCAGGACGGCCGCTGGGCGCTCACCGCCGACGAGCCGGAACGCATGGCGATCACCGACCGCCGTACGCCCAGCGTCGACGAGCTCGCCGAGTCGACGGAGGGCGGTGTGGTGCTCCCCGTCGACCCCGCCGACCGCGAAGTCGTCTACAGCGAGCCCGGTTCGGTTCCCAAGGCCCTGGGCGAGGTCGACGTGGTCTTCCCGGTGCTGCACGGCCCCTACGGCGAGGACGGCACCCTGCAGGGCCTCCTGGAACTCTCCGGCGTCCCCTATGTCGGCTCCGGTGTGCTCGCCTCGGCCGTCGGCCAGGACAAGGAGTACATGAAGCGGGTGTTCACCTCCTTCGGGCTCAAGGTCGGCCCGTATCTGGTGATCCGGCCGCGCGAGTGGGAGCGTGACGAGTCCGCCTCCCGCAAGAGGATCGTCGACTTCGCCGGGGAGCACGGCTGGCCGCTGTTCGTGAAGCCCGCGCGGGCGGGCTCGTCGATCGGCATCACCAAGGTCGACGACCTCTCCGGCCTGGACGAGGCGATCGCCGAGGCCCGGCGCCACGACCCGAAGTTCCTCGTGGAGGCGGCGCTGCGCGGCCGCGAGATCGAGTGCGGCGTGCTGGAGTTCGAGGACGGCCCGCGCGCGTCGCTGCCCGCCGAGATCCCGCCGCCCGACACGCACGCGTACTACGACTTCGAGGCCAAGTACATCGACTCCACCCCCGGCATCGTGCCGGCGCCGCTGACCGACGAGGAGACGGCCGAGGTGCGCCGGCTCGCGGTCGAGGCGTTCGACGCGGCGTCCTGCGAAGGGCTCGTGCGCGCGGACTTCTTCCTCACCGAGGACGGCGAGTTCGTCATCAACGAGATCAATACCATGCCCGGCTTCACCCCCATCTCGATGTACCCGCAGATGTGGCAGGCCACCGGTGTCGGCTACCCCGAGCTGGTGGACCGGCTGGTGCAGGCGGCGCTGCGCCGGTCGACCGGGCTGCGCTGAGCCGCGCCACCACCCCGGCAGCACCGGAAGGCGATCCCCTCGGGGATCGCCTTCTCGCGCGGCGGCCGCCGGCCATGAAGCCCCCGGCGGTCTTCCGGAAGGCGCCGGACCGGCACCGCAGTATGATCGCCACGCCGCCCCGGCCCGCGGCCGGTTCCGACGAGGCTTCGGGACCGTCGCGACTTTCACCGTTCACTTCGCCGACAGGACCCTGTCCGGGTTCTGACACAGCTCGGTGACCTTCGCGTCCGGGCCGGGAACCGCCGCGGACGCGCTGTCGTCTGCTGAGGAGCGGCCCGCGGCGATCAGCACCGCGAGCGCGGAGCACGGGGTGCCGGTGGCGGAAGGACTTCACCGGCGCAGGGGAGACGGGACGGGGGGCTACAGATGGACGACCGGGCAGGTCAGGGTGCGGGTGATGCCGTCCACCTGCTGGACCTTGGCCACCACCATGCGGCCCAGGCCGTCGACGGTGTCGGCCTGGGCGCGCACGATCACGTCGTACGGTCCGGTCACGTCCTCGGCCTGGATGACTCCAGGGATCTTGCCGATCAGCTCGGCGACGGTCGACGCTTTGCCGACCTCCGTCTGGATCAGGATGTACGCCTGTACCACGGAACCTCCAGGGCGGCCACGAGGATCATGTGGGGAAAAGGAACGCCACGGTATCGCGTTGGCGCACGTCGCGGGGAGACCTGCGGGAACCGGGCCTTGCGCGCCGAGGTACAGGCACGAGAGAAGTTGACGGTCATATCGACCGTAGCGAGGACTCGGACGACCCGCGACCGGGCATGCACAGGGAGAGAAGGGGCGAAAGGGCAATGAAGGGCACTGTTGGTGAGCTCGGTGAGTTCGGGCTCATCAGGGAGCTCACCTCCCGTCTCACCACCACTCCGGCGGTCCGGGTCGGCCCCGGCGACGACGCCGCGGTGGTCTCCGCGCCCGACCGCAGGGTCGTGGCCAGCACCGACATCCTGCTGGAGGGCCGGCACTTCCGGCGCGACTGGTCCACGGCCTACGACGTCGGCCGCAAGGCCGCCGCGCAGAACCTGGCGGACATCGCCGCCATGGGCGCCGTGCCGACCGCGCTGCTGCTCGGCCTCGTCGTCCCGGCGGAACTGCCGGTGACCTGGCCGAGCGAGCTGATGGACGGCCTGCGGGACGAGTGCCAGGTGGCCGGCGCCGCGGTCGTAGGCGGCGATGTCGTACGCGGCGACCAGATCATGGTGTCGATCACCGCGCTCGGTGATCTGCGCAACCAGGAGCCCGTCACCCGCGGCGGAGCGCAGCCGGGCGACCTCGTCGCGGTGACCGGCTGGCTGGGCTGGTCCGCGGCCGGACACGCGGTGCTCTCCCGCGGGTTCCGCTCGCCGCGCGCCTTCGTCGAGGCGCACCGGCGCCCCGAACCGCCGTACCACGCGGGGCCTGCCGCCGCCGGGCTCGGCGCCACCGCGATGTGCGACGTGAGCGACGGACTGATCGCCGACCTCGGGCACATCGCCGAGGCCAGCAAGGTGCGCATCGACATCCGCTCCGCCGCCGTCGACATCCCCTCGCAGATGAACGACATCGGCCAGGCCGTCGGCGTCGACCCCATGCAGTGGGTGCTGACCGGGGGAGAGGACCACGCGATCGTGGCGACCTTCCCGCCGGACGTGAAGCTGCCGGCCCGCTGGAAGGTGATCGGCGAGGTGCTCAACCCGTCGGCGCTGCCCCAGGTGACGGTCGACGGGGCGCCCTGGACCAGCCAGGGCGGCTGGGACCACTTCGCGGACATCGAGTCATGAGCGCCCGCACCGCCCCGCCCGGGGTCCTCACCGTGGCCGGCTCCGACTCGGGCGGCGGCGCCGGCATCCAGGCCGACCTGAAGACGATGCTCGCGCTCGGTGTGCACGGCATGAGCGTGCTCACCGCGGTGACCGCGCAGAACTCACTGGGCGTGCAGGGCGCCTGGGAGCTGCCGGTGGAGGCGGTGCGGTCCCAGTACCGCAGCGTGGTCGACGACATCGGGGTGCGGGCGGTCAAGACCGGCATGCTGTCCTCCGCCGAACTCGTCGATACGGTGGCCGAGTTGATCGCCGGTACGGACGCGCCGGCGGTCGTCGACCCGGTGGGCGTCTCCAAGCACGGGGACCCGCTGCTGGCGGCCTCCGCGCTGGACTCCGTACGGACCAGGCTGCTGCCCGTGGCCACCGTGGCCACACCGAACCTGGACGAGGTGGGGCAACTCACCGGCGTCCGGGTCGGCTCGGAACGTGATCTGCGCCGGGCGGCCGAGGCGATGCTGGAGTTCGGGCCGCGCTGGGTGGTGATCAAGGGCGGCCATCTGTCCGGTGACGCGGTGGACCTGCTCACCGACGGGTCCGAGGAGCACTGGCTGCGGGCTCCGAGGCACGACAACCGCCACACCCACGGCACGGGCTGCACACTGGCGTCGGCGATCGCCGCGCACCTGGCGAAGGGCCACCCGGTCCCGGAAGCGGTGAAGGCGGCCAAGACGTACGTCACCGGCGCGATTTCCGCCGGCTTCCCCCTGGGCGCAGGCATAGGCCCGGTCGACCACGCCTGGAACCTGCGGTAGGCCCCGCGTCTCCCGCGTCCCGCGTCTCCCGCGTATCCGGCCGTTCCCGCGGGCAGTCGTGCCGCTGGGGCGGCACGGGTGGGCGATGGGGGTACCTCCCGCTCGAGCGAAGCCGAGAGTGGGGGAGGCACCCCGCCGGCGCCGGGCTGCGCACCACCCCCCGCCCCGCACCAACGCCGGTCACTTCCCGGCGCACAGCAAAAAGCCGGCCCACCCCAGGGTGGACCGGCCGTTGCGGCGAAACCGGCTGTGGCCGCGCGCTCAGCGAAAGCGTCAGCGCGAGACCTTGCCGGCCTTGATGCACGAGGTGCAGGCGTTCACGCGCTTCGGCGTCCCGCCGACCACGGTACGCACACGCTGGATGTTCGGGTTCCAGCGACGGGACGTACGGCGGTGCGAGTGCGAGATGTTGTTGCCGAAGCCCGGCCCCTTGCCGCAGACGTCGCAGTTGGCAGCCACGGGTCACTCCAAAGACTTCAGATGCACTTACGGTTGATCCCGGCATGCCGGGATCAAGATCCCGGGCTCCAGGAGCCCTGGTGGAATCTGAGTGGCGTTGCCAGGGGAGAGGCCCGATCGGATCGGGCAACCGGAGCAGCATACAACGGCTGCACCCGTAGAACGAAACTACCACGGCAGCTCAGGGGCCCGCCCGCGGCCCTCTTCCGGTGGGCAGGGCCCCACGGTCTACGCTGCGTGCCACGGTCGGCAGCTCAGGGAGGCGCAGGTGGCGCAGGTGCCGCAGACATTCTTCGATGCTCTGGCGGTGCGCGCCTGGTGCGGTCTCGCGCTCGACGCGCTGGGACGGGCCCGGGAGGAGATCGACGCGATCAACGTCTATCCCGTGGCGGACGGCGACACCGGCACGAACCTCTATCTGACCGTCGAGTCGGCGGCCGCGGCGGTGGAGGCGGTCTTCGAGGGCCATGAGGCAGGCGGCAACCACGGACCCGGGCCAACCCTGGCCGACGCGCTCCGGGCGATGGCCCACGGAGCGCTGATCGGCGCCCGGGGAAACTCCGGGACGATCCTCGCGCAGCTGCTGCGCGGCATGGCCCAGGTGCTGGCCGGCGACGAGGCCCCGGACCACGCTGACGGCCAAGGGCTGCGGCTGGCCCTGCGCCGGGCGGCCGACTCCGCGCGCCAGGCGGTGGCGCACCCCGTCGAGGGCACGGTCCTCACCGTCGCCTCCGCCGCCGCGGACGCCGCCGGAGCCGCGGACGGCGACTGCGCGGCGGTGGCCCGGGCGGCCCACGACGGCGCCCGCGCGGCGCTCGCCGAGACACCGGACCGGCTGCCCGTCCTCCGTCGCGCGGGGGTGGTGGACGCCGGCGGCAGAGGGCTGGTGGCGGTGCTGTCGGCCCTGGTGGCGACGTTCACCGGGGAGTCGCCGCGTGACCCGCACAGGCGCGCGGAGGCCCGCGACAGCACGTCACGAGCCGCGCCCGGGTGCGCGGACGCCACGCCGGCACCCGGGTCCGAAGGGCCTTGCTTCGAAGTGATCTACCTGCTGGAGGCCGAGGACGCGGCCGTGGCACGGCTGAGGGAACGGCTCGACGGACTGGGTGACTCGCTCGTCGTGGTCGGCGGCGACGGGCTGTGGAACGTCCATGTGCATGTCGACGACGCCGGCGCCGCCGTGGAGGCGGGGGTCGAGGCCGGCCGGCCGTACCGGATCCGGATCACCCACTTCGGCGCCGGGGACGCCCGTACGACGGCGGCCGAGCGAGCCCAGGGGGAACGTGCCGAGCGGGCCGTCGTGGCCGTGGTGCCGGGCGAAGGCCTGGCGGGGCTGTACACCGGGGCGGGCGCGACCACCGTGCTCGCCCGCCCCGGGGAGCCGCCCGCCAGCGGCGAGCTCGTCGAGGCCGTACGGCGGGCGCACGCGCGCGAGGTGGTGCTGCTGCCGAACGACTCGGACCTGCGCCACACCGCCGCGGCGGCGGCCGAGCAGGTCCGGGCCGAGGGCATCAGGGTGGCCCTCATCCCGACCCGCTCGGCGATCCAGGGCATCGCCGCGCTCGCCGTGCACGAGCCGGGGCGCCGCTTCGACGAGGACGTGGTGTCGATGACGTCGGCGGCCGGGGCGACCCGCTACGCCGAGGTCTGCGTCGCCGAGCGCCAGTCCTGGACGATGGCGGGCATCTGCCAGGCCGGGGACGTCCTCGGCCTGGTCGACGGCGACGTCGCCGTGATCGGCCAGGACGTCACGGCCACCGCCGAGGCCGTCCTCGACCGCATGCTCGCGGCCGGCGGTGAACTGGTCACCCTGGTCCTCGGCGACGGCGCCCCGGCCTCCGTCGCCGCCCACCTGGAGAACCGTGTCCGCGAGGGCTACCTCGCCGTCGACACGGTGGTCTACCACGGCGGCGGTCAGGGCGCCGTGCTGCTCATCGGCGTCGAATGATCCCCGCCGGCCGGACGCGTCCGTGTCCGCGGTCCGCACGATGTCAGTGCCGTGGTGTCCAATGGATCTCGTGCCCGCACTGGAAGAACCACTGAAGAAGGTGCTCGGCCCCGCCACCGCGAAGGTGATGGCCGAGCATCTCGGCCTGCAGACGGTCGGCGACCTCCTCCACCACTACCCGCGCCGGTACGAGGAACGCGGCCGCCTCACCCACCTCGCCGACCTGCCCATGGACGAGCACGTCACGGTGGTCGCCCAGGTCGCCGACGCCCGCCTGCACACGTTCGCCTCCGCCAAGGCCCCGCGCGGCAAGGGCCAGCGCCTGGAGGTGACCATCACGGACGGCAGCGGCCGGCTGCAACTGGTCTTCTTCGGCGCCGGTGTCCACAAACCGCACAAGGAACTCCTGCCGGGCACCCGGGCGATGTTCGCCGGCAAGGTCTCCGTCTTCAACCGCCGTCTGCAACTCGCCCACCCCGCCTACGAGTTGCTGCGCGGAGACGCCGAGGAGACGGTCGAGACCTGGGCCGGAGCCCTCATCCCGATCTACCCCGCCACCGCCAAGATGGAGTCCTGGAAGATCGGCAAGGCGCTCCAGACGGTCCTGCCCAGCGCCCAGGAGGCGCTCGACCCGCTCCCGGACGCCCTGCGCGCGGGCCGCGGCCTCGTCCCGCTCCCCGAGGCCCTGCTGAAGATCCACCGCCCGCACACCAGGGCCGACATCGAGGACGCCCGCGCACGCCTCAAGTGGGACGAGGCCTTCGTCCTCCAGACCGCCCTCGCCCGCCGCCGGCACACCGACGCCCAACTGCCCGCCGTCGCCCGCCGTCCCAGGCCCGACGGCCTCCTCACCGCCTTCGACGCCCGCCTTCCCTTCACTCTCACAGAGGGCCAGCGGAAGGTCTCCGAGGAGATCTTCACCGACCTCGCCACCGAACACCCCATGCACCGCCTGCTCCAGGGCGAGGTCGGCAGCGGAAAGACCCTCGTCGCCCTGCGCGCCATGCTCGCCGTCGTCGACGCGGGCGGGCAGGCGGCGATGCTCGCCCCGACCGAGGTGCTCGCCCAGCAGCACCACCGGTCGGTCACCGAGATGATGGGGGAGCTGGCCGAGGGCGGCATGCTCGGGGGAGCGGACGACGCCACCAAGGTGGTGCTGCTCACCGGCTCCATGGGCGCGGCGGCGCGCCGTCAGGCCCTCCTCGACCTGGCCACCGGCGAGGCGGGCATCGTCATCGGCACGCACGCGCTGATCGAGGACAAGGTGCAGTTCCACGACCTGGGCCTGGTCGTGGTCGACGAGCAGCACCGCTTCGGCGTGGAGCAGCGCGACGCCCTGCGCGGCAAGGGCAAACAACCTCCGCACCTGCTCGTCATGACCGCCACCCCCATCCCGCGCACGGTCGCGATGACGGTCTTCGGCGACCTGGAGACCTCCGTCCTGGACCAGCTCCCGGCCGGCCGCTCGCCCATCGCCAGCCATGTCGTACCGGCCGCCGACAAGCCGCACTTCCTCGCCCGCGCCTGGGAAAGAGTCCGCGAGGAGGTCACGAACGGCCACCAGGCCTACGTGGTCTGCCCGCGCATCGGCGACGAGGAGGACGCACCCAAGGGCGCGGCGAAGAAGAAGTCCCCCGAGGACGAGGCCGAGAAGCGGCCCCCGCTCGCCGTCCTGGACATCGCCGACCAGCTCGCCCGGGGGCCGCTGCAGGGGCTCGGGGTCGAGGTCCTGCACGGGCGCATGCAGCCCGACGACAAGGACGCCGTCATGCGCCGCTTCGCCGCCGGCGAGGCCGACGTCCTGGTCGCCACGACCGTGATCGAGGTCGGCGTCAACGTCCCGAACGCCACCGCGATGGTGGTCATGGACGCCGACCGCTTCGGCGTCTCCCAGCTCCACCAGCTGCGCGGCCGCGTCGGCCGCGGCTCGGCCCCCGGACTGTGTCTGCTGGTCACCGAGATGCCCGAGGCGAGCGCGGCCCGGCAGCGGCTCAACGCCGTCGCCTCCACCCTCGACGGCTTCGAGCTCTCCCGCATCGACCTGGAGCAGCGCCGCGAGGGCGACGTACTGGGCCAGGCCCAGTCCGGCACCCGCTCCAGCCTGCGCATGCTCGCCGTCATCGACGACGAGGAGATCATCGCCGAGGCCCGGGAGGAGGCCACCAGGATCGTCGCCGCCGACCCGGACCTGACGGACCTGCCCGCCCTGCGCACCGCCTTGGACGCCCTGCTGGACGAGGAGCGGGAGCAGTACCTGGAGAAGGGCTGACAGACTGGGAACGGCCACCGACCAGCACCCACCGACAAGGACCGAGGACATGACTCGCGTGATCGCCGGCGCGGCCGGCGGACGCCGCCTGGCCGTTCCGCCCGGGCAGGGGACCCGCCCGACCTCCGACCGCGCGCGCGAAGGCCTCTTCTCCACCTGGCAGTCGCTGCTCGGCGGCCCGCTGGACGGCGAACGCGTCCTCGATCTGTACGCCGGTTCCGGCGCCGTCGGCCTGGAGGCCCTCTCGCGTGGCGCCGGACACGTGCTGCTCGTCGAGGCCGACGCCCGGGCCGCCCGCACGGTCCGGGAGAACGTGAAGGCGCTCCAACTCCCCGGCGCCGAGGTCAGATCCGGCAAAGCGGAACAGATCATCCGTACCGCGCCTCCGCAGCAGCCGTACGACATCGTCTTCCTGGACCCGCCCTACGCCGTCCGGGACGACGATCTTCGCGAGATTCTGCTCACACTCCGCTCGGAGGGCTGGCTCACGGAGGACGCCCTCGTCACCGTGGAGCGCAGCACCAGAGGCGGGGAATTCGCCTGGCCGCCCGGTTTCGAGGCGATCCGGGCCCGTCGTTACGGCGAGGGAACGTTTTGGTACGGTCGCGCCGCCTCTACGTGCGAAGACGCACGATGACCGGACCGGAGAGCGAGGGATCGCCAGTGCGCCGCGCCGTATGCCCCGGGTCGTTCGACCCGATCACCAATGGACACCTCGACATCATCGCCCGGGCCTCCCGGCTGTACGACGAGGTCTACGTCGCGGTGATGATCAACCAGTCCAAGAAGGGACTGTTCGAGATCGAGGAGCGGATCGACCTGATCCGCCGGGTCACCGCCGAGTACGGCAACGTCCGGGTCGAGGCCTTCCACGGCCTCCTCGTCGACTTCTGCAAGCAGCGCGACATCCCCGCCATCGTCAAGGGCCTGCGCGCGGTCAGCGACTTCGACTACGAACTGCAGATGGCCCAGATGAACAACGGCCTCTCCGGCGTGGAGACCCTCTTCGTCCC
This sequence comes from Streptomyces malachitofuscus, assembly GCF_055571035.1. Taxonomy (NCBI): domain Bacteria; kingdom Bacillati; phylum Actinomycetota; class Actinomycetes; order Kitasatosporales; family Streptomycetaceae; genus Streptomyces; species Streptomyces malachitofuscus. The sequence goes on along the minus strand of NZ_JBVIGA010000008.1, from coordinate 173,156 downwards.
CACCAACCCCACCTACAGCTTCCTGTCCTCCTCGCTCGTCAAGGAGGTCGCGGCCTGGGGCGGCGACGTCTCCCACCTGGTGCCGCCGGAGGTCCTGACCGCCCTCTCCGAACGCCTGCGCAAGGACTGACCCCGCCCGCGGCCGCCGTCGCACGGGCGTCCGGTGTCCACCGGGCGCCCCATGGCCGTACAGTCGTCCCGTCCGTCTCCAACACAGCTGTAGAGAGTGGCGAGCACAGGTGGACGTGCAGAAGAAGCTCGACGAGATCGTCGCCGCGGTCTCCGGCGCCCGGTCGATGCCCATGTCGGCCTCGTGCGTGGTCAACCGCGCCGAACTGCTCTCCTTGCTGGACGAGGTGCGCGCGGCGCTGCCCGACTCCCTGGCCCAGGCCCAGGAGTTGATCGGCGGCCGGGAGCAGATGGTCGAGCAGGCCCGCCAGGAGGCCGAGCGGATCATCGAGAGCGCCCACGCCCAGCGCGGCTCCCTGATCTCCGACACCGAGATCGCCCGCCGCTCCCAGTCCGAGGCCGACCGGATCCTCGCCGAGGCCCGCAAGGAGGCCGAGGAGATCCGCGCGGAGGCCGACGACTACGTCGACTCCAAGCTCGCCAACTTCGAGGTCGTCCTCACCAAGACCCTCGGCTCGGTCGGCCGCGGCCGGGAGAAGCTGCTGGGCACCGGTCCCGGCCTCGACGAGCAGGGCTACGAGGACGAGGACGCCCCCGAGCGCAGCCACGACCCGGAGACCCTGCGCCGCACCGCCGACGAGTACGTCGACGTCAAGCTGGGCGCCTTCGAGGCGGTCCTCGCCAAGACCCTGGAGGCGGTCGGCAAGGGCCGGCAGAAGCTGCACGGCCGGATCGCCACCGACGACCTCGGCGCCCTCGCCGACGACCTCTCGACCGTCCAGCACTCCAGCGACGCCGACTACCTCGCCGACCTCGCGTCGGTCACCGACCAGGGCGCCCCGCCCCAGCAGCCGCCGCAGCCCGAACAGCCGCCGCAGCCCTCGCAGCAGCCGTACGCCCAGCCGGAGCCCGCGTACGGCTACCAGCAGCAGCCCGACGCCTACGCCGGCTACCAGCAGCAGTACGGCGGCGGGCAGGACCAGTACGGCTACCAGCAGCAGGCCGACCCCTATGCCGCGTACCAGGGCTACGACGCCCAGCAGCAGGCGTACGACCCGAACCAGGCCCAGCAGGCCCAGCAGGGCCAGCAGGGCCAGCAGGCCCAGCAGGCCCAGCAGGCCCAGCAGGGATACGTCCTGGACGAGACCAGTCTCTTCGACACCAGCATGATCACGCCCGAGCAGTTGCGGGCGTACGAGCGCGAGCGGGGTCTGTAGAGGCGGATTGGGCCGAGAGCGAAAGGTCCAGTATCCTGGCTCTTCGGTCGCGTGTGCGCTTGCGCTGTCTCCGTATACGCCCGCGATCCGAGCTGCCCGGGAACCCCGCACGGCAGCGGTACCCCTGAGCTCGAAGACCGAAAGCAGGAATGACCCTGAACGCCCGCCTCGACCACCGGAACCCCCTCGTGTTCGACACGCACGAGCTGGGGCGGCGGCCCGGTGCGCTGCAGCGTCTGTCCCGTACGGTCGACGCTCCGAAGGACTTCGGTATCAAGGGGGTCATCGGAGTGCCGGAAGGCGCCCCGGTGGAGCTCGAACTCCGGCTCGAGTCGGTCATGGAAGGTGTGCTCGTCACAGGCACCGCCCGTGCCAAGGCCGAGGGGGAGTGCGTAAGGTGTCTGGAGCCGCTGGAGCAACAGCTCGAAGCGGATTTCCAGGAGCTGTTCTCGTACCCTGACGCCGACGACCGGGGCCGTGTGATCGCGGAACCGGGCGACGACGCCGAGGACGACGAGGACCGGCTCTTCCTCGAGGACGGCCTGTTCGACCTCGAGCCGGTGCTGCGTGATGCGGTGGTGCTCGCACTGCCGATGCAGCCGGTGTGCCAGGAAGACTGCCCGGGTCTGTGCTCCGAGTGCGGAGCACGGCTCGCTGACGACCCGGACCACCACCACGATGCCGTCGACATCCGTTGGGCGGCTTTGCAGGGACTCGCCGACACCATGACGGACGGCGAGAAGGACGAGATGAGCGGCGCCGAACCGGGCGTCGACGAGAAGCAGGAGAAGTAGCCGTGGCTGTTCCGAAGCGGAAGATGTCGCGCAGCAACACGCGCCACCGCCGGTCGCAGTGGAAGGCTGCGGTCCCCACCCTGGTTGCGTGCGAGCGCTGCCACGAGCCCAAGCAGCAGCACATCGCGTGCCCGTCTTGCGGCACTTACAACAAGCGCCAGGTCCTCGAGGTCTGAGCGGCTGGTGAGAGGCACTGTGTCCACGCCGAAGAAGAACTCTGCGGACAACCAGGCCTCGTCCCACACGCTTCTGGAAGGGCGGCTCGGCTACCACGTCGAGTCCGCCCTTCTGGTGCGTGCGCTGACCCACCGTTCCTACGCGTACGAGAACGGCGGTCTGCCGACGAACGAGCGGCTGGAGTTCCTCGGGGACTCCGTGCTCGGCCTCGTCGTCACGGACACGCTGTACCGCACCCACCCCGACCTGCCCGAAGGACAGCTGGCCAAGCTGCGGGCCGCGGTGGTCAACTCGCGTGCGCTGGCGGAAGTGGGCCGCGGGCTCGAACTGGGCTCCTTCATCCGGCTCGGCCGCGGTGAAGAGGGCACAGGGGGCCGGGACAAGGCATCCATCCTCGCCGACACCCTCGAAGCGGTGATCGGCGCCGTCTATCTCGACCAGGGCCTGGACTCGGCGGCGGAGCTGGTGCACCGCCTGTTCGACCCCCTGATCGAGAAGTCGTCGAACCTCGGTGCCGGCCTGGACTGGAAGACCAGTCTCCAGGAGCTCACCGCGACGGAAGGCCTCGGTGTCCCCGAGTACCTGGTCACGGAGACCGGGCCGGATCACGAGAAGACCTTCACTGCTGCCGCCCGCGTCGGAGGCGTCTCGTACGGCACCGGCACCGGCCGCAGCAAGAAGGAGGCGGAGCAGCAGGCCGCCGAGTCCGCCTGGCGGTCCATCCGGGCCGCCGCGGACGAGCGCGCCAAGGCGGCGGCGGAGGCCGAAGAGGTCGTCCAGGCCGCCGAGGCCGAAGCCTCCGGCAAGAGCGCCGACGCCCCGTCGGCCTCCGCCTGACGCACAGCGCGATCCGAGCGCCCGCCCCGGGACCGGGGTCGGGCGCTCGGCGCTCGCGGGACCGTCCGGCGGTGGCGCCCCGCCACACGGGTTCCTGGAGGAGACCATGCCCGAGCTGCCCGAGGTCGAGGTCGTACGGCGCGGACTCGAGCGGTGGGTCGCCCACCGGACCGTCGCCGAGGCCGAGGTGCTGCATCCGCGCGCGGTGCGCCGCCATCTCGCCGGCGCGGACGACTTCACGCACCGGCTCAAGGGCCACCGTGTCGGAGTGCCCAGCCGCCGCGGCAAGTACCTCTGGCTGCCGCTGGAGGACACCGGACAGTCCGTGCTGGCCCACCTCGGCATGAGCGGCCAGCTGCTGGTCCAGCCGCACACGGCGCCGGACGAGAAGCACCTGCGCATCCGCGTCCGCTTCACCGACCCCCTGGAGACCGAACTCCGGTTCGTCGACCAGCGCACCTTCGGCGGACTGTCGTTGCACGACACCACCCCCGACGGCCTGCCCGACGTCATCGCGCACATCGCCCGGGACCCCCTCGACCCGCTCTTCGACGAGGAGGCGTTCCACCAGGCCCTGCGCCGTAAGCGGACCACCATCAAGCGGGCCCTGCTCGACCAGTCCCTGATCAGCGGCGTCGGCAACATCTACGCCGACGAGGCGCTGTGGCGCGCCCGCATCCACTACGAACGCCCGACGGCCGGCTTCACCCGCCCGCGCACCCTGCTCCTGCTGGGCCACGTCCGGGACGTCATGAACGCCGCGCTGTCGGTCGGCGGCACCAGCTTCGACAGCCTCTACGTCAACGTCAACGGCGAGTCCGGCTACTTCGACCGGTCCCTGGACGCGTACGGCCGCGAGGGCCTGCCCTGCCGCCGCTGCGGTACGCCGATGCGCCGACGGGCGTGGATGAACCGGTCCAGCTACTTCTGCCCAAGGTGTCAGCGGGCGCCGCGCGTCTCGTCGTAGCGGTCACGCGCCTGGAGCACGGCGTCCATGCTGCCCTCGACATGGCGGATGAGGGACAGCAGCCGCTCCGCCACCTCGCGGCCCAGCGGGGTGAGTTCGTAGTCCACGCGGGGCGGGTTGGTCGGCTGGGCCTCCCGCAGCACCAGACCGTCACGCTCCAGCGCGTGCAGCGTCTGGGACAGCATCTTCTCGCTCACGCCGTCGACCCGGCGACGCAGCTCGTTGAACCGGAGCGAACCCTCGTACAGCGCTCCCAGCGTGAGCGCTCCCCAGCGGCCGGTCACATGCTCCAGCGTGCCGCGCGAAGGGCAGGCCTTGGCGAACACGTTGAAGGGAAGCTCCTGCCCCTCCGCCCGCCGCTGCGTGGTCGTCATCCTTCAAGCCTAAGCCAGAACAGCACCAACCAACAGATCGCGCTAACCGAGAGTTAGTGCCCACCGGAGCGGAGCACCCACCAGCCCCGCCCCGGCGTACGCCGCTCAGTAGCCGAAGTTCTGGGTCCACCAAGGGCCGCCCGGGCCCAGGTGCACGCCCACGCCCAGGGTCTTGAAGTCGCAGTTCAGGATGTTCGCCTTGTGGCCGGGGCTGTCCATCCAGGCCTGCATCACGGCCTCGGCGTCGGCCTGCCCCCGGGCTATGTTCTCGCCGCCCAGGCTGCCGACGCCGGCTGCCTGGGCCCTGTCCCACGGGGTGTCGCCGTCGGGGTCCGTGTGGTCGAAGAAGTCCCGCTTCGCCATGTCGTCGCTGAACGCCGTGGCCAGAGCGGTCAGCGCGCTGCTCGCGGTGACCGGGCTGCAGCCCGCCTTGGCGCGCTCCTCGTTGACCAGCCGGAGCACCTCCGCCCCGGCGGCGGCCTCCGCGGAACTGGGCGCGGGGTTGTTCGTCTTCTTCTCCGGCTCGGGCGTCGCCTTGCGGGACGGCACCTTCTCCGCCGTCTTCTCCGGGGTCGCCGCGGGCTTCTTCTCCTGCGGCTTGCCCCGCTCCTTCTCCTCCGGGGTCTTGGTCGGAGCGGCCGAGGCGGAGGGGGACGTGGAGGGCTCGGCCGCCTCGGAGCGGTCGGAGCCGCGGCCGACGGGGGTGCCCGCGTCCCGGCCGGGGGACTCCACGCTGCCGGACGTGCCGCCCTGCTCGGTGGGCAGGCTGGTCACCGTGTCGCCGGCCTGCACCTCCTCGCCGGGGCTGCTGTCTCCGCCGAGCTTGTAGTTCTCCAGGCCGGGCACCGCGCCCGTGGCCACCGCGACCGTGCCGATGGCCACGGCGGCCGAGACGCCGAGCAGTCCGGTCCGTACCGGTGTCGCGGCCTTCTTCTTGCGTCGCCGGTGCCCGCTCGCGGGCCGGCCGATCTCACCGGCGGAGTGGCCGCCGGGGGAGGGCAGACCCTCAAAGGACGCGAAACCGTCGCGGACGGTGAGGCCGTCGTCCGGGAAGCCGCCACCGGCGACGGCGGGGCCGGGCCGGTCCTGCCCTGTGGAGAAGCTGGTGCCGGGGAAGCCGCCCCGGGTGAAGTCGTGGGCGGCGGAGTACGCGCCTGCGTCGTCCGTCGCGTAGAGGTACGCCTCACTCCTCGCGTACGTCTCGGCGTAGGCCTCCGGGTTCAGATACGGAGCCGTGCCCATCGTGGGCGGGCCGTCGCCCCGGTCCCCCAGAAGGTCCGGACCCCCGCCGTGGGGGCCGTCGTGTTGAGTGACCCCGGTGGCGCGGCCCGTGGCGGCGCGGCCGGCGGCGGAGCGTCGGTGGCGTCCCATGTTCTGGCCTTCCTCGTCCTTGCGGTCGACTCGTCGTCGCGACCAGCCCGAAACTCGATGATCACAAAACTCACACCAACGAGTGAGTTTCATATGAGATTCATGGGTGGGGACGGTACCGCATGGCATCTGGGGCCGGAGTGCCCGGTGTGACTTTGTCCGGTTAGGTTTCAGCCATGAGCGAGGATGTGCGACTGGTCGCCTGGGTGCGGGGACATGTCCAAGGTGTGGGTTTCCGCTGGTTCACCCGGGCCAAGGCCCTGGAGATCGGCGGCCTGAGTGGTTTTGCTCTCAATCTGGGGGACGGCAGGGTTCAGGTGGTGGCCGAGGGCTCCCGCGACCGCTGCGAGGGGCTGCTCGACTGGCTCCAGGCCGGCGACACGCCCGGGCGCGTGGACGGAGTCACCGAGATCTGGGACACACCGAGAGGCGGCTACGACGGCTTCGCCATCCGCTGATCCTGCCCGCCGCAACGCGTCCGCGAGGCCCCTCCGGTCCGCGCCGCGAACCCCCGCCGACGAAAACGTCCTGGTGATTGCGGCGAACGGCTTGCCAGGGGGCGCGTCGGCCGCCAAGATGATCGCCACGTCCCGAGGACCCGTGAGAGTCGCGCCGCCGCCGCTTCCCGGCCGTGCGCACCCCGTTGTCCGCCAATACGGGGCGTGATCGTGTTGACCCTCAAACTTTTTGGTGAGACGCTGAAAGCCCCGCGCACCTTAGCTGTTTGGCATGGCTGAACGGCAGCACAACTCCAGGCCTGCCAAGCATCGCGGGTGCGAATCCCTCACGACCCACACCGCATCGGTCGGTCACTCATTGTGGAGGACCATCCATCATGGCAAAGGCGCTTCTCGGTTACGTCGGCGGCTCCGACCCGCGACTCCTCGCCGAGATGCGACGGCTCCAGCAGCGCGTCCAGGACCTGGAATCCGAGCTCGTCAGGATCCAGGCCGAGAAGGACGCGCTGGCGGCTGCCGCTTCTCACGACAGGATCATGGAGAGCGTTGACGCACACCAGGCGGAGCCTGCGCTCACCTGATCACTGCACCGCTCCACAAACAGCACAGCAGTGGTTGGGCCCGCCCGTCACAACCGCCAAGCAGTCAGAATTGCAAGGGACGCCACGGCGTCCCTTCTTTCTTTCCCCTCCGCGTCCTCGCCCCCGCGACCCCGCGCACGGCGCTCCTTGTCCCGCGCATCCTTTCACCGTCTTCAACGTCTGGTGTGCCCCTCGCGTTCACCCGCGAAACCGCACGTTCATGGAGTGAGACAGGCCCGGCGGGTAGAGTCCGGCGGCGTGCACCTCAAGGCCCTGACCCTCCGCGGCTTCAAGTCGTTCGCCTCCGCGACCACGCTCCGGTTCGAGCCGGGGATCACCTGCGTCGTCGGTCCGAACGGCTCGGGCAAGTCCAACGTCGTGGACGCGCTCAGCTGGGTCATGGGCGAGCAGGGCGCCAAGTCGCTGCGCGGCGGCAAGATGGAGGACGTCATCTTCGCCGGCACCACCGGCCGGCCGCCGCTGGGCCGTGCCGAGGTGTCGCTCACCATCGACAACTCCGACGGCGCCCTCCCCATCGAGTACGCCGAGGTCACCATCACGCGGATCATGTTCCGCAACGGCGGCAGCGAATACCAGATCAACGGCGACACCTGCCGTCTCCTGGACATCCAGGAACTGCTCTCCGACTCCGGCATCGGCCGCGAGATGCACGTCATCGTCGGCCAGGGCCGGCTCGACTCCGTACTGCACGCCGACCCCACGGGCCGCCGCGCCTTCATCGAGGAGGCGGCCGGTGTTCTCAAGCACCGCAAGCGCAAGGAGAAGGCGCTGCGGAAGCTGGACGCGATGCAGGCCAACCTCGCGCGCGTGCAGGACCTCACCGACGAGCTGCGCCGCCAGCTCAAGCCACTCGGCCGACAGGCGGCCGTCGCCCGCAGGGCCGCCGTCATCCAGGCCGACCTGCGTGACGCGCGGCTGCGCCTCCTCGCCGACGACCTCGTACGGCTGCGCGAGGCGCTCAAGGCCGAGATCGAAGACGAAGCCGCACTGAAGGAACGCAAGGAAGCCGCCGAACTGGAGCTGAAGAAGGCGCTCCAGCGCGAGGCCCAGCTGGAGGACGAGGTCCGCCGGCTCACCCCGCGCCTCCGGAACGCCCAGCAGACCTGGTACGAGCTCTCCCAGCTCGCCGAGCGGGTGCGCGGCACCATCTCGCTGGCCGACGCCCGTGTGAAGAGCGCCACCTCCGCGCCCCCTGAGGAGCGGCGGGGCCGGGATCCCGAGGACATGGAGCGCGAGGCCGCCCGCATCCGGGAGCAGGAGGCCGAGCTGGAGGCCGCTCTGGAGGCCGCCGAGCGCGCCCTGGAGGACACGGTCGCCCACCGCGCGGAGCTGGAACGCGAACTCGCCCAGGAGGAACGGCGCCTGAAGGACGCCGCACGGGCCATCGCCGACCGGCGCGAGGGACTCGCCCGGCTCAAGGGGCAGGTGGGCGCCGCCCGGTCCCGCGCCGCCGCGGCCCAGGCCGAGATCGAACGGCTGTCCGTCGCGCGGGACGAGGCCCGGGAGCGGGCTGCCGCCGCCCAGGAGGAGTACGAGACGCTCCAGGCCGAGGTCGACGGCCTCGACGCGGAACTCTCGGAGCGGCACGAGGAGGCCAAACGGCAGCTCGCGGAGGCGGAAGCCGCCCTCGCCGCCGCCCGCGAGGCGGTCACCGCGGCGGAACGCAAGCACGCCGCGACCCAGGCCCGTCACGAGGCCCTCGCCCTCGGCCTGCGCCGCAAGGACGGCACCGGCGCCCTGCTGGGTGCGAAGGACACCCTCACGGGGCTGCTGGGCCCGGCCGCGGAACTGCTGACGGTGACGCCCGGCTACGAGGTTCCGCTCGCGGCCGCCTTCGGCGCGGCGGCGGACGCCCTCGCCGTCACCTCCCCGGCCGCGGCGGCCGACGCCATCCGCCTCCTGCGCAAACAGGACGCAGGCCGAGCAGCCCTCCTCCTGACGGGCCCCCCGGCCGACACCCCCGCACCCGCCACCCCGGCGGAGCGCCCCGCCGCCGGCCTGCCCCACGGGCCCACCGCAACCCCCTCCAGGGGCGCGGGGAACGGCGCGCCCAGCCCTCACGCACCCGCCACCGCCACCCCCGTCGCCGAGGGGGGCCGCGCCGCATCCGATGCCGCGGGGGCAACTCCCTCCAGGGGCGCGGGGAACGGCGCGCCCAGCCCCCACGCACCCGCACCCGCACCCGCCACCCCCTCCGCGACCCCCCTCCCCGCCGAGCGCCCGACCCCCCTCCCCGCGGAGCGCCTCGTCAGTGGTCCCGCCGATCTCATGCCGGCCGTACGACGGCTGCTGCACAGCATCGTCGTCGTCGGCACCCTGGAGGACGCCGAGGAACTCGTCTACGCCCACCCCGACCTCACCGCCGTCACCGCCGAAGGCGACCTCCTCGGCGTCCACTTCGCGCACGGCGGCTCCGCAGGCGCCCCCAGCCTGCTGGAGGTGCAGGCGTCCGTGGACGAGGCCGCCGCCGAACTGGAGGAGCTGGCCGTGCGGTGCGAGGAGCTCGCCGAGGCGCAGGAAGCCGCGTCCGGCCGCCGCCGGGAGTGCGCAGCCTTCGTCGAGGAGCTCGGGGAGCGGCGCCGGGCCGCCGACCGGGAGAAGTCCTCCGTCGCCCAGCAGCTCGGCCGGCTCGCCGGACAGGCGCGCGGTGCCGCCGGGGAGGCGGAGCGGGCCGGGGCCGCGGCGGCCCGGGCGCAGGAGGCCCTCGACAAAGCGCTCGCCGACGTCGAGGAACTCGCCGAACGGCTCGAGGTCGCCGAGGAGATGCCGTTCGAGGAGGAGCCCGACACCTCCGTACGCGACCGGCTCGCCGCGGACGGCGCCAACGCCCGTCAGACCGAGATGGAGGCCCGCCTTCAGGCCCGCACGCACGAGGAACGGGTCAAGGGCCTGGCCGGACGGGCCGATTCCCTGGACCGTGCCGCCCGCGCGGAGCGCGAGGCACGCGCGCGTGCCGAACAACGCCGGGCCCGGCTGCGCCACGAGGCCGCCGTCGCCGGAGCGGTCGCCGAAGGCGCCCGCCAACTGCTCGCACACGTCGAGGTGTCCCTCGCCCGCGCCGACGAGGAGCGCACCGCCGCCGACGCCGCCAAGGCCCGCCGTGAGCAGGACCTCGCCCGTGCCCGCACCGAGGGGCGCGATCTCAAGGCGGAACTCGACAAGTTGACGGATTCGGTTCACCGAGGCGAGGTACTCGGCGCCGAGAAGCGGCTGCGGGTGGAGCAGCTGGAGACCAAGGCGCTGGAGGAACTGGGTGTCGAGCCGGCGGGGCTGGTGGCGGAGTACGGCCCGCATCAGCTGGTGCCGCCCTCGCCCCCCGCCGAGGGAGAACAGCTCCCGGAGGACCCGGAGCACCCGCGCAACAGGCCCCGCCCCTTCGTGCGGGCCGAGCAGGAGAAGCGCCTGAAGGCCGCCGAGCGCGCCTACCAGCAGCTCGGCAAGGTGAACCCGCTCGCCCTGGAGGAGTTCGCGGCGCTGGAGGAACGCCACCAGTTCCTCAGCGAGCAGCTCGAGGACCTGAAGAAGACCCGTGCGGACCTGCTCCAGGTCGTCAAGGAGGTCGACGAACGCGTCGAGCAGGTCTTCACCGAGGCCTACCGGGACACCGCCCGCGAGTTCGAGGGCGTCTTCTCGCGCCTGTTCCCCGGCGGCGAGGGCCGGCTGGTGCTGACCGATCCCGACAACATGCTCACCACGGGCGTGGACGTCGAGGCGCGTCCGCCCGGCAAGAAGGTCAAGCGGCTGTCGCTGCTCTCGGGCGGTGAGCGGTCCCTGACCGCCGTGGCGCTGCTCGTGTCGATCTTCAAGGCGCGGCCCAGCCCGTTCTATGTCATGGACGAGGTCGAGGCCGCCCTCGACGACACCAACCTCCAGCGGCTGATCCGGATCATGCAGGAGCTGCAGGAGGCCTCGCAGCTGATCGTGATCACGCACCAGAAGCGCACCATGGAGGTCGCCGACGCGCTCTACGGCGTCTCCATGCAGGGCGACGGCGTTTCCAAGGTCATCAGTCAGCGCCTGCGCTAGAGCGACACAAAACCTTCAAGTTCTGAACGCTGTGTACCTCAGCACGTCTCCGAACTCACAGACCCAGGCCTATTGACTTCAAAAGTTGAAGACATAGTCTCTGCAATGTTGTTTTTACCTTCAGGTACCTTCAGCTGGACCTCGAAGGGCTGACCCCCCATCCGGCGATGCTGCCGGTGGCCCGAGGAGTACACGTGACCAGCACCACGCAGGCACAGACATCAGGAGCCGGCACGGCTCACCCCGAACATCTCGGGCACGTCATCTTCATCGCGGCGGCCGCCGCCATGGGCGGCTTCCTCTTCGGCTACGACAGTTCCGTGATCAACGGTGCCGTCGAGGCCATCCGCGACCGCTACGACATCGGCTCCGCCGCGCTCGCACAGGTCATCGCCGTCGCCCTGATCGGCTGCGCCATCGGCGCCGCGACCGCCGGCCGCATAGCCGACCGCATAGGCCGCATCCGGTGCATGCAGATCGCCGCGGTCCTGTTCACCGTCAGCGCCGTCGGCTCCGCGCTGCCCTTCTCGCTGTACGACCTCGCCTTCTGGCGGGTCGTCGGCGGCTTCGCCATCGGCATGGCCTCCGTCATCGGCCCGGCCTACATCGCCGAGGTCGCCCCGCCCGCCTACCGCGGCCGCCTCGGCTCCTTCCAGCAGGCCGCGATCGTCGTCGGCATCGCCGTGTCGCAGCTGGTCAACTGGGGCATCCTCAACGCCGCCGACGGCGACCAGCGCGGTGAGCTCTGGGGCCTGGAGGCCTGGCAGCTCATGCTCGGCGTCATGGTCGTCCCGGCCGTCCTCTACGGCCTGCTCTCCTTCGCCATCCCCGAGTCCCCCCGCTACCTGATCTCCGTCGGCAAGCACGAGCGCGCCCGGCAGATCCTCGAAGAGGTCGAGGGCAGGGAGACCGATCTGGACGCCCGCGTCACCGAGATCGAGTCGGCGATGCACCGCGAGGAGAAGTCCAGCTTCAAGGACCTGCTCGGCGGCAGCTTCTTCTTCAAGCCGATCGTCTGGATCGGCATCGGCCTGTCGGTGTTCCAGCAGTTCGTCGGCATCAACGTCGCGTTCTACTACTCGGCGACCCTGTGGCAGTCGGTCGGCGTCGACCCGTCGGACTCGTTCTTCTACTCCTTCACCACGTCGATCATCAACATCGTCGGCACCGTCATCGCGATGATCTTCGTCGACCGCATCGGCCGCCGACCGCTCGCGATCATCGGCTCCGTCGGCATGGTGATCGGCCTCGCGCTGGAGGCCTGGGCCTTCTCCTCGGACCTCGTGGACGGCCAGCTGCCCGCCACCCAGGGCTGGGTCGCCCTGATCGCCGCGCACGTCTTCGTCCTCTTCTTCGCCCTGTCGTGGGGTGTCGTCGTCTGGGTCATGCTCGGCGAGATGTTCCCCAACCGGATCCGCGCCGCCGCCCTCGGTGTCGCCGCCGCCGCGCAGTGGATCGCCAACTGGGCCATCACCGCGAGCTTCCCCTCGCTGGCCGACTGGAACCTGTCGCTCACCTACGTGATCTACACGGTCTTCGCCGCGCTCTCGATCCCGTTCGTCCTCAAGTTCGTGAAGGAGACGAAGGGCAAGTCGCTGGAGGAGATGGGCTGACCCGCGGCCCGCGAAGCCCGGGGAGAAGGGCTCAAGTCCCCGCTGTCCCTCTCCCCGCAACCCCCCACCCGCCGCCCCGGCCCGGTCCGTCCGAGCCGGGGCGGCGGCATGTCGGCCCCCGGGGCGGCGCGCGGCACGCACCGACCGGCGCGGGTCACGGTCGGGGCGACCGGGGTACCCATGGCCGATACTGGACGCGTTATGGACATCGTCATCCTTGCTGTAGTCATCGCCGTGGTCGTGCTCGGCGCGCTCGGCGGGCTCATCGTCGGCAGCCGGCGCAAGAAGCCGCTGCCCCCGCCGCCGCCCGCCGCGCCCGACATCACCGCCCCTCCGGCCGAGCCGCACGTCGGCGAAGAGGCCGAGACGCCGCGGGAGGAACCGCGGCGCACCATCGAGGAGGTTGATCTTCCGGCGGGCGCCGGTCCCGTCGTCATCGAGGAACCGCCCGCCGCCGAGGCTCCCGAGATCGAGATCCCGGAGCCCACCGCCGGCCGGCTGGTCCGGCTGCGCGCCCGTCTCTCCCGTTCGCAGAACGCCCTGGGCAAGGGACTGCTCACCCTGCTGTCCCGCGAGCACCTCGACGAGGACACCTGGGAGGAGATCGAGGACACCCTGCTCACCGCGGACGTGGGTGTGCAGCCCACCCAGGAACTCGTCGAGCGGCTGCGCGAGCGCGTGAAGGTGCTCGGCACCCGCACCCCCGAGGAACTGCGCGGACTGCTCCGCGAGGAGCTGGTCACCCTGGTCGGTCCCGACATGGACCGCACCGTGCACACCGAGAACGAGGCCGGCGGCCCCGGCATCGTGATGGTCGTGGGTGTCAACGGCACCGGGAAGACCACCACCACCGGCAAGCTCGCCCGCGTCCTGGTCGCCGACGGCAACACCGTCGTCCTCGGTGCCGCCGACACCTTCCGTGCCGCCGCCGCCGACCAGCTCCAGACCTGGGCCGAGCGGGTGGGCGCCCACACCGTCCGCGGCCCCGAGGGCGGCGACCCGGCCTCCGTCGCGTTCGACGCGGTCAAGGAGGGCAAGGACATGGCGGCCGACGCCGTGCTCATCGACACCGCCGGCCGGCTGCACACCAAGACCGGGCTCATGGACGAGCTCGGCAAGGTCAAGCGCGTCGTGGAGAAGCAGGCCCCGCTGGACGAGGTGCTGCTCGTGCTCGACGCCACCACCGGTCAGAACGGCCTGGTGCAGGCCCGGGTCTTCGCCGAGGTCGTGGACATCACCGGCATCGTGCTCACCAAGCTGGACGGCACGGCCAAGGGCGGCATCGTGATCGCCGTGCAGCGTGAGCTGGGCGTGCCGGTCAAGCTGATCGGGCTCGGCGAGGGCGCGGACGATCTGGCGCCGTTCGAGCCGGAGGCGTTCGTGGACGCGCTCATCGGGGAGTGACGTCCCCCTTCAACGGTCCGCAGACGCGAGGAAGCGCCCGGCCCACCCGGTACGTCCGGGGGACGGGCGCTTCGCCGTGTCCAGAGGCGTGTTGGTGCGGGGCGGGGGGTGTTCGCGCAACCCGGACGACTGCCCGCGGATCGAGGCAGGCAGGGCGGTCATGCAGCCGAGCGGTGGGCCACGTAGGCCAGGGTGCCCAGCAGCAGGCGGGCCTCCGGGGGTCGGGACGCCGAGTCCAGGGCGGGGGAGCGCAGCCAGCGCACGGGGCCGAGCCCGCCCCGGTCGGACGGCGGCGCCGTGATGTACGCACCGGGGCCGAGGCCGCGCACGTCCAGGGCGGCCGGGTCGTCCCAGCCCATGCGGTAGAGCAGATCGGGCAGGGCGACGGCGGCACCCGGGGCCACGAAGAAGTGCGCGCGGCCGTCCGGGGTGGCGGCGACCGGGCCGACCGGCAGGCCCATGCGCTCCAGCCGGGCCAGGGCGTGACGCCCGGCCGGCTCGGCGACCTCGATCACGTCGAACGCCCGCCCCACCGGCAGCATCAGCGAGGCGCCCGGATACCCGGACCAGACCGCGGTGACCTCGTCCAGGGGCGCCCCGGCACGGATCACCGGCGCGTGGCCGAGCGGATGGGCGCCCGGTGCCCGGCAGTCCACGCGTCCGCAGGAGCAGATGCCTGCGGCGGCCCGGACACCCGGCACCACGTCCCAGCCCCACAGCCCGGTGTACTCCGCCACGACGGTGCCGTCCGACGAGCGGCTCCGGCGACGCGAAACGGACCGGATGTCGCGAATACCCCGACTGATACCGATCGTGAAGCCCATGCCCCCTCCAACGGGTCCGCCGTATCGGTGGTTACGTAGCGGACGCAGAATGTGACGCTCTGTTTCCGACTTCCCCGCGCCGTGTCGCCCAAGCGGCGCCTCGAAGTGCCGAGGGTGGTGCGCCGGGCGATGTGCGCCCCTGCGTGCATCGCTGCACCCACTCTTGGCTGTCCTGTGTCAAGTGAATCGTGGGTCGGCGACCGTGAGTTCATTCGAAGGGGTGGCGAATGGTGGCGATTGCGGTTCCGCCATGGTGAGACGGGTGATCGTAGGGTTACTTTGTGTGCACGGCTTCTTGGGGCACATGCACTCGTGGGTATGCCGGAGGCAACTCGGCTTCCCGTTCGAAGGGTGGCAACCGCCGGACGGGCGGCCCCGACAACCGGCATTCTGATAGGGCTTGGCGCACTCAGCGACAAGTGGTCTTCAGGGATGGGGGCGTTCCAGTGAGCGGCAACGGCGATGGCGGGGCGAACACGGCGAGTCCGGAGAAGCGTCCGAACGAGCTTCTCGCCTCGTGGTTCGTCCGCAGCGGCTGGTCCAAGGGCGAGCTCGCCCGACAGGTCAACCGCAGAGCCCGCCAGTTGGGCGCCAACCACATCTCCACCGACACCTCACGCGTGCGCCGCTGGCTCGACGGGGAGAACCCGCGCGAGCCGATCCCCAGAATCCTCTCCGAGCTGTTCTCCGAACGCTTCGGCGTCGTCGTCTCCGTCGAGGACCTGGGCCTGCGCACCACTCGCCCGGCACCCTCCGCGACCGGCGTCGACCTGCCCTGGACGGGCCCGCAGACCGTGGCCCTGATCAGCGAGTTCTCGCGCAGCGACCTGATGCTGGCGCGGCGCGGCTTCCTCGGGAGCTCGCTCGCCCTCTCCGCGGGCCCGTCCCTCATCGAGCCCATGCAGCGCTGGCTCGTCCCCACACCGCCCGCCCCGCTGCCCCGGACCGAACCCGATCCCGTTCCCTCCTCCGCCCGCGCCCGCGGCCGGCTGTCCAGGCCCGAGCTGGACCTGCTGGAGACCACCACCGTCATGTTCCGGCAGTGGGACGCCCAGTGCGGCGGCGGACTGCGCCGCAAGGCGGTCGTCGGCCAGCTGCACGAGGTGACCGACCTGCTCCAGGAACCCCAGCCCGAGGCCACCACCCGACGGCTGTTCAAGGTCGCCGCCGAACTCGCCGAACTGGCCGGCTGGATGTCGTACGACGTCGGGCTCCAGCCCACCGCCCAGAAGTACTTCGTGCTCGCGCTGCACGCCGCCAAGGAGGCCGGCGACCGGCCGCTCGGCTCCTACGTGCTGTCCAGCATGAGCCGCCAGATGATCCACCTCGGCCGGCCCGAGGACGCCCTGGAGCTGATCCACCTCGCGCAGTACGGCAGCCGCGACTGCGCGAGCCCGCGCACCCAGTCGATGCTGTATGCGATGGAGGCCCGCGCCTACGCCAACATGGGCCAGCCCGGCCGGTGCAAGCGGGCCGTGCGGATGGCCGAGGACACCTTCGCCGAGGCCGACGAGTGGGACGAGCCCGACGCCGACTGGATCCGCTTCTTCTCCGAGGCCGAGCTCTATGCCGAGAACTCCCACTCCTTCCGCGACCTCGCCTACGTCGCAGGCCGCAGCCCCACCTACGCCTCGCTCGCCGAGCCGCTGATGAAGCGGGCCGTGGAACTGTTCGCCCAGGAGGGCGGCGAGCACCAGCGTTCCTACGCCCTCAACCTGATCGGCATGGCCACCGTCCATCTCCTCCAGCGCGAGCCCGAGCAGAGCACGGTTCTCGCCACCGAGGCCATCAAGGCGGCCAAGAAGGTCCGTTCCGAGCGCGTCAACACTCGTATCCGAAAGACGGTCGACACCGCCGTGCGCGACTTCGGGGACCTCGCCGAAGTCGTCGAACTCACCGAGCGGCTCGCGATCGAGCTCCCCGAGACGGCCGAGGCGGTCTGACCCCCGAGGAACCACCGTGCCCCGGCCGCGGCCGGCCCTCCCGAACTGCCCGACTCGGCTCCCCCATGCCAGTCATTCGGAAGGCCGGTCGCGGCCGGCTTTTCCTCTCCCCGGCCACGGCTCCCGGCCGAACACCGAAGGTTGCGCCACGATAACGATCGGCGCGCCCCGGATCCGGCAGTTCATCGACCCGTAACACGCCGGGTGTCTTCGTCACGGCGGCGAAACAACGAGGGGCTTCCACCGAAACGGCGCTGCGCCAATCTCATGGCGCATAACCGGCCCACCCCTCAATCCGCTCAAGGCTTCGCCCGCACGGGGCCGTACCAACGACGAGGAGACGCCGATGGCATCAGCCATCACCCTGGCCGCAGACGCGCCCACGCTGTCCGCCGCCAACACAGGGTTCATGCTCATCTGTTCCGCCCTGGTGATGCTCATGACCCCGGGCCTGGCCTTCTTCTACGGAGGCATGGTCCGCGTCAAGAGCACCCTGAACATGCTGATGATGAGCTTCATCAGCCTCGGCATCGTCACCGTCCTGTGGGTGCTGTACGGCTTCTCCATGGCGTTCGGCACCGACTCCGGCAGCCTCATCGGCTGGAACTCCGACTGGGTCGGCCTCAGCAACATCGGCCTCACCGAACTGTGGGACGGCTACACCATCCCCGTGTTCGTCTTCCTGGTCTTCCAGCTGATGTTCGCCGTCCTCACCCCCGCGCTGATCAGCGGTGCCCTCGCGGACCGCGTGAAGTTCACCGCATGGGCGCTGTTCGTCGCCCTGTGGGTCACCGTCGTCTACTTCCCGGTCGCCCACTGGGTCTGGGGATCCGGCGGCTGGGCCTTCGAGCTCGGCGTCATCGACTTCGCCGGCGGCACGGCCGTCCACATCAACGCCGGTGCCGCCGCGCTCGGCGTGATCCTGGTGATCGGCAAGCGCATCGGCTTCAAGAAGGACCCGATGCGCCCGCACAGCCTCCCCCTGGTCATGCTCGGCGCGGGGCTGCTGTGGTTCGGCTGGTTCGGTTTCAACGCCGGCTCGTGGCTCGGCAACGACGACGGCGTGGGCGCGCTCATGTTCGTCAACACCCAGGTCGCCACCGGCGCAGCGGTCCTCGGCTGGCTCGCCTACGAGAAGATCCGCCACGGTGCCTTCACCACCCTGGGTGCCGCCTCCGGTGCCGTCTCCGGCCTGGTCGCCATCACCCCGGCCGGCGGCGCGGTCTCCCCGCTCGGCGCCATCGCGGTCGGCCTCATCGCCGGTGTGCTGTGCGCCATGGCCGTCGGCCTGAAGTACAAGCTCGGCTACGACGACTCCCTCGACGTCGTCGGCGTCCACCTCGTCGGCGGCATCATCGGCTCCCTGCTCATCGGCTTCTTCGCCACCGGCAAGGGCCAGTCCGACGTCGAGGGCCTCTTCTACGGCGGCGGCCTGGACCAGTTCTGGAAGCAGTGCGCCGGCGTCTTCGGTGTCCTCGCCTACTCCCTGGTCGTCTCCGCGATCCTCGCCTTCCTCCTCGACAAGACCATCGGTATGCGAGTCTCCGAGGACGACGAGGTGGCCGGCATCGACCAGGCCGAGCACGCCGAGACCGCATACGACTTCAGCGGCGCCGGCGGCGGCGCGGCCCGCACCGCAGTCACCGCCCCCGTCGCCCCGGCCGAGAGCAAGAAGGTGGACGCATGAAGCTCATCACCGCCGTCGTGAAGCCGCACCGGCTCGACGAGATCAAGGAGGCCCTGCAGGCCTTCGGAGTGCACGGTCTGACGGTCACCGAGGCCAGCGGCTACGGCCGCCAGCGCGGCCACACCGAGGTCTACCGCGGTGCCGAGTACACCGTCGACCTGGTGCCCAAGATCCGCATCGAGGTGCTGGTCGAGGACGACGACGCCGAGCAGCTGATCGACGTCGTGGTCAAGGCGGCCCGCACCGGCAAGATCGGTGACGGCAAGGTCTGGTCGATCCCGGTCGAGACGGCCGTACGGGTGCGGACCGGCGAGCGCGGCCCGGACGCGCTCTGACAGCAGACGGACGGAACAGGAGCCGCCGGGTGACGGGGACGGACATGCACAACGAGGCAGAGGACTCGGGACCCAGCGGCTACGCGGCGGCCCGGCTGCACCTTCTCAACGAGAAGGCGCGGTCCGGGCCGCCGCGCCGTGCCGCCCTGGCGGAGCTCACGGACCAGTGGCTCAGCGGGCTCTTCGCCGCCGGCAGCCAGGGGGCGCGCGGAGTGTCCCTGGTCGCCGTGGGCGGCTACGGGCGCGCGGAACTCTCCCCGCGCAGCGACCTCGACCTGCTCCTGCTGCACGACGGCGGGGACCCCGAGGCGGTCGCCGCACTCGCGGACCGCCTCTGGTACCCCGTCTGGGACCTGGGCCTCGCCCTCGACCACTCCGTCCGCACCCCGGCCGAGGCCCGCAGGACGGCGGGGGAGGACCTCAAGGTCCAGCTCGGACTGCTGGACGCCCGGCACATCGCCGGCGACCTCGGCCTCACCACCGCCCTGCGCACGGCGGTGCTCGCCGACTGGCGCAACCAGGCGCCCAAACGCCTCCCCGCGCTGCGGGAGCTGAGCGAGGAACGCGCCGAACGGCACGGCGAGCTGCAGTACCTCCTGGAACCCGACCTCAAGGAGGCCCGCGGCGGACTGCGCGACGTCACCGCCCTGCGCGCGGTGGCCGCGTCCTGGCTCGCCGACGCCCCGCGCGAGGGCCTCACCGACGCCCGCCGCCGGCTCCTCGACGTACGGGACGCCCTGCACCTGGCGACCGGTCGCGCCACCGACCGTCTGGCCCTCCAGGAGCAGGACCAGGTCGCGGCCGAGCTCGGCCTGCTCGACGCGGACGCGCTGCTGCGGCAGGTCTACGAGGCCGCGCGGGTCATCGCCTACGCCGGTGACGTGACCTGGCGCGAGGTGGGACGCGTCCTGCGCTCCCGCGCGGTGCGGCCCCGGTTGCGCGCCATGCTGGGCGGCGGAAAGCCGGCGTCCGAGCGCTCCCCGCTGGCCGAAGGGGTCGTGGAACACGACGGCGAGGTGGTACTCGCCCGCGCCGCACGCCCCGAACGCGACCCCGTGCTCCCCCTGCGCGCCGCGGCCGCCGCCGCACAGGCCGGGCTCCCGCTCTCCCTGCACGCCGTACGGCGCATGGCCACCAGCGCGCGCCCACTGCCCACGCCCTGGCCCGCCGAGGCACGGGAACAGCTCGTGACCCTGCTGGGATCGGGCCGGCCCACGGTGCAGGTCTGGGAGGCGCTGGAGGCGGAAGGCCTGGTCAACAGCCTGCTGCCGGACTGGGAACGGGTCCGCTGCCGCCCCCAGCGCAACGCCGTCCACCTGTGGACCGTGGACCGGCACCTCATCGAGACCGCCGTGCGCGCCTCCGAGTTCACCCGGCGCGTGCACCGGCCCGACCTGCTGCTGGTCGCCGCGCTGCTGCACGACATCGGCAAGGGCTGGCCCGGCGACCACTCGGTGGCCGGAGAGGTCATCGCCAAGGACGTGGCCGCTCGCATCGGCTTCGATCACCAGGACGTCACCGTGATCGCCGCCCTCGTACGCCATCACCTCCTGCTCGTCGAGACCGCCACCCGGCGTGACCTGGAGGACCCCGCCACGGTGCGCGCGGTGGCGGAGGCCGTCGGAACCCAGGGCACGCTCGAACTCCTGCACGCCCTCACCGAGGCGGACGCCCTCGCCACCGGTCCCGCCGCCTGGTCGTCCTGGCGCGCCTCGCTCGTCGCCGACCTGGTCAGACGGGTCTCCGCCGTGCTGTCCGGGGAGGTCCCGGCCGACCCCGCCGAGGCCGCGCCCACCGCGGAACACGAGCGGCTCGCGCTCGAGGCCGTCGCCACGGGCGCGCCCGTACTGTCCCTGCGGGCCCAGACCGCACCGCCCGCCGAGCCCTCCGGCGACCCCGAACCGCTGGGCGTGGAGCTGCTCATCGCCGTACCGGACCAGGCGGGCGTGCTGCCCGCGGTGGCCGGCGTGCTCGCCGTGCACCGGCTGACCGTGCGGACCGCCGAGCTGCGGGCCCTGGAGCTCCCCGACGGCGTCGACGGCTCCGTGCTGCTGCTGGACTGGCGGGTCGCCGCCGAGTACGGCTCCCTGCCCCAGGCCGCCCGGCTCCGCGCCGACCTCGTACGCGCCCTCGACGGCAGCCTCGACATCGCGAGCCGCCTCAGCGAACGCGACGCCGCGTATCCGAGGCGGCGGGGCGTGGTGGCACCCCCGCCCCGCGTGACGGTCGCCCCGGCCGCCTCCCGGCACGCCACGGTGATCGAGGTCCGTGCCCAGGACGCCCCCGGGCTGCTGTTCCGCATCGGCCGCGCACTGGAGGACGCGGCCGTACGGGTGCGCAGCGCCCACGCGAGCACCCTGGGCGCCAACGCCGTCGACGCCTTCTACGTCACCGGCGCCGAGGGCGCCCCGCTGCCCTCCGAGGAGGCCGTGGCGGTGGCCCGGAAGCTCGAGGAGATGCTCAGGGCGTGACCTCGGCATCGGAATCCGCGTTACCCGGATGCGCTCCCTGTCCGCTCTCCGCAGCGGGCAGGGACGATTTGCTTGCGCGTCCGGATACCCTGGAGGGCGACCCACACCACTGCCGACGCGAGGACCTACGCCGCCGTGTTCGATACTCTCTCCGACCGCTTGTCAGCCACTTTCAAATCCCTCCGGGGCAAGGGCAGGCTGTCCGAAGCGGACATCGACGCCACGGCGCGTGAGATCCGCATCGCCCTGCTGGAAGCGGACGTGGCCCTGCCGGTCGTCCGCACGTTCATCAAGAACGTCAAGGAGCGCGCCCTCGGCGCCGAGGTCTCCAAGGCGCTGAACCCCGCCCAGCAGGTCCTCAAGATCGTGAACGACGAGCTCGTCACGATCCTGGGCGGCGAGACCCGCCGGCTGCGCTTCGCCAAGCAGCCCCCCACCGTGATCATGCTGGCCGGTCTGCAGGGTGCCGGTAAGACCACCCTCGCGGGCAAGCTCGGCCGCTGGCTGAAGGAGCAGGGGCACTCGCCGGTGCTGGTCGCCGCCGACCTCCAGCGCCCCAACGCCGTCAACCAGCTGAGCGTCGTCGCCGAGCGCGCGGGCGTGGCCGTCTACGCTCCTGAGCCGGGCAACGGCGTGGGCGACCCGGTGAAGGTCGCCAAGGACTCCATCGAGTTCGCGCGGACCAAGGTGCACGACATCGTGATCGTCGACACCGCCGGCCGCCTGGGCATCGACCAGGAGATGATGCAGCAGGCCGCGGACATCCGGGACGCGGTCTCGCCCGACGAGATCCTCTTCGTCGTCGACGCGATGATCGGTCAGGACGCGGTCAACACCGCCGAGGCCTTCCGCGACGGCGTCGGCTTCGACGGCGTGGTGCTCTCCAAGCTCGACGGTGACGCGCGCGGCGGTGCGGCCCTGTCGATCCGGCAGATCACCGGCAAGCCGATCATGTTCGCCTCCAACGGCGAGAAGCTCGACGACTTCGACGCCTTCCACCCGGACCGGATGGCCTCCCGCATCCTCGACATGGGTGACCTGCTCACCCTGATCGAGCAGGCGGAGAAGACGTTCAGCCAGGAAGAGGCCGAGAAGATGGCCTCCAAGCTGGCGTCGAAGAAGGGCCAGGACTTCACCCTGGACGACTTCCTCGCCCAGATGGAGCAGGTCCGGAAGATGGGCAGCATCAGCAAGCTGCTCGGGATGCTGCCCGGCATGGGGCAGATCAAGGACCAGATCAACAACCTCGACGAGCGGGACGTCGACCGCACCGCCGCGATCATCAAGTCGATGACCCCGGCCGAGCGCCAGGAGCCGACGATCATCAACGGCTCGCGCCGTGCCCGTATCGCCAAGGGCTCCGGCGTCGAGGTCAGTGCGGTGAAGAACCTGGTCGAGCGGTTCTTCGAGGCGCGGAAGATGATGTCCCGCATGGCTCAGGGCGGCGGCATGCCGGGGATGCCCGGGATGCCGGGCATGGGCGGCGGTCCGGGCCGGCAGAAGAAGAAGCAGAAGCAGGCCAAGGGCAAGCAGCGCTCCGGCAACCCGATGAAGCGCAAGCAGCAGGAGCAGGAGGAGGCCGCGCGCCGCGCCGCCGCCGCGGAGGGCGGCAGCGCCTTCGGCCTGCCGCAGCAGGGCGGCAAGGACTTCGAGCTGCCCGACGAGTTCAAGAAGTTCATGAGCTGAGAGGGCTGAGGCCCTCGCCGGCGTGACACCGGGGCGTCCCTCCACGGAGGGGCGCCCCGGTGGCGTGTCTCAGGGGGTGCGTGCGACGAGGTACCGGAACACGTTGGGCATCCACACGGTTCCGTCCGGCCGCTGGTAGGGATGCACGGCTTCCGTCAGCTCCTTGTCGACCTGCACCTGGTCCGTTGCCCTGATCGCCGGGTCGAACAGCCCGGTCGACCTCAGGCCCCGCACCGCGCTGTCGGCGTCGGCGTAGCCGAACGGGCAGGCCACCCGCCCGGATCCGTCCGGCCGCAGTCCCGCCCGCTCGGCGACCTGTTCCAGGTCGTCGCGGTCGGCCGGGCGCCAGGTGGCCGCGCCGCGCAGCGGCTCCGCGAGTTTGGCGGCCACCCGCAGCACCGACGCGGTGGCGCACCGTTCCGGCGGGCCCCAGCCGGCCAGCACCACGGCCGCTCCGCGCCCCGCGAGCGGCACCGCCTCGGCGAGCAGCTCGCCCAGTCCCTCCGCGTCGCCCGCGAGACAGCCGATCGGTTCGAACGCGGTCACCACGGTGTACGCGTCCGCGCGGGCCGTGTCCGCCGGTGAGCCCTGCACGATCCTGGTACCGGTGCGCGCGTACGGTTCCCGCTCCTCGGGCAGCAGCCGTTCCCGCGCGAGGGCCAGCCGG
Organism: Streptomyces malachitofuscus; assembly: GCF_055571035.1. Taxonomy (NCBI): domain Bacteria; kingdom Bacillati; phylum Actinomycetota; class Actinomycetes; order Kitasatosporales; family Streptomycetaceae; genus Streptomyces; species Streptomyces malachitofuscus. The sequence continues at coordinate 149,574 of NZ_JBVIGA010000008.1, read as the reverse complement.
TCGGCGGAGGTGTCGACACCGGTGATCGTGGCACCGCGCGAGGCCGCCATCAGCAGGGCCAGTCCGGAGCCGCAGCCGAGGCCGAGCAGCCGTGTGGCGGGACCGACGTCCAGTCGCTCGTAGACCGCCTCGTAGAGCGGTACGAGCATCCGCTCCTGGATCTCGGACCAGTCACGCGCGCGTGCACGCAGGTCCACCCGGGGGGCGGCCCCCGTGTGAGGCAGGTGCTGCCGCACGAGCGTAGGTGTCATAGGTAAGCGCCCCAATCAGCCGAGAGTTGCCGCAGTGCCCGATTCCCTGGCCCCCGTGCAGTGCGCCCGCACACCCCCCGTATGCCAGGAAACTCCGCCCTCGACGCGCCGTCCAGTGGAATGCGGCCGCGGCTTGGTAGTTGCTCGTGCCAGTGGCAAGAATTCACGTTCCGGTAATCCGGGGCCGTGCGGTCGGCCATGGTGAAGGCGTCCGGGGACCGGTTCCGGCCAGGGCGCGAGGGCCCCAGCCGTGGGGGTGGGGTGGTGCGAGCGGCGCGTGGGGGACGCGGTAACGTCAGGTCGTGGCGCCCGCGGTGAGCCGGTCGGGCCGTGTCACGCGAGAGCGGCCGAAACGCCTCTTGCGTACCTGGGGAGCTCACGTGCACCGGCGCACAGAGACCGCTTACACGCGGAAACGGGGGCGGCCCGTGAGGGCCTCCTATGAGGGTGGCGGTGGGAGACGGGTGGGCGTACGTCAGCCTACGCACCACCTTGAGGCGAGCTGCGAGGCTTCTCCGCAGATCAGCGCACCCGCCCTCGTCAGGACGCATCAGCGGCAAACTGACGGGTACGTGCAAATTATTTGGGATGCCCCGGAATCGGAACACAGAGGCATCCCGGCTCGTTGTCATTACGTGAGCACGACACAGACACCACCTGTTCTCGCCGCAGAGCTGGCACAGGCGTGGGCCGACATTCAGCGGTACCACCCCGAACTGCCCGATCTTGCCGCGCCCGAGTCCCTGATCGGGGAGTCCTCGTCCGCGTGCGGTCACGAGCTCTCCTTCGAACGACTGCTGCACGAGGCAGTCCACGGCGTCGCCGCAGCACGCGGCGTACGCGACACATCCCGCGCCGGCCGCTACCACAACCGCAGATTCCTCGCGATCGCCGAGGAGCTGGGCCTGGACCACCCCGAGGAGCCGCACCCCAGCAGCGGTTTCTCGCTGGTCACACTCACTCCCGAGGCGAAGCGGCGTTACCGTCCGACGACGGAACGCCTCCATCGCGCCCTGAAGGCCCACACCGCGGCGACCGCGGGCGACACCGCCCGCAGCTTCCGCGGGCCGGCCGCCCGGCACGGCTCCTCCGGGGGCGGGGTGCGCGTCAAGGCCGTCTGCGACTGCGGCCGCAACGTCCGCGTCGTCCCCTCGGTCCTGGCCCAGGCCCCCATCGTCTGCGGCGGCTGCGGCAAGCCCTTCCGGATCCCGGAAGTGGCGGCAGCGAGCTGACGACCCGGCACCTCGTGGGTGCCGGGTCGGCTCGGCCGCCGCGTCCGGGCCGTGCACCCGCCGTGGTTCCACCGCAACGCCGGGTGCCGTTCAGCCGTGCCCGCTTCCGGACGCCCCGCGGCATCCGCGCCCCGTGGGGTGTGGCAGAATGGTCAGCTGTACTCGACAGCCGCACAGGACCCCTCTCTCCTCCGGCTGACGCGTCCATCGGGCACTCGGGTACCGCAACCCCACGCGGCGTCTCGCCGTGCCCAACCACGTCAAATCCAGGAGAACCCACTCCCGTGGCAGTCAAGATCAAGCTGAAGCGTCTGGGCAAGATCCGTTCGCCTCACTACCGCATCGTCGTCGCCGACTCCCGTACCCGCCGTGACGGCCGGGCCATCGAGGAGATCGGCAAATACCACCCGACGTACAACCCGTCGGTGATCGAGGTCGACGCCGAGCGCGTGGCGTACTGGCTCGGTGTCGGCGCCCAGCCGACCGAGCCCGTGCTCGCCATCCTGAAGAAGACCGGCGACTGGCAGAAGTTCAAGGGCGAGCCCGCTCCCGCCCCGCTGCTGCAGCAGGCCGAGAAGTCCGCCCGTCCGTCGTTCGAGGCGCTCGGCGGCGACGACGAGGGCAAGGGTGAGGCCATCACCCAGAAGAAGAAGGCTGAGAAGAAGGACGAGGCCGCCGCCGAGTCCGCGTCGACCGAGGCCTGAGCATGCTCGAGGAGGCTCTCGAGCACCTCGTGAAGGGCATCGTCGACAATCCCGACGATGTGCAGGTCGCCTCGCGCAACCTGCGGCGCGGGCGTGTGCTCGAGGTCCGGGTCCACCCGGACGACCTCGGCAAGGTGATCGGCCGCAACGGCCGCACCGCACGCGCTCTGCGCACCGTCGTGGGCGCCATCGGCGGCCGCGGTGTCCGTGTCGACCTCGTCGACGTGGACCACGTCCGCTGACGCCAAACGCAGCACCGGCTCGGGCCGGGGAGGGCCTCTTGGCCGTCCCCGGCCCGCAGTCGTAGGAGCCGGCAGCGGCTCGCCGCAGTCCGACAGGAGATCAAGCACAGTGCAGCTGGTAGTCGCTCGCATCGGCCGCGCCCACGGCATCAAGGGCGAGGTCACCGTCGAGGTCCGCACCGACGAACCGGAGCTCAGGCTCGGGCCCGGTGCCGTCCTGACCACCGACCCCGCATCCGTCGGTCCGCTCACCATCGAGACCGGCCGTGTGCACAGCGGCCGCCTCCTGCTGCGCTTCGAGGGCGTGCGCGACCGCAACGCCGCCGAGGCGTTGCGCAACACCCTCCTCATCGCCGACGTCGACCCGGACGAGCGGCCCGAGGACGAGGACGAGTACTACGACCACCAGCTGATCGACCTCGACGTGGTGACCGTCGACGGCACGGCGGTCGGCCGGATCTCCGAGATCTCGCACCTGCCCACCCAGGACCTCTTCGTGGTCGAGCGCCCCGACGGCACCGAGGTGTACGTGCCGTTCGTCGAGGAGATCGTCACCGAGATCGACCTGGAGGAGCAGCGCGCGGTCATCGACCCGCCGCCCGGACTGATCGACGACCGTGCCGAGATCGCCTCCGCCCGCGACGATGTCGCTGATGGACACAGTGCCTCCGCCCGGGACGCCGGCGAGGAAGAGGCGTGATGCGGCTCGACGTCGTCACGATCTTCCCCGAGTACCTGGAACCGCTGAACGTCTCCCTCGTGGGCAAGGCACGCGCGCGCGGACAGCTCGACGTCCACGTCCACGACCTGCGCGCCTGGACCTACGACCGGCACAACACCGTCGACGACACCCCGTACGGGGGCGGTCCCGGCATGGTCATGAAGACCGAGCCGTGGGGAGACGCGCTCGACTCGGTCCTGGCGGACGGCTACGAGGCCGGCTCCCGCGAACCGGCCCTGATCGTCCCCACCCCCAGCGGCCGCCCCTTCACCCAGGAACTGGCGGTCCACCTCAGCGAGCGCCCCTGGCTGATCTTCACCCCGGCACGCTACGAGGGCATCGACCGCCGTGTCGTCGACGAGTACGCCACCCGGATGCCCGTGTACGAGGTCTCCATCGGCGACTACGTCCTGGCCGGCGGTGAAGCGGCCGTCCTCGTCGTCACCGAGGCCGTGGCACGTCTGCTCCCCGGCGTTCTCGGCAACGCCGAATCGCACCGCGACGACTCCTTCGCGCCCGGCGCCATGGCCAATCTGCTGGAGGGCCCCGTGCACACCAAGCCCCCGCTGTGGCGCGGCCGGGGCGTGCCGGACGTGCTGCTCAGCGGCCACCACGGGAAGATCGCCCGCTGGCGGCGCGACGAGGCGCTGCGCCGGACCACGGCCCACCGGCCCGACCTCATCGAGCGCTGCGATCCCAAGGCCTTCGACAAGAAGGACCGCGAGATGCTGTCCATCCTGGGCTGGGAGCCGGACCCCGACGGCGAGCGGTACGGCCGATTTTGGCGCAGGACCGACGGCGTGGAAGAATAGGCCGCTGTTGTGCGCCGTCAGGCGTGCGCCCCTGCCGCAGGGGGACACGACGCCCGCCCGCATCGCACCTCTGGTCCGAAACTCTAGTTGCCGTTGATGACCTGCGGCATCAGCGAAGAAAGCAGACGAAATGTCTCACCTGCTCGACTCCGTCGACTCCGCGTCGCTGCGCAGCGACGTCCCGGCGTTCCGCCCCGGCGACACCGTCAACGTCCACGTGCGCGTCATCGAGGGCAACCGCTCCCGTGTGCAGCAGTTCAAGGGCGTGGTGATCCGCCGCCAGGGTGCCGGCGTCCGCGAGACCTTCACGGTCCGCAAGGTCTCCTTCTCCGTCGGCGTCGAGCGCACCTTCCCGGTGCACACCCCGATCGTGGAGAAGATCGAGCTCGTCACCAAGGGTGACGTCCGCCGCGCCAAGCTGTACTACCTGCGCGAGCTGCGCGGCAAGGCGGCGAAGATCAAGGAGAAGCGCGAGAACTGAGCGCTTTACCGGCGTCACATCGCGGCCGGATAGCATCTGGCCCCGATGGACACCGAAGCACAGCCGACGGAGCGCGACCGCGCCTTCCCCCCGGCCGGACCCGAGGACACCTCGGGGACGGCGGGGCCGGAAGGGCGGTCGCGCTCCGCGTTGGTGCCGCGTATCACGCGTTCGCTGCCCGGCGGGCGCATTACCCTGGCCCTGCTGCTCTGTCTGCTGTTCCTGCTGGCCGTCAACACCCTCGTGGCGCGGCCGTTCGAGATTCCCAGTGGATCGATGGAAAGCGGATTGAGGGCCGGGGACCGGGTTCTCGTAAGTAAGTTGGCGTACCGCTTCGGCGACGGGCCGGACCGCGGCGACGTGATTGTGTTCGACGGCACCGGGTATTTCGGTGACGCCGACTACATCAAACGGGTCGTCGGGGTGGGCGGGGATCACGTGGTCTGCTGTGACGGTGAGGGGAGGATCCGGGTGAACGGCCGTTCGGTCGACGAGTCGGGCTTCCTGTTCCCCGGAGACAGCCCCTCCACGGTGCCGTTCGACGTCGTCGTGCCCGACGGGAGGCTGTTCGTCCTCGGTGACCACCGCAGCAACTCCAGCGACTCCCGGGACCGCCTCGGCTCGCCCGGCGGCGGCATGGTCCCGGTGGACGAGGTGATCGGCCGCGCCGACGGGATCGTATGGCCGTTCGATCGCGCCACCCGGCTGCAGCGGCCCGACGCCTACGCGCGCGTGCCCGACAGGGAGGCGGACGCGGCCCGCCCGGCAGGGGGCGGCCATGGGTAATCGCGGCAAGCCCCGCGGCCTCCCGGAGAGCCCCACGGAGAACCTGCTGCCCACCGGTTCCCGGCGCACCGCCGTCCCCGGCTCGGGGCGTACCCGGGCCGAGCGGCGCAAACTCCAGCGCAAGGTCAAGCGGCGCCGCAGGCGCAGCGCGGTCAAGGAGATACCCCTCCTCATCGGTGTGGCCGTCCTGATCGCGCTGGTGCTCAAGACGTTCCTCGTCCAGGCCTTCGTCATCCCGTCCGGTTCCATGGAGCAGACGATCCAGATCGGCGACCGGGTGCTGGTCGACAAGCTCACCCCGTGGTTCGGCTCCAAGCCGCAGCGCGGCGACGTCGTCGTGTTCAAGGACCCCGGCGGCTGGCTCAAGGACGAACGGACCGTCCCCAAGAACGAGGACCCCGTCGGGATCAAGCAGATCAAGGAAGGGCTCACCTTCATCGGACTGCTGCCGTCCGAGAACGAGAAGGACCTCATCAAGCGGGTCGTCGGCGTCGGCGGCGACCGGGTCCAGTGCTGCGACAAGCAGGGCCGGGTCACCGTCAACGGCGTACCGCTGAACGAGGACTACCTCTACCCCGGCAACGTCCCCTCCAAGACGCCCTTCGACGTCACGGTGCCCGAGGGGCGGCTGTGGGTGATGGGCGACCACCGGGCCAACTCGGCCGACTCCCGCTTCCACCAGGACACCGACTACGGGGGCACCGTCTCCGAGGACGAGGTGGTGGGCCGGGCCATGGTCATCGCCTGGCCGCTCGCCCACTGGAGCACGCTGGAAGAACCCACCACCTACGCATCCGTGTCGGACTCCACGCCCGGTTCGACCGCTGCCGCCCCGCTGTCGCATAGGGTTGCCCCGGACGATCCCAACGGAATCGTCCGGCTCCCGACCCCTGCGGAACTCCCGCTCGTTATGGGAGTGGTGGGCCTGCGCCGGGCATGGCGCGGGCGGCGGCAGAGAGTGAGGAGTTGGCGTGGGGGATGCGGCGGTTGGCGCACGGTCCGGACGCGAGGGCGAGGAGCACCGCGGACGTCCCGCGGAAGCGAGCCGTCCGGCGGCGGACGACACCGTGTTCCTCGGGAAACCCTCCTCAGCGGGTGGCGGCGACGGCCCCGGGGACGAGCAGCCCCCCACGGAGCAGGGAGGGTCGGGCGACGGCTCCCCCCGGCCGAAGCAGCCCCGCTCCTTCTGGAAGGAGCTGCCCATCCTGATCGGCATCGCGCTGGTGCTGGCGCTGCTGATCAAGACCTTCCTGGTGCAGGCGTTCTCCATCCCGTCCGACTCGATGCAGAACACCCTCCAGCAGGGTGACCGGGTCCTGGTCGACAAGCTCACCCCGTGGTTCGGCTCCGAGCCCGAGCGCGGTGAGGTGGTCGTCTTCCACGACCCCGACAACTGGCTGGCGGGCGAGCCCACCCCCGACCCCAACCCCCTGCAGAAGGTCCTCAGCTGGATCGGTCTGATGCCCTCCGCGGAGGAGAAGGACCTGATCAAGCGGGTCGTCGGCGTCGGCGGTGACACCATCGAGTGCAAGGGCACCGGCCCGCTCAAGGTCAACGGCAAGGCGCTCAACGAGCCGTACGTGTACCCGGGCAACACCCCGTGCAGCCAGGACGACCAGGGCGGCCAGTTCAAGGTGAAGGTCCCCGAGGACCACATCTGGGTCATGGGCGACCACCGCCAGAACTCCCGGGACTCGCGCTACAACCAGGCCGACAAGAACGACGGCTTCGTCCCTGTGGACAAGGTCGTCGGCCGCGCCATCGTCATCGCCTGGCCGATCAACCGCTGGACCAACCTGCCGGTCCCGGACACCTTCGACCAGCCCGGCCTGGACGCCTCGTCGCCGTCCGCCGCGGCCCTGTCGGCCGCGCCGCAGGGACTCGCGCTCGCGGGAGCGGTGCCGCTGGTGCTCCTGCGGCGCCGGCGGCACGGCGGCGGAGCGGGCCGCCAGGAGGGCTGACCGCGTCCGGTACTGCCGGGTAGGGTGCGGCCCATGAGTGGTCAGAGCACGACGCGCACGGTCCCCGGCAGCAGCGGCCCGGGCAGCGCCCGGGCGGGCAGCAGGACCGGGCAGCGCCTGTCCAACCTGGCCGTGGCCCTGGGCATGGTGCTGTTCCTCGGCGGCTTCGTCTGGGGTGCGGTCGTGTACCGGCCGTACACCGTGCCCACCACGTCGATGGCACCGACGATCGCGGCCGGCGACCGGGTACTGGCCCAGCGCATCGACGGCGGTGACGTCCGCCGCGGCGACGTCGTCGTCTTCGAGGACGCCACCTGGTCGAACGCCCCCATGGTGAAGCGGGTGGTCGCCGTGGGCGGTGACAAGGTCTCCTGCTGCCAGGACGGCAAGCTCAAGGTGAACGGCAAGGAGATCGACGAACCGTATCTCCCCGAGGACACGGTGACCGGGTTCGCCAACTTCCCCGAGGTGACCGTTCCGAAGGGGCGCCTGTTCCTGCTCGGTGACGAACGTTCCGGGTCGGTCGACTCCACGGCCCATCTGACCGACGCCGCCGGCGGCACCGTCTCCCGCGATGCGGTCCGGGCCCGGGTCGACGCCGTGGCCTGGCCGATGGACGGCATGCTGGAGGCTCCCACCGGCTTCGAGCAGCTCGGTGCGCTCTCCTCACCCGGCCCGCTCAGGACCGTCGTGGCGCTGGTGGTCGGCGGTGCCGTGCTCGTGCTCGGCGGCGCCGCGTACGGCCCCGTCGCCAAGCGGGCGGGCGCGTCCAGGGCCCGGGCGAACGCGGGGGCCGCCGGTGTCCGCTGAACCCGTCCCGGCGGGCGAGGATTCCTACACGGGCGGGCTGCGCAGGGTCGCCCGGGTCGTGCTGCTCGACCCGCAGGACCGCATCCTCCTGCTGCACGGCCATGAACCGGACGACCCGGCCGACGACTGGTGGTTCACCCCCGGCGGCGGTGTGGAGGGCGACGAAACGCGGGAGCAGGCCGCGCTGCGGGAGCTCGCCGAGGAGACCGGCATCACGGACGTCGAGCTGGGGCCCGTGCTCTGGCGGCGGAGGTGCTCCTTCCCGTTCGCGGGGCGCCGCTGGGACCAGGACGAGTGGTACTACCTCGCCCGCACCACGCAGACGGTCACCGCGGCCACGGCCCTGACCGAGCTGGAGCGGCGCAGTGTCGCCGGAGCACGTTGGTGGACGTGCCCGGAACTCGCCCGTGCCCATGAGACGGTGTATCCGACCAGACTCGCCGAGCTGCTGCGGACACTGCTCGACGAAGGTCCCCCCGCCGGGCCCGTGACCCTGGACACCGAAATCGTCCGGTGACCCCCGGGACTGGCGCACAATGGTGGGATCGCACGGCTGAAGGGGAACATGCCATGAGCGCCGAGGACCTCGAGAAGTACGAGACCGAGATGGAGCTGAAGCTCTACCGGGAGTACCGCGATGTCGTCGGTCTGTTCAAATACGTGATCGAGACCGAGCGGCGCTTCTACCTGACCAACGACTACGAGATGCAGGTGCACTCGGTCCAGGGTGAGGTGTTCTTCGAGGTGTCCATGGCGGACGCCTGGGTCTGGGACATGTACCGGCCGGCCCGCTTCGTGAAACAGGTGCGTGTTCTGACCTTCAAGGACGTGAACATCGAGGAGCTCAACAAGAGCGATCTGGAGCTCCCGAGCGGGTGAGCCGCTTCCTCGTACGGGTGACGGAGTTGTCCACAGCCGCCGAGTTCCGCACCAAGATCCACTCCGGGGGCCGGCCTGCGTGACCGTTGGCCCCGGAGGTGGTGATCGACATGACGGCACAACGGGCACGCAGCGCACTCGGCAGGTATGGCGAGACACTGGCCGCACGACGGCTGACACAGGCGGGGATGACCGTCCTGGAGCGCAACTGGCGCTGCGGCAGGACCGGTGAGATCGACATCGTGGCCAGGGACGGTGACGCCCTGGTCGTCTGCGAGGTGAAGACCCGCAGGGCAGGGCCCTTCCAGCACCCCATGGAAGCCGTCACGCCGGCCAAGGCGAGCCGACTGCGGGGCCTCGCCGAACGCTGGCTGCAGGAACACGGGGGAGCACCGCCCGGCGGGGTCCGCATCGACCTGGTCGGCGTGCTGCTGCCGGCCCGCGGCGCACCCGTCGTCGAGCACGTCCGGGGGGTGGCCTGACATGGGGTTCGCCCGTACGTGCTCGGTGGCGCTGGTGGGCGTCGAGGGCGTGGTCGTGGAGGTCCAGGCCGATCTCGAACCGGGGGTCGCGGCGTTCACGCTGGTGGGGCTGCCGGACAAGAGCCTGACGGAGAGCCGGGACCGGGTCAGGGCCGCCGTGGTCAACTCCGGCGGGGAGTGGCCGCAGAAGAAGCTCACCGTGGGACTCAGCCCGGCCTCGGTCCCGAAGGCCGGCAGCGGGTTCGACCTCGCCGTCGCCTGCGCCGTGCTCGGCGCAGCCGAGCGGATCGACCCACGCGTGCTCGCCGACATCGTGATGATCGGCGAACTCGGGCTGGACGGCCGGGTGCGGCCGGTGCGCGGCATCCTGCCCGCCGTGCTGGCCGCGGCCGACGCGGGATACGAGCAGGTCGTGGTGCCGGAGTGCGCCGCGGCCGAGGCCTCGCTGGTACCGGGCGTGTCCGTCCTGGGCATCCGCAGCCTGCGCCAGCTGATCGCGGTCCTCACCGACGAGCCCGTGCCCGAGGAGGAGGCCGAGGAACCGACGCGCCCCGATCCGCTGCTCGCCGGTCTGCGCGTCCCCGGCACCGGGGCGGCCACCGGCGTGCACAGCGTCGGCGCGGCCCAGCACGACCAGGGCCACGACCTCGCGGATGTCGTGGGCCAGCTCTCGGCACGGACGGCGGTGGAGGTCGCCGCGGCCGGCGGACACCACCTCTTCCTCGAGGGCCCGCCCGGCGCGGGCAAGACCATGCTCGCGGAGCGGCTGCCGTCGATCCTGCCGCCGCTGGACCGGCAGGCGTCCCTCGAGGTGACGGCCGTGCACTCGGTGGCGGGCCTGCTGCCACCGGGCAAGCCCCTGATCGACACGGCCCCCTACTGCGCACCGCACCACTCGGCCACGATGCAGGCACTCGTCGGCGGCGGCCCCGGTACGGCCCGGCCGGGAGCGGTCTCCCTCTCGCACCGGGGCGTGCTGTTCCTGGACGAGACGCCGGAGTTCAGCAGCCGGGCCCTGGACGCCCTGCGCCAGCCGCTGGAGGCCGGACACGTGGTCATCGCGCGCAGTGCGGGGGTGGTGCGCTTCCCGGCGCGGTTCCTGATGGTGCTCGCCGCCAACCCGTGCCCTTGCGGACGTTTCTCGCAGACCAACGACCAGTGCGAATGCCCGCCCTCGGCGATCCGCCGCTACCAGGCCAGACTGTCCGGGCCACTGCTCGACCGGGTGGACCTGCGCGTCGAGGTCGACCGCGTCACCCGCACCGAACTGACGGCGGGCGGCGCCCGGGGCGAGACCACCGCCACGGTCGCCGAACGGGTGAGGGACGCCCGGGAACGCGCGGCCGCGCGGCTCACCGGCACGCCGTGGGGGACCAACAGCGAAGTCCCCGGACGGGAGCTGCGCAGCCGCTGGCAGGCCGCGCCCGGTGCCATGGACGACGCCGAACGGAGCCTGGAGCGCGGTGTGCTCACCGCCCGGGGTCTCGACCGGGTGCTGCGGGTCGCCTGGACCGTCGCCGACCTCTGCGGACACGACCGGCCCGACGCCACGGACGTGGCCCTCGCCCTGCAACTGCGCACCGGTGTCCCGCGCGGGGTGCCCATGACCGTCGGAGCGGCGGTATGAGCGCCGCGGCCGAGCCCGAGCGGGAGCTGCTCGGCCGGGTCTTCCTCACCCGGGTCGTCGAACCCGGTGACGAGACCGGCGGGCGCTGGGTCAGGGAACTCGGCGTGGACGCGGTGGTGCGGAGGCTGCGGAAAGGGACCGAGCCGCTGCCCGGGGTGAGCGGCAGACGATGGGCCGGCCTGGTCGCGCGGGCCGAGCGGGCCGAGCCGGGCAGGGACCTCGCCGTCGCCCGGGACGCCGGGGTGCGGTTCGTCCCTCCGGGCACCGCCGAGTGGCCCGCGCAGCTCGACGACCTGGGGGACGCCCGGCCGCTCGGGCTGTGGGTGCGCGGCGGTGCGGACCTGCGCATGTGGGCGTTGCGCTCGGTCGCCGTGGTCGGCGCCCGTGCCTGCACCGAGTACGGCGCGCACATGGCCGCCACCCTCGCGTCAGGCCTCGCCGAACGCGGCTGGATCGTGGTCTCCGGCGGTGCCTACGGGGTCGACGGCGCCGCTCACCGTGGCGCGCTGGGCTCGGGCGGCGCCACCGTCGCCGTCCTCGCCTGCGGCCTCGACCGGCCCTATCCGCGTGGACACGCCGGGCTGATCGGCAGGATCGCCGAGCAGGGTCTCGTCGTCGGCGAACTGCCGCCCGGCGAGCATCCGACACCGAGCAGATTCATCCTCCGGAACAGGGTGATCGCCGCGCTCACCAGGGGCACGGTCGTCGTCGAGGCCGCCCACCGCAGCGGCTCACTGGTGACCGCCCGAGCGGCCCGGAGACTGGGACGGCACACGATAGGGGTCCCGGGACCGGCCACCAGCGGGCTCTCCGCCGGGGTGCACGAGCTGCTGCGCCAGGACGCCGTCCTGGTCACCGACGCCGACGAGGTCGTCGAGCTGGTCGGGGACATGGGCGAGCTCGCGCCCGAGCGAAGGGGACCGGTGCTGCCCCGGGACCTCCTCGACCCGGCCGGCCGCCAGGTCCTCGCCGCGCTCCCGGCCCGCGGAGCGGCCCGGCCGGACGAGATCGCACGGGCCGCGCAGACCACGCCGGACGACGCGATCGCGAGACTGTACGAACTACGAGCACTTGGTTACGTCGAACGACACGGCGACGGCTGGAAGTTGACGCGCCAGGCGGTGGTGTCGGTACGCGGCGGCCCCGACACCCGTTGACGGAGCGTGTTCGGCCGTCCGGGGGAACCCCGACACCCCTTGGTAATTGCGCCAGTTGGGGTATCCCAGTGATCACTCAGAGCGACGGGCGTGCCCCGGTGGGGCGGCCTCCGGAACGAATCTGCGCACGGTCCCACCTCGATTCTTCGCACACCGCGACGCCGCAGTCACGCTACGCTCACGAGGGATCCCGACACGGACAGGCAACTCGACATCGGACAGACCACGCACCCAGCCCGCACCAGCCCACGGCAGAACGGCACTAGGCGACGAATGCCCCAGCACACCTCCGGGTCCGACCGGGCGGCGATCCCCCCAGCCGCCCGCGACGGTGGCAGCGTGCGGCCGCCCGCTCCCTCGACACTCGACGAGCTGTGGCGGTCGTACAAGGCGACGGGGGACGAACGACTGCGGGAGCAGCTGATCCTGCACTACTCGCCGCTGGTGAAGTACGTCGCCGGCCGGGTCAGTGTGGGGCTGCCCCCCAATGTCGAGCAGGCGGACTTCGTCTCCTCCGGGGTCTTCGGGCTGATCGATGCGATCGAGAAGTTCGACGTCGACCGGGAGATCAAGTTCGAGACCTACGCGATCACCCGCATCCGGGGCGCGATGATCGACGAGCTGCGGGCACTGGACTGGATCCCGCGCTCGGTGCGGCAGAAGGCGCGCAACGTGGAGCGCGCCTACGCCACGCTGGAGGCACGGCTGCGGCGCACGCCGTCGGAGGGTGAGGTCGCCGATGAGATGGGCATCTCGGTGGCCGAGCTGCACGCGGTTTTCAGCCAGCTGTCGCTGGCGAACGTCGTCGCCCTGGAGGAGCTGCTGCACGCCGGGGGTGACGGCGGCGACCAGCTGAGCTTCATGGACACCCTGGAGGACACCGCCGCCGACAATCCGGTGGAAGTGGCCGAGGACCGGGAGCTGCGGAGGTTCCTCGCCCGGGCCATCAACACGCTCCCGGACCGGGAGAAGACCGTGGTCACGCTGTACTACTACGAGGGCCTCACCCTCGCCGAGATCGGCAACGTCCTGGGCGTGACCGAGAGCCGGGTCAGCCAGATCCACACCAAGTCCGTGCTCCAGCTGCGCGCGAAGCTGGCGAGCTTCGGCCGCTGAGCCCGTCCGGCGGAGAGCCGGCCGATCCTCTGGCCGCCGCGGGCCGTGCCTCCGTAAAGTGGTTGACGTGCCAAGGATTCGAGCGGCCTCCGTGGCCGAGCACCGGTCGATGCAGCGAGCCGCCCTGCTGGACGCGGCACGCTCCCTGCTGTCCGAGGGCGGTACGGAGGCGCTGACCTTCCCGGCCCTCGCCGAGCGCACCGGCCTCGCGCGTTCGTCCGTGTACGAGTACTTCCGCTCGCGGGCCGCTGTCGTCGAGGAGCTGTGCGAGGTCGACTTCCCGGTCTGGGCGGCGGAGGTCGAGGCGGCGATGGCGGCCGCCGACGGGGCCGAGGCCACGATCGAGGCCTACGTCCGCAAGCAGCTGGAACTGGTCGGGGACCGGCGGCACCGCGCCGTGGTCGCGATCTCCGCGAGCGAACTCGACGCGGGCGCGCGCGAGAAGATCCGCGCCGCGCACGGCGGTCTCGTGGCCATGATCGGCGACGCCCTGGCAGGCCTGGGCCACACCGAGCCCCGCCTCGCGGCCATGCTCCTCCAGGGCGTGGTCGACGCCGCCGTGCGCCGCATCGAACTGGGCGCGGCGGAACACCCCGACGCGATCACCGAGGCAGCGGTCACGATGGTCCTCAGAGGTGTACGGGGCTGACGACCGCCCCACCCCGGACACGCAGCGTTTCCGCGGCGCCCTGCGCCGCGCGCACGCATGCCTCTCGCCTCTCCGGGACGGAGCGGGCCGCCCAGGACGCCACCACGGCGCGTGAAGGCCGGCGCAGCCGCCCGCGTCGGCTGCCCGTGGGCGGGGCGACGGACGCGTCCGCCGGTGATCATCCGGGTACCGCGATCCCCAGCACCGGCAGCAGTCGCGACGGGCCCCTGTGCAGCAGCCACGGGGGCAGCAGGGTGAGCGGATCCAGATAGACGTCGGCCCGCAGCAGTCCCCAGTGCACACAGGGTGCCGTGCAGTGGGAGCCCCCGGGTTCCACCGTGCCGATCGCCTCACCCGCCGTCACCTCGTCGCCCTCGGCCACCGACGCGCGGACCGGTTCGAAGGTCGTGCGCAACGGGGGATCGCCCGTGCCCGCCAGTTCCACCGCGACGACGCCCCGCCCGGCCACCCGGCCCGCGAAGGAGACCCGGCCCGCCGCCACCGTCCGTACCGGCGTCCCCGGCGCCGCCGCCAGGTCCACGCCACGGTGCCCGCGCCCGTACGCCGTCGCCGGCGGCTCCCAGCCCCGCAGCACCCGGGGCCGTATCCCCACCGGCCACGCCCGTCCGACAGCCGGCGCCGTGCCGTCGACCTCGGCCGCCGGTGCCGCCGCCGGCCAGGACGGAGGCGGCGGGACCAGCAGCGCCGCCAGGGTCATGATCATCAGCAGGACCAGCCGTGCGGCCGTCCTCGCCCAACGCATCCATCGCATCGTTCGCATGCCCGCAGCGTGCCGGGAGCCTGTGATCAGCGCCCGGACCTGTGGACCGCCGGCCGGGTTGTGGACAACGGCGTCACCCGCGGCCTCGCGGGTCCCGTACACTTCTGGTGGCGACCCGGGCCACCGGGTCGACTTCGCACGCCCCGACATCAGGACCGGTCACGGCCGGCACCCCGATGTCAGCGCCCCTCGGTCCTTGCGGCAACGGCGCGTCGTGGGCGTCAGGCGCGGAAGCCGTCCGGCATCCGCGGCACAACCGAGAAATTCAAGGAGATACGGCCATGGCCGTCGTCACGATGCGGGAGCTGCTGGAGAGCGGCGTCCACTTCGGTCACCAGACCCGTCGTTGGAACCCGAAGATGAAGCGCTTCATCTTCACGGAGCGCAACGGCATCTACATCATCGACCTGCTCCAGTCGCTGTCGTACATCGACCGCGCCTACGAGTTCGTCAAGGAGACCGTGGCCCACGGCGGCACGGTCATGTTCGTCGGCACGAAGAAGCAGGCGCAGGAGGCCATCGCCGAGCAGGCCACCCGCGTCGGCATGCCCTACGTGAACCAGCGCTGGCTGGGCGGCATGCTCACCAACTTCTCGACCGTCTACAAGCGTCTGCAGCGCCTCAAGGAGCTCGAGCAGATCGACTTCGAGGACGTGGCCGCCTCCGGCCTCACCAAGAAGGAGCTGCTGGTCCTCTCCCGCGAGAAGGCCAAGCTGGAGAAGACCCTCGGCGGTATCCGCGAGATGCAGAAGGTGCCCAGCGCCGTCTGGATCGTGGACACCAAGAAGGAGCACATCGCGGTCGGCGAGGCCCGGAAGCTCAACATCCCGGTCGTCGCCATCCTCGACACCAACTGCGACCCCGACGAGGTCGACTACAAGATCCCGGGCAACGACGACGCGATCCGCTCCGTCACCCTGCTCACCCGCGTGATCGCCGACGCCGTCGCCGAGGGCCTCATCGCCCGCAGCGGCGTCGCCACCGAGGGCAAGGGCGAGAAGGCCGCCGGCGAGCCGCTGGCCGAGTGGGAGCGCGACCTGCTCGAGGGCGAGAAGAAGGGCGAGGAGGCCGCTCCGGCCGCCGCCGAGGCCGAGAAGCCGGCCGAGGCCCCCGCCGAGGCCCCCGCCGCCGAGGCCGCTCCGGCCGCCGAGGCCGAGCAGGCCTGACCGCCCCGTCAGAGCCGTTGACGGCGGGAGCGGTGACATCTCATCCGCTCCCGCCGTTCACCCGTAGGTCAGCGGCGAGTCGGAGACCTGCCCTCAGGTAGGTCCTGACCCGCAGATCTCCGAACCTCCAGACTTCGAGAAAGATTCACAGACTCATGGCGAACTACACCGCCGCCGACGTCAAGAAGCTCCGGGAGCTCACCGGCGCCGGCATGATGGACTGCAAGAAGGCGCTGGACGAGGCCGACGGCAACGTCGACAAGGCCGTCGAGGCGCTCCGCATCAAGGGCCAGAAGGGCGTCGCCAAGCGCGAGGGCCGCTCCGCCGAGAACGGCGCCGTGGTCTCGATCATCGCCGACGACAACTCCTCCGGTGTCCTCGTCGAGCTGAAGTGCGAGACGGACTTCGTCGCCAAGGGCGAGAAGTTCCAGGCCGTGGCCACCGCCATCGCCGAGCACGTCGCCAAGACCTCCCCGGCCGACCTCGAGGCCCTGCTCGCCTCCGAGATCGAGGCCGGCAAGACCGTCCAGGCGTTCGTGGACGAGGCCAACGCCAACCTGGGCGAGAAGATCGTCCTGGACCGCTTCGCGCAGTTCGCCGACGGCTACGTGACGGCGTACATGCACCGCACGATGCCCGACCTGCCCCCGCAGATCGGTGTGCTCGTCGAGCTGGACAAGCCCAACGCCGAGATCGCCAAGGGCGTCGCCCAGCACATCGCCGCCTTCGCGCCGAAGTACCTCTCCAAGGACGACGTCCCGGCCGAGGTCGTCGAGTCCGAGCGCCGCGTCGCCGAGGAGACCACCCGCGCCGAGGGCAAGCCCGAGGCCGCCCTGCCGAAGATCGTCGAGGGTCGCCTCAACGGCTTCTTCAAGGACGCCACGCTGCTCGGCCAGCCCTACGCGCTCGACAACAAGAAGTCCGTCCAGAAGGTCCTGGAGGAGGCCGGTGTCACCCTGAAGCGCTTCACGCGCATCAAGGTCGGCATCTGAGTCCGTACCGCGACGGGCGCGCGACCCCGATAGGGTCGACAGCAGTCGTTCGGACACGCGTCCGCGCACGCGCGCGTGCCGGACGACAGCAGATCTGACGAGGAGGCCATTGCCGCATGGGATGCGAACCACGCCCCACCGGCAATGGCCTTCTTCGTATGTGCAACACGCGAAAGAGGCGGGATCCCCGATGACCACCAAGGCTGAGAAGAGCGACGACGGCAAAGTACGCGGCCGGTTTCTGCTGAAGCTGTCCGGAGAGGCCTTCTCCGGTGGCGGGGGGCTGGGTGTCGACCCCGACGTGGTGCACGCCATCGCACGTGAGATCGCGGCCGTCGTACGGGACGGGGCGCAGATCGCGATCGTCATCGGCGGCGGCAACTTCTTCCGCGGCGCCGAGCTCCAGGTGCGCGGCATGGACCGCGCCCGCTCCGACTACATGGGCATGCTCGGCACCGTGATGAACTGCCTCGCCCTCCAGGACTTCCTGGAGAAGGAAGGTGTGGACTGCCGCGTGCAGACCGCCATCACCATGGGGCAGGTCGCCGAGCCCTACATCCCGCTGCGTGCCGTACGCCACCTGGAGAAGGGCCGTGTCGTCATCTTCGGCGCCGGTATGGGCATGCCGTACTTCTCCACCGACACCACCGCCGCCCAGCGCGCCCTGGAGATCGACGCCGAGGCGCTGCTCATGGGCAAGAACGGCGTGGACGGGGTCTACGACTCCGACCCCAAGACCAACCCCGACGCCGTCAAGTTCGACGCGCTCGGCTACGGCGAGGTCATCACCCGGGACCTGAAGGTCGCCGACGCGACGGCCGTCACGCTCTGTCGTGACAACAGCCTGCCGATCGTCGTCTTCGAGCTTCTGAAGGAGGGCAATATCGCCCGCGCGGTCAAGGGTGAGAAGATCGGCACGCTTGTGGGTGACCACGCCGGTCGCAACTGACCGGGGGATGGACAATGTCCTGCCGGTCGGGAACCGTGCAGGAAGAAGACGCGACGCAGCCGGCCGCCGCCCCGACAAGGAACCGCAGCCGGGCCTACTCAAGACACGCAGGAGCAAGTGGTGATCGAAGAGACCCTCCTCGAGGCCGAGGAGAAGATGGAGAAGGCCGTCGTGGTCGCCAAGGAGGACTTCGCCGCGATCCGCACCGGCCGTGCGCACCCGGCGATGTTCAACAAGATCGTGGCCGACTACTACGGCGCGCCGACGCCGATCAACCAGCTGGCCTCGTTCTCCGTGCCCGAGCCGCGCATGGCCGTGGTGACGCCGTTCGACAAGAGCGCGCTGCGCAACATCGAGCAGGCGATCCGCGACTCCGACCTGGGCGTCAACCCGAGCAACGACGGCAACATCATCCGGGTGGTGTTCCCCGAGCTGACCGAGGAGCGCCGTCGCGAGTACATCAAGGTCGCCAAGGGCAAGGGTGAGGACGCCAAGGTCTCCATCCGTTCCGTGCGCCGCAAGGCCAAGGACGCCATCGACAAGATGATCAAGGACGGTGAGGTCGGCGAGGACGAGGGCCGCCGTGCGGAGAAGGAGCTCGACGACACCACCGCGAAGTACGTCGCCCAGGTGGACGAGCTCCTGAAGCACAAGGAAGCGGAACTGCTCGAGGTCTGATGAACGACTCTTCCTGGGGGCCGCCGCAGACCGGGTACTGGGGGCCGTCCGACCACGGGCCCGGCCAGGGGGCTGCCCCGGCGGGTCCCGCGTACGATGCGCACTACGCGCAGCAGACTCGCCCCATGCCCATCGTGCCCGACGTGCCCGAACACGGCGGAGACCAGGATGCGGACCGGGGGGCCGCTCGGCTGAGCGGCCCCCTGTTCCGAGACGAGATGCCGCAGGCACGGCCCCATCCCGGGGAGGTGCAGCAGAATCCGGAGCCCATGCCCGACGCCCCGCAGCCGGCGCCCGCCCCGCAGAAGAAGAGCGCGGGACGCGACCTCGGCGCCGCGATAGGCGTCGGCGTCGGACTCGGCGCGGTGATCGTCGCGTCGCTGTTCGTCGTCAAGGCCGTATTCGTCGGGGTGGTCGCCGTCGCCGTCGTGGTCGGCCTGTGGGAGCTGACCACGCGGCTCGAGGAGCGCAAGGGCGTCAAGGCACCCCTCGTCCCGCTCGCGCTCGGCGGTGCGGCCATGGTCGTCGCCGGGTACGCCCGCGGGGCCGAGGGCGCGTGGGTCACCATGGCGCTCACCACGCTGGCGGTGCTCGTCTGGCGTATGACGGCGCCGCCCGAGGGCTACCTCAAGGACGTCACGGCGGGCGTCTTCGCGGCGTTCTACGTCCCGTTCCTGGCGACCTTCGTCGCGATGATGCTCACCGCCGACGACGGTCCCTGGCGCGTCCTCACCTTCCTCCTGCTGACCGTGGTCAGTGACACGGGCGCGTACGCCGTCGGCTGGCGCTTCGGCAAGAACAAGCTCGCCCCGCGGATCAGCCCCGGCAAGACCCGCGAGGGCCTGCTCGGCGCCATCGCGTTCGCGATGGTCGCGGGCGCCCTGTGCATGCAGTTCCTGATCGACGACGGCAGCTGGTGGCAGGGCCTGTTGCTGGGCCTCGCGGTCGCGGCCAGCGCCACCCTGGGCGACCTCGGCGAGTCCATGATCAAACGCGACCTGGGCATCAAGGACATGGGCACCCTGCTGCCCGGCCACGGCGGCATCATGGACCGCCTGGACTCCCTGCTGCCGACGGCACCGGTGGTGTGGCTGCTGCTGGTCCTCTTCGTGGGCTCCGGCTGACCCACCCCCTCCACACCGCTCGGGCCCCCGTCCTCCCAGGACGCGGGCCCGATCCCGTTGCAGCGGACGGTGTCCCTCCACGGGGCGGGCGAGACCCGGGAACGTCCGGGCCGCCGGCCCGTTCCGAGCCCGGCCGGGCCACCCGAGTCGATCTGCGACACTGGTACAGCCATGCCTAAGCCCGGAGAACTTACTTTCGTCGCCCCCCGTGGAGCCAAGAAGCCGCCGCGGCATCTTGCCGATCTCACGCCCGCCGAGCGCAAGGAGGCGGTCGTTGCGGTCGGTGAGAAGGCGTTTCGTGCCAAGCAGCTCTCGCAGCACTACTTCGCGCGGTACGCGCACGATCCGGAGCAGTGGACCGACATCCCGGCCGGCGCGCGCGGCAAGCTGCAGGAGGCGCTGCTTCCGGAGCTGATGACGGTCGTGCGGCATCTGTCGACCGACCAGGGGACGACCCGCAAGACGCTGTGGAAGCTGTTCGACGGGACGCTCGTCGAGTCCGTGCTGATGCGTTACCCGGACCGGGTGACCATGTGCATCAGCTCGCAGGCCGGCTGCGGTATGAACTGCCCGTTCTGCGCCACGGGGCAGGCGGGACTGGACCGGAACCTCTCGACGGCCGAGATCGTGCACCAGATCGTGGACGGGATGCGCGCGCTGCGGGACGGCGAGGTGCCCGGCGGCCCGGCGCGGCTGAGCAACATCGTGTTCATGGGCATGGGGGAGCCGCTCGCCAACTACAAGCGGGTCGTGGGTGCCGTCCGGCGGCTCACCGACCCCGAGCCGGACGGGCTCGGGCTGTCGCAGCGGGGGATCACCGTGTCCACCGTGGGCCTCGTACCGGCCATCCACCGCTTCTCCGACGAGGGCTTCAAGTGCCGGCTCGCCATCTCGCTGCACGCTCCCGACGACGAGCTGCGCGACACCCTCGTCCCGGTGAACACGCGGTGGAAGGTGCGCGAGGTACTGGACGCCGGGTTCGAGTACGCGGCCAAGTCCGGGCGGCGGCTGTCCATCGAGTACGCGCTCATCCGGGACATCAACGACCAGGCCTGGCGCGGTGACCGGCTGGGGCGGCTGCTCAAGGGGCGGCCCGTGCACGTCAACCTCATCCCGCTCAACCCCACGCCCGGCTCCAAGTGGACCGCCTCCCGCCCCGAGGACGAGAAGGCGTTCGTCGAGGCGATCGCCGCCCATGGTGTGCCGGTGACGATCCGGGACACCCGTGGACAGGAGATCGACGGGGCGTGCGGTCAGCTCGCCGCGAGCGAGCGGTAAGGTGACCCGAGTAAGTCCTAGGTAAGTACAACCTCATATTCCGACAGGGGAGCGCCACAGCGCTGAGAGTGCGGCACCGGCCGCAGACCCTCCGAACCTGGCCCAGGTCATTCTGGGTAGGGAGATCGGTCATCACTCGAGCTGTTGCGCCCTGCCCGGGACTCCGCCCAGGGGTCCCGGGCAGGGCCGCGTCTCTTCCTGGTCACCCCCAGGAGGAATCAAGTGGGCATCACCAAGAAGGTCACGGTCCTGGCCGTCGGGCTGGGGCTGGTCACGCTGTCCGCGTGCGGGTCGTCCGACGACGGCGGCAGCGGCGACGGCGGCGGGTCCAGGACCGTGACCCTCGTCAGCCACAACTCGTGGGCCGTGTCCGAGGACGTCGTCGCCGCCTTCGAGAAGCAGTCCGGCTACGAGCTCAAGGTCCTCGAGGACGGCGACGCGGGACAGGCCGTGAACAAGGCCGTCCTGACCAAGGACAATCCCCAGGGCGACGTCTTCTTCGGCGTCGACAACACCCTGCTCTCCCGCGCCCTCGACAACGGGCTGTTCCAGCCGTACGAGGCCCGGGGCGCGGAGAAGGTCCTGCCCGAGTACCGGGCCGACGAGGACGAGCACCGGGTCACCCCCGTCGACACCGGCGACATCTGCGTCAACTACGACAAGGCGTGGTTCAGCGAGAACGACGTGAATCCGCCGAAGACCTTCGACGACCTGATCAAGCCCGAGTACAAGGACCTCCTGGTCGTCGAGAACGCCTCCACCTCCTCACCCGGCCTGGGCTTCCTGCTCGGCACGGCCGCGAAGTACGGCGACGAGGGCTGGCAGGACTACTGGAAGAAGCTCCGGAACAACGGCGTCAAGGTCGTCGACGGCTGGGAGCAGGCCTACAACGAGGAGTTCTCCGGCTCGGCCGGCGGCAAGAAGGCCAAGGCCGATCGCCCGCTCGTCGTGTCGTACGCCTCCTCGCCGCCCGCCGAGGTCATCTACGCCGACCCCAAGCCGAAGACCGCGCCCACCGGCGTGGCCGAGGGCACCTGCTTCCGCCAGGTCGAGTACGCCGGACTGCTGAGCAACGCGAAGAACCCCGAGGGCGGCAAGGCGCTGCTCGACTTCCTGGTCGGCAAGCAGTTCCAGGAGGACATGCCGCTCAACATGTTCGTGTACCCGGTGCTGGAGGACGCGGCGGTGCCCGCGGAGTTCAGTGAGTTCGGGCCGCAGGCGAAGGATCCGGAGACCATGGACCCGGCGAAGATCGCCGAGAACCGTGACCAGTGGGTCAAGTCGTGGACCTCGCTCGTACTGAAGTGACGCGAGCCGCGGCCAGGCGGCGCGGGAACGCGGCGCGGCTCGGTCTGATGGCCGTGCCCGTCGCGTTCTTCGCCGTCTTCTTCGCCTATCCCGTCGCCGCGATCGTCGCGCGCGGTCTGAAGACGGACGGGACCTGGCAGCTCGGGCGGATCGGGGACGTGCTGGCCCAGTCCGACGTCCGGCAGGTCCTGTGGTTCACCACCTGGCAGGCCCTCGTCTCCACCGCGCTCACCCTGCTGATCGCCCTGCCCGGCGCCTATGTGTTCGCCCGCTTCGACTTCCCCGGCAAGCAGGTGCTGCGAGCCGTGGTCACGGTGCCGTTCGTGCTGCCCACGGTCGTCGTCGGCACGGCGTTCATGGCGCTGGTCGGACGCGGTGGACTCCTCGACGCACTGTGGGGCGTGCGCCTGGACACCACCGTGTGGGCGATCCTGCTGGCGCATGTCTTCTTCAACTACGCCGTCGTGGTGCGCACGGTCGGTGGTCTCTGGGCCCAGCTCGACCCGCGGCAGGAGGAGGCCGCACGGATGCTCGGCGCCTCGCGGTTCGCGGCCTGGCGGACCGTCACCCTGCCCGCGCTCGCGCCCGCCGTGGCGGCCGCCGCGCTGATGGTCTTCCTGTTCACCTTCACCTCCTTCGGAGTGGTGCAGATCCTGGGCGGGCCGACCTTCTCCACGCTCGAGGTGGAGATCTACCGGCAGACCTCCGAGATCTTCGACCTGTCCACGGCCGCCGTCCTGACGATGATCCAGTTCGTCGCCGTGGGCTCCATCCTCGCCCTGCACGCCTGGACCGTCCGGCGGCGGGAGACCGCGCTGCGGCTCGTGGACGCCACGGTGACCGCCCGCCGGCCGCGCGGCGCCGGGCAGTGGGCCCTGCTGGGCGCAGTCGTCGCCACCGTCGCCGTACTGCTTCTGTTGCCGCTCGCGGTGCTGGTGGAACGTTCTTTCGGTGCCGGCGGTCTCGGCTACTACCGGACGCTGACCGAGGACGACGGAGGCGTGTTCCTGGTCGCGCCGATCGAGGCGGTCGGCAACTCGCTGCAATACGCCCTCGCCGCCACCGCCATCGCCGTGGTGATCGGCGGCCTCGCGGCCGTCGCGCTGACCCGGCGGGACGCGGGACGGCTGGTGCGCGGGTTCGACGCCCTGCTGATGCTGCCGCTCGGGGTGTCGGCGGTGACGGTCGGCTTCGGCTTCCTGATCGCCCTCGACGAGCCGCCGCTGGACCTCAGGGCCTCCTGGATCCTGGTCCCGCTCGCGCAGGCGCTCGTGGGGGTGCCGTTCGTCGTACGGACCATGCTGCCGGTGCTGCGGGCCGTGGACGTGCGGCTGCGGGAGGCGGCGGCGGTGCTCGGGGCGTCGCCGTGGCGGGCCTGGCGCGAGGTGGACCTGCCGATGGTGCGGCGGGCGCTGCTGATCGCGGCCGGCTTCGCCTTCGCGGTGTCGCTGGGGGAGTTCGGGGCGACGGTGTTCATCGCGCGGCCGGAGAACCCCACGCTGCCGGTGGCCGTGGCGCGGCTGCTCGGGCGGCCCGGAGACCTCAACTACGGCCAGGCGATGGCCCTGTCGACGATTCTGATGATCGTGTGCGCGGTGGCGCTGCTGGTGCTGGAGCGGCTGCGGACCGACCGGACCGGGGAGTTCTAGATGCTGCTGAGCCTTCGGGCCGCGACCGTCCGCTTCGGCGGGCGGGCGGTGCTGGACGCCGTCGACCTGGAGGTCGCCGAGCAGGAGATCGTGTGTGTGCTCGGGCCCAGCGGCAGCGGCAAGTCGACGCTGCTGCGGGCGGTCGCGGGTCTGCAGCCCCTCGACGCCGGGCGGATCCTGCTCGACGGACACGACCAGTCGGGCGTGCCCGCGCACCGGCGCGGGGTGGGGCTGATGTTCCAGGACCACCAGCTCTTCCCGCAGCGGGACGTGGGCGGCAACGTCGCGTTCGGGCTGCGGATGCACGGCGCGTCACGCGCCCGGCAGGCGGAGCGCGTGGCGGAGCTGCTGGACCTGGTGGGTCTGCCCGGGGCGGCAGGGCGGGCCGTCGCCGCGCTGTCCGGGGGCGAGCAGCAGCGCGTCGCGCTGGCCCGTGCCCTGGCTCCCAGTCCCCGGCTGCTGATGCTGGACGAGCCGCTCGGACAGCTCGACCGGTCGCTCAGGGAACGGCTCGTCGTCGAACTGCGCGAGCTGTTCGGCAGGCTGGGCACGACCGTGCTCGCCGTGACCCACGATCAGGGCGAGGCGTTCGCGCTGGCCGACCGGGTGGTGGTGATGCGGGACGGGCGGATCGCCCAGTCCGGCACGCCGCTCGAGGTGTGGCAGCGGCCGGCCGACGCCTTCGTGGCGCGTTTCCTCGGTTTCGAGAACGTCGTCGAGGCAGCCGTCGGGGACGGGGCCGCCGTGACCCCCTGGGGCAAGGTCCCTGTGCCGGACGGTGCCCCGCAGGGCACGCGGACGCTGCTGGTCCGGCCCGCCGGTGTCCGCCTGGTGCCCGTCGAGGAGGGGCTGCGCTGCACCGTGGCGGCGCGTACCTTCCGGGGCACCCATGTCGCCGTGCACCTCCAGCCCGAGGACGCGCCCCGGCTGGAGGCGGCCTGTGCGCTGAGGGCCGCGCCGGAGGTCGGGGACGAGGTCGGAGTGGAGTTCGACGAGGCGGAAATCGCCGTGCTGGGGTGACCGCGGCTGCCTAGGGTGTGCGTCATGACTCAACTCGCGTACGACCGTTACTGCCGCGAGATCGCCGGTCAAGTGGCGCTGCTGCGGACCGTGGTGACGTCCGGCGCCGATCTGTCGGCACCGGTGCCGACCACCCCCGAGTGGTCCCTGGAGGAGCTCGTACGGCACGTCGGCGGCTCGCTGCGCTGGGCGGCGCTGATGGTGCGCACCGGGGCCGAGGACGAGATACCCGAGGAGCGGGTGCCCGGATACGACGGGCCGGGGGAGTGGGGCGACCGCGGCGCGCTGGACGCGTGGCTGGCGGAGTCCGGCGAGCTGATCGTCGGCGACCTGCGGACGGCCGGGCCCGACGCGAAGGTGTGGAGCTGGGCGGACATCCGCAACGCCGGGTTCTGGGCCCGCCGTATGACGCACGAGCTGATCGTCCATCGCGCGGACGCGGCCCTCGCCGCGGGACTGCCCTTCGAGGTCGCGCCCGAGGCCGCCGCCGACGCGATCGACGAGTGGCTGGAGATCGTCGAGTGGGCGCAGCGGACGGATCCCGAGGACTCGGTGCACGAGCTGCGCGGGCCCCGGCGCACCATCCATCTGCACGCCACGGACACCGGGGCGGACACCGGCGCGGAGTGGCTGATCGAACTCACCGAGGAGGGCGTCTCCTGGCACCGGGGCCATGAGAAGGCCACGGTCGCCCTGCGCGGACCGCTCACCGCGGTGCTTCTGGCCTTCTACCGCCGGGTGCCGCTCGACGCGCCGGACCTGCAGGTGCTCGGCGACCGGGAGCTGCTGGAGTTCTGGCTGGAGCGGGCGACGTTCGGCTGAGCGTCCAAAACGACGAAGCGGCCCGTCCCCGGCGGGGTACGGGCCACTCCTGTGCCGGTGCGGGGTCAGCGGTCGCTGTTCGCCCCTCGGCGGCGCATGCCGAAGAAGACCGCGCCACCGCCGATCGCGACCAGGGCGGCCGCGATGCCGGCGATCAGGCCGGTGTTGGAGTCGGCGCCCGTCTCGGCGAGGTTGGACTCACCGGCCGGGGACGGCGCGTTGCTCGAGGTGTCCGCCGGAGGGGTGCTCTCGCTCCGAGACGCCGACGGGGTCGGGGAGCCGGGCTCCTCGGCCGGGGCCGAGGGGTTCTCCGAAGGGGTCGAGGGCGCCGGAGCCGGGGGCTCCTCCTCCGTCTTCTTGCAGGACGTCGCCGGGGTGGTCAGGTTCGGCTTGATGTCCTCGTCGACGTAGGGCGTCGCCTTGACGTGGATGCGGTACTCGGCGTTCGGCTTCCAGTCCTCCTCGAAGGTGATGGTGGTGCCCTCACGGGTGCCCTTGACCACCTGCTCGCCGACCTTCTTGATGTCGGCGCCGTTGTTCTGCAGGAACACGGTGACGGTGGCGGGGACGCCGGTCGGGTCGACGTCGGTGACGGTGATGACACCGTTGTCGCCGACACACTCGGCCTCGGCCGAGAACTCGTTGATGTTGCAGGCCGCCGCGCTGCCGGCAACGCCGAGCGCGAGCGCGGCGGACGCGGAGGCGACACCGAGGGCGCGCACGGAGCGCGCGACGGTATGGCGGGATACGGACAGAACTGCCACGTTTGTCCTTTACGGGGATGCGCAAATGCGGGGGGTTGAGGGAGTGTTGACGGAGCATCAGCACTTCCATGTGGCTCCCAGGTCTATAAGCGCCGCATAAGTAGTGTCAACGCATATGCCGACAGCAGGCCCGGGCTTTGCCCTTTCGTTAACCGCCCAGATGTTTCAACGCCTCCGGAGCGTCTTCGATCCGGTCCACCAGGGCGATCCGCGCGTCCATCGAACGCTCCCGGGCGAGGGATTGCAGCAGCGGCCAGGCCGGCAGCTTCTCCGTCCAGTGCGCCCGGTTCACCAGCACCATGGGCGTGGGTTCACCGCGCGACTCGTAGTAGTTCGGTGTCGCGTTGTCGAAGATCTCCTGCACGGTGCCGGCGGCGCCCGGCAGGAAGACCACGCCCGCGTTGCAGCGGGCCAGCAGCCCGTCCTCACGCGTGGCGTTGGCGAAGTACTTCGCGATGTGGGACGCGAAGGCGTTGGGCGGCTCGTGACCGTAGAACCAGGTGGGGATCCCGACCGAGTGGTTGCCCTTCGGCCAGCGGGTGCGCACCTCGAAGGCGGCGCGCGCCCAGTCGGTGACCGACGGCGTGAACGAGGGCGCGGCCGCGAGCAGTCGGCAGGCCTCGTCCAGCACCGACTCGTCGTAGGGGGCCGCGTAGGCGCCGAGGTTCGCCGCCTCCATCGCGCCCGGGCCGCCGCCCGTGGCCACCGTGAAACCGGCGTGGGTCAGCGCCCGTCCGAGCCGGGCGGCACCCAGGAACTGCTCGGTGCCGCGGGCCATCGCGTGACCGCCCATCACCCCCACGACCCGTGCTCCGCGCAGGAGTTCGTCGAGGGCGTCGGACATGGAGTCGTCGTGCACCGCGCGGAGCATGGAGGCGAGGATGTCGCCGTCCGCCTTGGTCCGCTGGAACCAGGCGTAGGCCAGCGCGTCCGAAGTCGCCTCATAGCCCTTGTCGAGCGAGGCGAACAGGTCACCGGGTGTGTAGAGATGCCCCCGGTAGGGGTCGAAGGGCAGGCCCGGGACCGGAGGCAGCACCAGGGCGCCGTCGGCACGGAGCTTCTCCGCCGCGTCCGGACGCATCCGGCAGCCGAGGAACACCGCCTCGGCGGTGTCGGTGGTGAGCAACTCCCGGGTCCGGTCGGTCAGATCGACGGCCTGGACACGGAACCCGGAGAGCGTGCCGCGCGACGAGACGATCGCGTCGAACTCCTCGAGCGTCTCGATCTCGCGGTCCCCGTGATGGACGGCATGGGCGGGACTGGTCTGCACCCGCCCATGCTAGGTCCTGTGGCTCAGCCCTCGACGGCCGCCGGGTCCATCCACACGACCTCCCAGGTGTGGCCGTCGAGGTCGTCGAAGGAGCGGCCGTACATGAAGCCGTGGTCCTGGGTCTCGCCGGCGACCGTCCCGCCCGCCGCCAGGGCCTTGTCCACCAGCTCGTCGACCTTCTCGCGGCTCTCGGCGCTCAGTGCGATCAGCACCTCGCTGCTCTTCGTCGCGTCCGCGATCTCCTTCTTCGTGAACTCCGCGTACTTCTGGCGGGTCAGCAGCATCGCCACGATGGTGTCGCTGATCACGACCGAGGCGGCGGTCTCGTCGCTGAACTGCGCGTTGATCGAGTAGCCCAGCTCCGTGAAGAACGTCTTCGAGGCGTCGAGGTCGTTGACGGGCAGGTTCACGAAGATCATCTGCTGGTACATGGCGGGGTCTCTCCCAATCGGTTCCGTAGCGTTCGTGAGGGTAGACAGGCCGCCCGGGCGAAACTCATCGGCCCGCGGAGATCTTTTCCGATCAGTTTCCCGCAGGCCCTCAGCCGGCCAGCGGCCACGCCGACAGCTCGGCGACGACCAGCGACAACGGGCCGAACAGGGCGAGCAGCACGCCCGCGCGGAGCGCGGCCGCCCGGCGCAGCGTCGCCACGGGCGCGCCGATGCGCCGGAGTTCGGCGGTGGTGTCGGAGCGGGCCTGCTTCGCCTCGACGGCGGCCGTCAGCAGGGTCGCCACCGTGCAGCCCGCCACCAGCAGCACCCCGAGCGCGACGAGCGGGCCGGATGACGCGTCCTCGCCGTCGTGCAGTGAGGCCATGGCGTACGCGGCCGACATGACCGCGCAGACCACGCCCAGCGGCCGGCCGATGCGCGTGGCCTCCGTCATGAGCACCCGCCCGGCGAGCAGCCGCAGCGCGCCCGGGCGGACCGTCTGGAGCAGCCGGCCGCACAGGTGCGTGAGCCCCGGGCCGACGAGCGCGAGACCGACGCAGGCCAGGGCCAGCCCGAGCAGCGCGGCCGGCCGGTCGCCCGGTTCGCCCCCCGCGCCCGTACGGCTCGCGAAGGCCTCCACGGCCAGCCCCACCGCCAGCACCGCGATGCCCCAGGGCAGTCCCGACGGCGGCGTGTGCGGAACGGCGGGCGGCACCTCGGCGGCCTCGGCGTCCGGCTCGGCGACGCTCACGGCGGTGTCCGCCGCGCCCCCCTGTTCCGGCGCCTCACCAGCCGTACGCCGGCCGCGTGCCGGAGCGCCCAGCTGCTTGCCGAAGCGTCCGTACGCCCCGAACGACTCACGTGCCGCCGTGCGCCGGTACGCGCCGAACCTGCCGTACGTCCGTGCCGCGCGGGGCGCGCCCGACACCGGCTCGGCCGGCCGCAGTGCCACCGCCACCGCCCCCGACGCGCTCAGCGGCACCAGGGCCAGCAGTGTCAGGGCGGCCGGCAGCGGAAGCGGCCGCCCGGCGGCGAGGAAGTCCGTCGCGGCGCCGTCGAAGGGCATGCCGGTGAGGTCGCCGCGCAAGTGGAGGAAGACCAGCAGGGCCAGCGCCGAACCCAGCAGACAGGACAGGGCCGTGGTGGTCGCGGAGATCACCATCAGACGGACGGGACCCAGACCGATCGCCGACAGACCGGGCCGGGGCCGGGTCGCCGGATCGGTGCGGGCGACCGCGACCGCGAAGTAGACCGTGGCGGCCAGCGGGGCAGCGCACCAGGCCAGCCGGAGCGCCGAGACGGAGGGGTCCGGGTTGCCCAGGGCATGGCCGAGGGCGCTCAGCAGCAGGAAGCCGGTGCCCGCCGACGCGGCCGCGACCAGCAGCCGGCGCAGCTGGACGGCCGGATGGGCGCCGAGGCTCAGACGGAGAGCGAGCACGCCGCCCGGCCTTCCGTCTCGGCCGTCCCGGAGACCGGCGGCAGGTGGACGGTGTGCACGCGCCGCCCGTCGAGCAGCGACACGGTGCGGTCGGCGAGCGCGGCGGTCTGGGCGTCGTGGGTCGCGAGGACGACGGTGATGCCGTGCGAGCGGGCCGCGGTGGTGAGCGTGCGCAGGACGTGGGCACGGTCGACGCGGTGCAGGGGCGCGGTCGGCTCGTCGGCGAACAGCACCGTGGGCGCCGGTACGAGGGCGCGGGCGATGCACACCCGCTGCCGCTCCGCGTGCGTCAGCTCCCCGGGGTGCTTGCGCGCCTTGTCACCGATGTCGAGGCGCTCCAGCCATTCCAGGGCCACCGTCTTGGCACGGCGCCGGCCGGTGCCGCGCAGCATCAGCGGCAGGGCGGCGTTCTCCCAGACGTTCAGCTCGGGCACGAGCAGCGGGGCGGGGTCGATCCAGCCGAAGCGGTCCCGGAGCAGCCGTTCGCGGGCCGCCGGGGTCATGGTGTGCACGGGCACGCTGTTGAACCAGATCTCGCCGCTGCGTGCGGGCAGCAGTCCGGACAGACAGCGCAGCAGGGTCGTCTTGCCGCTGCCACGGGGGCCTCCGACGGCGAGGATCTCGCTCTCCCGCACGCCGAGCGAGACCCCGCTCAGCCCGGGCGAGCCGTCGTCGTGCCGGAAGTGCAGGGCGCGCGCCCAGAGCACGTCGTTGTCCGGTGGGGCCACCATGGCGTACACCTCGGTTCGGATCGGAAATGCCGTGCGCGATTCGGGTAAGTCCCCCGTCCGGGGGAACGAAGGCGCGGCCGATCGGTCACTGGGCACGCTAGGCAGGCCACGGCGGCGGGCCGGACAGCACGCGGCCCCGGACCGCCGTTTCTCACTCGAACGGGCGGCTCCGGGGCCGTCGTTGATCATCCAGAAGGAAGATCGGAACCTCGGACGGCGTAACGGACTACAGCTTGGTCCACGCCTCGGAGAGGGTCGCGCGCAGGATCTGCTCGATCTCGTCGAAGGTCTCCTGGTCGGAGATCAGCGGCGGGGCGAGCTGGACGACCGGGTCGCCGCGGTCGTCGGCACGGCAGTACAGGCCGTTCTCGAAGAGCTTCTTCGACAGGAAGCCGTAGAGGACGCGCTCGGTCTCGTCGGCGTCGAAGGACTCCTTGGTGTTCTTGTCCTTGACCAGCTCGATGCCGTAGAAGAAGCCGTTGCCGCGGACGTCGCCGACGATCGGCAGGTCGTGCAGCTTCTCCAGGGTGGCGCGGAAGGCGCCCTCGTTGTCCAGCACGTGCTGGTTCAGGCCCTCGCGCTCGAAGAGGTCGAGGTTGGCGATGCCGACCGCGGCGGAGACCGGGTGGCCGCCGAAGGTGTAGCCGTGCAGGAAGGTGTTCTCGCCCTTGTAGAACGGCTCGGCGAGACGGTCGGAGACGATGCAGGCGCCGATCGGGGAGTAGCCCGAGGTCATGCCCTTGGCGCAGGTGATCATGTCCGGGACGTAGCCGAACTTGTCGCAGGCGAACGTGGTGCCGAGGCGGCCGAAGGCGCAGATGACCTCGTCGGAGACGAGCAGCACGTCGTACTGGTCGCAGATCTCGCGCACCCGCTGGAAGTAGCCGGGCGGGGGCGGGAAGCAGCCGCCGGCGTTCTGCACCGGCTCCAGGAAGACGGCCGCGACCGTGTCCGGGCCCTCGAAGAGGATCTGCTGCTCGATCTGGTCGGCGGCCCAGCGGCCGAACGCCTCCGGGTCGTCACCGAAGATCGGCGCACGGTAGATGTTGGTGTTCGGCACCTTGTGGGCGCCCGGCACCAGCGGCTCGAACGGGGCCTTCAGACCCGGCAGCCCGGTGATGGACAGGGCGCCCTGCGGGGTGCCGTGGTAGGCCACCGCGCGGGAGATCACCTTGTACTTGGTCGGCTTGCCGGTGAGCTTGAAGTACTGCTTGGCGAGCTTCCAGGCGGTCTCCACCGCCTCACCGCCGCCGGTGGTGAAGAAGACCTTGTTCAGGTCGCCCGGCGCCTCGTTCGCGAGCCGCTCCGCGAGCTCCACGGCCTTGGGGTGGGCGTAGGACCACACCGGGAAGAAGGCCAGCTCCTGGGCCTGCTTGGAGGCCGTCTCCGCGAGCTCCTGACGGCCGTGGCCCGCCTGCACCACGAACAGGCCCGCGAGGCCGTCGAGGTAGCGCTTGCCCTTGTCGTCGTAGATGTGGGTGCCCTCGCCCCGGACGATGGTGGGGACGGGGGCGTTCTCGTACGAGGACATGCGGGTGAAGTGCATCCACAGGTGGTCGTACGCGGACTTGCTGAGGTCCTTGGGGCTGTCGGTGCTCACGATTATCGGGTTCCCCACATGTAGGTCTGCTTCTTGAGCTTGAGGTAGACGAAGCTCTCGGTGGAGCGCACTCCGGGAACGGCCCGGATGCGTTTGTTGATGACCTCCAGAAGGTGGTCGTCGTCCTCGCAGACGATCTCGACCATCAGGTCGAAGGAGCCCGCGGTCATCACCACGTACTCGCATTCGTCCATGGCGGCCAGCGCGTCGGCCACGGACTCCACGTCGCCCTCGACGTTGACCCCGACCATCGCCTGCCGGCGGAAGCCCACGGTGAGCGGATCCGTGACGGCGACGATCTGCATCACGCCCTGGTCGAGCAGCTTCTGGACGCGCTGGCGCACGGCCGCCTCCGACAGGCCCACCGCCTTGCCGATGGCGGCGTACGGCCGGCGGCCGTCCTCCTGGAGCTGCTCGATGATGGCGAGGGAGACGGCGTCCAACTGGGGACCGCCGCCGTTCTTGGACTCGCGGGAGTCCTTCGGGTCTGCGCTTCGACTGGCCACGGGGCCACTCTGCACGACGTATCGACAGTTTCGCAAGGCTCGATCGATGAAATTCGTTGTCCTCGGGGGTCTGTCTTGCGGATTTCGCAGATGCGGGGCGGGCGGGGGTGTTGAAAACGTCAGCCGTCGGTTTAGGGTGGGTGTCTCAGAGCTTGGACAGCTCGACACCTTCGAGCCGACACCTCGGACACCCACAAGGAACACCAGGAGGGCCTGCAGTGAGCACCGAGCTGCGTCGTCTGCGCAACTACATCGGCGGGGAGTTCCGGGACGCCGCCGACGGACGGACCACCGAGGTGGTCAACCCCGCGACCGGCGAGGCCTACGCGACCGCTCCGCTGTCCGGGCAGGCGGATGTGGACGCCGCGATGGCGGCCGCCGCCGAGGCGTTTCCCGGCTGGCGCGACACCACCCCGGCGGAGCGGCAGAAGGCCCTGCTGAAGATCGCGGACGCCTTCGAGGAGCGTGCCGAGGAACTCATCGCGGCCGAGGTGGAGAACACGGGCAAGCCCATCGGGCTGACCCGCACCGAGGAGATCCCGCCCATGGTGGACCAGATCCGCTTCTTCGCGGGCGCGGCGCGGATGCTCGAGGGCAAGGGCGCGGGTGAGTACATGGAGGGCCTGACCTCCTTCGTGCGCCGCGAGCCGGTCGGCGTCTGCGCGCAGGTCGCCCCCTGGAACTACCCGATGATGATGGCCGTCTGGAAGTTCGCCCCGGCCATCGCGGCGGGCAACACCGTCGTCCTCAAGCCCTCGGACACCACCCCGGCCTCCACGGTCCTGCTCGCCGAGATCCTCGGCTCGGTCCTGCCCAAGGGCGTCTTCAACGTCGTCTGCGGCGACCGTGACACGGGCCGCCTGATGGTCGAGCACCCCACCCCGGCGATGGCCTCCATCACCGGCTCGGTGCGCGCCGGCATGTCGGTCGCCGAGTCCGCGTCCAAGGACCTCAAGCGGGTCCACCTGGAGCTGGGCGGCAAGGCCCCGGTGGTCGTCTTCGAGGACACCGACATCGCCAAGGCCGTCGAGGACATCTCGGTGGCGGGCTTCTTCAACGCCGGCCAGGACTGCACGGCCGCCACGCGCGTCCTCGTCCACGAGGCGATCCACGACGAGTTCGTCGCGGCGCTCGCCAAGGCGGCGGGTGACACCAAGACCGGTATGCCCGACGACGAGGATGTCCTCTACGGCCCGCTCAACAACCCCAACCAGCTCAAGCAGGTCGAGGGCTTCATCGAGCGGCTGCCCGCGCACGCGCGCGTGGTGGCGGGCGGCAAGCGGGTCGGCGACAAGGGCTACTTCTACGCGCCGACCGTGGTCTCCGGCCTCCAGCAGGACGACGAGATCATCCAGAAGGAGGTCTTCGGGCCGGTCATCACCGTCCAGTCCTTCACGGACGAGGACCAGGCCGTCGAGTACGCCAACGGCGTGGAGTACGCGCTGGCGTCCTCGGTGTGGACCAAGGACCACGGGCGTGCGATGCGGATGTCGAAGAAGCTCGACTTCGGGTGCGTCTGGATCAACACCCACATCCCGCTGGTCGCCGAGATGCCGCACGGCGGCTTCAAGCAGTCCGGCTACGGCAAGGACCTCTCGGCGTACGGCTTCGACGACTACACCCGCGTCAAGCACGTGATGACGTCCCTGGACGCGTGATTCCTCGCTGGGCCGGCCCGTCGTAGGCCCCTGCGGGCCCGTTGTGGCCGGTCGCGCAGTTCCCCGCGCCCCTGGGTGGGTGCGGGGAACGCTTTTTTCCAGCGGAGCCCCATTTTTGAACATGTTCAACTCTGGGCGTACGCTGCTGCCATGAGCGACAGAGCCGCCCTGCTCCGGGGCATCCGTGTCTGGCTGGTGTTCTTCATCGTCTGCCTGGTGCTCAGCGGCGCCACGGCGTTCCCCCTGGTGCACGAGCTGCGCTGGACCGAGGACCTGCTGCGGTCGCTGTCGGCGCCGGAGCACCTCCCCGGCCTCATGGAGTGGATCGAGCGGGTGCGGGAAGGGCTCGACACCGCCGACGCCGACCACCCCTTCCTCCTCTACGGCACCGACTGGCTCGCCTTCGCGCATCTCGTGATCGCGGTCGCCTTCTACGGCCCCTACCGCGACCCGGTCCGCAACATCTGGGTCGTCGAGTTCGGCATGATCGCCTGCGCCGGCATCGTCCCGCTCGCCCTCGTCTGCGGCCCGATCCGCGGCATCCCCTTCTGGTGGAGCGTCATCGACATCGCGTTCGGGGTGTTCGGCGTCATCCCGCTGTACGTCGTACGCCGGAAGATCAAGCGGCTGGAGGCGCTCAGCCCGCAGGCCGGCGCCCGCCCCGTTCCAGTGCCGCAGTGAGACGCTCCAGGTGGCGGGAGACCGGGCCCAGGGTCAGCAGACCGCTGCCCGCCGCCTGTTCGCCCGCCGCGGGAAGCAGGGCGGTGCGGGCGCGGAGCATCGTCTCCGGGTCGTCCACGGCGACGGCGGCACGGGCCACCAGGCACCACAGCGCTTCGCACATGAGGTCGCGCGGCGGGTCGGGGACCGTGTGCAGGACCGTGCGGGCTTCGTCGTGCCGCCCCTCTGTCGCCAGCAGGAGCGGGCGCACCCAGGGCTCGTAGGGGCCCCAGTCCGTGTGCGCGTCGGCGACGATCGGCTCGTCGTGGCGCAGGGCCACGCTCAGCCGGGCCAGCGGCGGCAGGCCGCGGCTCAGACCGGGCATGCCGGAACCGGGGAGGAGGTCCGCCGCCCGGTCGTAGGCGGCCAGGGCGTCGGCCGCAGGGGCCGTCAGGGACGTCCGCAGCGCGCGGTTCCACGTCGTGAACACGGCGACCAGCGGGAGGTCGTGGCGGGCGGCTAGAGCGTCGGCGGCCGCCGCGTGCCGGTCGGCGCCCGCGAGGTCGGCCAGGGCGCAGCGCGACTGGATGCGGACGAGGCGGCCGAGGACCTCGTAGCGGGGAAGACCGTTGCGCGCCGCCAGGGAGACGAGTTCCGCGCCGATCGCGTCCCGCCGGGCCGCCAGACCCGTGTGGTGGAACGACTGCATGAACACGCCGTTCAGGGCGAACGCCAGGAGCGAGGCGTCGTCCAGCCGCCGGGCGATCTCCTCGGCCTGGCGCGCCGCCTGGAGCGGCCGGTCGCCGGGCAGGGTCCCGCGCGACTCGACCGCGATCGTCGCCAGCAGGCGGGCGCGGGCCGCGTCGTCACCCTCCGGGGGCAGCAGGCGCAGGGTCCGTTCCGCGGCGGCCACCAGTCGGCGGGCCTGTTCGGGGTCGTCGGAGCGGGTCCAGACCGCGGGGACGTCGTACACGCCGATCACCCGTGCCGTGAGCTCCGGTTCGCCCAGCTGCTCCGCGGCGGCGACGGCCGCGGCCCGGTGCCGGCGTGCCGCCTCCAGGCCGCCGCCGCTCGCCACGGCCAGATCGCGCATCAGCCCGGCGGTGGACTCCAGCCGGGTCCGGGCGCGGGCGGACACGGCACTCTCGTACGCGGCGGTCGCGTCCGCCCACACCCGGTCGACGGCCGAGTCCGCCTCCGTCACCGGGTCGAGGCGGGCCGCCTGCCGGAGGATGTCCTCCTCCAGCCGCCGCAGCCGGGGGCCGGGGTCCACACCCAGGTGCTCGCCCAGCATGCCGCGCGCCCTGCGCAGCACGGACAGCGCGTCGGCCTGCCGCCCGGACCGGTACAGGGCCAGCGCGAGCAGCCGCCAGGCGTCCTCGCGCCAGGGATGCTCCGCCACATGCGCGTCCAGATCGGGCACCGCCTGCGCGGCCGCTCCCAGCGCGACACGCGCCTGCGCCGTCCGCTCGACGGCCTGGAGCCGCAGCTCCGCCAGCCGGGCGCGCTCCGTCCTGGCCCAGCGCTCCTCGCCGAAGTCCGCGAAGGCCGGCCCGCGCCACCACTCCAGCGCCTCGGTCAGCACCGACACCACCTGCGCGGGGTGGGCGTCGGCCGGCAGGGACACCGCCCGCTCGAAGCGCCAGGCGTCGACGTCCTCCGTGGCCGCCCGCAGCGCGTACCCGGGCCCCTCGGTGACCAGCAGGCGCGGCGGGGTGCGGGGCGGCCGGTCCGGCTCCAGCGCCCTGCGCAGCCCGGCCACGAACGTCCGCACCGTGCCCACCGCCCGCTCCGGCGGGTCGTCGTCCCACAGGTCCTCCACCAGCCGGGCCACCGGCACCACCCGCCGCCGCGCGACCACGAGCCGGGCCAGGACCGCACGGTGCTTCGGCCCGCGCAGCGCGAGCGGCTCACCGGCCTCGTCCCAGGCCGTCACCGCGCCCAGCACCCCGAACGTCACGTGCACGACGGCGCCCGTCCCTCCCGGCCGGCCCCGCCGGCCCCGCGCTGCTGTTCATCGGCTGCTGATCCGCGCCCCGGAGGGTGGGAACACCGCCCGGGTGACCCGCCGGGCGCCGCCTTCCGAGGAGAAGAGACCAGCCATGCCCCATCCCACCATCCCCGGTTTCACCCACCGGCGCGTCCCCGTGGACGAGTCGGTCGAGCTCCACGTCGCCGTCGGCGGCACCGGCTCCCCGGTGGTCCTGCTGCACGGCTTCCCGCAGACCCACCTGATGTGGCGGCACGTCGCCGCCGACCTCGCGGCCGACCACACCGTCATCTGCCCCGACCTGCGGGGCTACGGCGCCAGCGACAAGCCCGCCGAGGCCGGGCCGGACACCTACTCCAAGCGGACCATGGCCAGGGACGTCGTCACGCTGGCCCGCCGCCTCGGACACGAGCGGTTCGCCCTCGCCGGGCACGACCGGGGCGCGCTGGTCGCCTTCCGGGCCGGGCTCGACCACCCGGCCGCGGTCAGCCACCTCGCCTGCCTGGACGTCCTGCCCACCCTCGACATGTGGGAGGCGCTGCACGGCACCTCGGCCGCCGTCGGCTTCCACCTCTATCTGATGGCGCAGCCGCCCGGACTGCCCGAGCGGATGATCGAGTCGAGTGCCGACGCGTTCTTCGGCCACTTCCTGGACGTCTGGTCCAAGGACCCCGCTGCCGTCCCCGCGGAGGTCCGCGCGGCCTACCTCGAGGCCTGCCGGAACGCCGTCCCGTCGATCGTCGCCGACTACCGTGCCTCCGCCGGGGCCGACGTGGAGCACGACGGGGCCGACCGCGCGGCCGGGAACCGGCTCACCATGCCCGTCTCGGTGCTCCAGCAGGACTGGGGAGCCGCGCTCGGCTACGAGGCGGCCGCCCTGTGGGGCGCCTGGGCCGCCGACCTGCGCCACTCCACCGTGGACTGCGGCCACTTCATGGCCGAGGAGGCGCCGGGCGACATCGCCGCCGCCCTGCGCGACCTCATGAAGCGCCAGGTGTGCTGACCGGAGAGGTCGGTGACGCGGGGTCCGGCACGGACCCCGCTCGGCTCGGCCTGGACGCACCGTCGGCCACAGCCAGGCTGGTCCGGACGAAAGGTCTCAGCCGGCCGCGGGCGTGGCGGCGTCGGAGCGCGCCCCGGCGTCGCGCAGTGCGCACAGCACGTCGATGCGGTTGGTGGTGATCGAGTCGACGCCCATGGCCAGCAGGCGGCGCATGGAGCGGCGAGTGTCCGGCGTCCACACGGAGAGCAGGTGGCCGCCGCGGTGGACGCGGTCGGCGAGGGCCCGGTCCACCAGGCCGAAGCGGTAGTTCAGCCAGCGGGGCCGGATCACCTCCAGGAGTCCGGCGCGCGGCGGGGCCAGTGTGGTCCGCGTGAGTGCGATCTCGGCGGACGGGTCCGCCGCGCGTACGGCCAGCATGGCGGGGGCGCCCGCGCAGTAGTGGACGCGGTCCTGGGCGCCGCTCTCGCGCACGGCGTCCACGACCCGGCGCGCGGCGCGCACGTCCGGCGTGCCGGGCAGGTCGATCATCACCCGGCTGCCGTCCGTCGCGGCCAGCGCGTCGGCGAGGGTGGGCACCCCGCCGTCCGTCACCCCGCGCACTTCCTCCCACGACAGCGACAGCAGCGGGCGGTCGTGCTCCCACAGCCGTTTCAGGGTGCCGTCGTGGAGCAGCACCGGGACGCCGTCCCGGGTGAGACGTACGTCGATCTCCACCGCGTCCGCGCCCCGCCGGAGCGCGGACCGCAGCGAGGCGAGGGTGTTCTCGCGGACGCGGTAGGGGTCGCCGCGGTGGGCCACGGCGGTCACGTTCTGCATGGCGGACCTTCGCGGGGCGGTCAGGAGGCGAGCCAGGACGCGGTGTAGGTGTCGATCTCATCGGCCAGCCGCTTCTTGCCGGCGGCTTCCATGAACGACGCCTCGACCGCGTTCTTCGCGAGACCGGCCAGGCCCCGCTCGTCGAGGCCCAGCAGCCGGGCGGCGACCGCGTACTCGTTGTTGAGGTCGGTGCCGAACATCGGCGGGTCGTCGGAGTTGATCGTCACCAGGACACCGGCCCGGGTGAACTCCTTGACCGGGTGCTCGTCGAGCGTGGTCACCGCGCGGGTGGCGATGTTGGAGGTGGGGCACACCTCCAGCGCTATGCGCCGCTCGGCCAGGTGCTGGAGCAGTTCCGGGTCCCGCGCGGAGCTGGTGCCGTGCCCGATGCGCTCGGCGCCCAGCTCGTTGAGCGCGTCCCACACGGTCTCCGGCCCCGTGGTCTCGCCCGCGTGCGGCACGGAGTGCAGTCCGGCGGCGATGGCACGGTCGAAGTACGGCTTGAACTGGGGGCGGGGCACGCCGATCTCCGGTCCGCCGAGCCCGAAGGAGATCAGGCCCTCGGGGCGCAGCCGGTCGTCGGTGGCCAGGCGCGCGGTCTCCTCGGCGGACTCGAGACCGGCCTCGCCGGGGATGTCGAAGCACCAGCGCAGCACCGTGCCGAACTCGGTCTCGGCCGCCTTGCGCGCGTCCTCGATGGC
This sequence comes from Streptomyces malachitofuscus, assembly GCF_055571035.1. Taxonomy (NCBI): domain Bacteria; kingdom Bacillati; phylum Actinomycetota; class Actinomycetes; order Kitasatosporales; family Streptomycetaceae; genus Streptomyces; species Streptomyces malachitofuscus. Next base: position 110,329 of record NZ_JBVIGA010000008.1, on the reverse strand, counting down.
GTCCATGAAGGCGCGCTCGTCGATCCCGCGGCGGGTGGAGGAGAACGGGGTGATCGTGAGCTCGGCGTACCGCACCTGCTGCCGGGCCAGCTCACGGGCCACCTCGTACGTCAGCAGCCGGACGTCCTCGGGGGTGCGGATCAGGTCGACGACGGACAGGTACACCTCGATGAAGTGGGCGAAGTCCGTGAAGGTGAAGTAGTCGGCCAGGGCCTCGGGGTCGGTGGGGACCTTGGAGTCGGGGTGGCGGGCGGCCAGCTCCGAGACGATGCGCGGGGAGGCGGAGCCGATGTGGTGGACGTGCAGTTCGGCCTTGGGCAGTCCGGCGATGAAGGCGTGCAGGTCGCGGACCGGTCCGGCGGTGGCTGCGTCGAGGTGGTCGGTCAATGTTCCTCCCCGGGAACGGCGTCCCCGGCCGTGTGCTGCGGCGGGACGCGGATGATCGGCTGATCGGTGTTCGGGATCATCGTAGGCCGGGCGCGCGCGGTGCGGGCGCGGGTCGTAGCATGACGGGACGTCCGACGGAGGGGGCCCAGGGCATGGGCGACGACGCGCAGACGCCTCAGGCGCGGGAACAGACCACGGGCGGTACGCCGCCCGGTGACCCGCACACCCCTGCCGTGTGGCCGGCACCGGCCGACGGCGGGGCGCGGGACGCGGCGGCGCAGGACGGTTCCCTGGTGGACGTGCGGACCACCGACACGTCGCCCGCGAGCACCCCCGACCCCTGGGCGCCGCCCGCGGACCGCACCCAGGCGCCGGGCCCCGGTTCCGCCGGCCCGGGCTCCGAGGGCGGGGGAGCGGGCGGCCCGGGCGAGACCGTCGTGGCCGGCGACCCCCTGCCCTGGTCCGCGCCCTTGGGCCCTGCCGCACCCTCCGCGCCGTCCTCCGCCACGCCCCCTTCCGTCCACGACCAGCAGACGGTGACGTCCTTCCCTGCGATGGGCGGCACCCCCGCGCAGCCGCAGCCGCAGCCGCAGCCCCAGCCGCAGCCGTGGGCGGGCCCGTCCGCTCCGGTGCCGCCCTCCGCCCACACCCCCGCGGCCAACCCGTTCGCACCCCCGGGCGGGGGCGAGCCCGTTCCGCCGCCGCCCATCGGCCCCGAGGGCCCGGGTCAGGTCCCGTACGGCTATCCGGGCGCCGCGTACGGCGGTGCCCCGGCGCCGGGGTACGCCGGATGGTCCGGCACGGCACCGGTGCCGAGCAACGGGCCGGGCGTCACCGGACTCGTGCTCGGCATCATCTCGGCCGCCGTCTTCTGTCTCTGGCCGGTGGCCATCCTGCTGGGCGTGCTGGCCCTGATCTTCGGCGGGATCGGCCGGGGCAAGGCCCACCGGGGCGAGGCCACGAACGCGGGGCAGGCCCTGGCCGGGATCATCTGCGGCGCGGTCGGGATCGCCCTGGGCATCGCCTTCGGCGCCCTCGTCCTGCTCAGCTAGCCGCCGACGCCCGGAGCCGCCGCCGCGTCTCCATCAGCGCGAAGCCCAGCAGATTCGACCCCCGCCACCGCCCGGGGTCCTCCGCCCGCTCGTCGTCCGCCGTGAGGCCGATGCCCCACACCCGGTCCATCGGGCTCGCCTCGACCAGCACCCGGTCCCCGGTGCTCAGCAGGAACTCCCGCAGGTCGCCGTGGGCCGCGAACTTGTGCACGCCGCCCTCGACGACGATGCCGAACCGCTCCCGGCGCCACACGGCCTCGTCGAAGCCGCGCACCATCCGCCCGGCCTTCTTCGCCTGCGCGGGGTGCTCCGCGGCCAGCACCCGCCGCTCCCCCTCCGGATCCGCGAACAGCCGGGCCTTGGCCGCCATCATCCAGTGCTCGGCGGTCGCGTACTCCACGCCGTCCACCGTGAACGGCGACGGCCACCACTGGCTCAGACAGCCGGCCCCGATCCGGCCGTCGGCCAACGGCCGGTGCCCCCAGAAATGCAGGTACTTGACCCGCGTCCCGGTCGCCAGCGCCTCGATCAGCGCCTCCCTGGACCCGATCGCCTCCGTCGTCCCGCTCATGGCCACCCCCTTGATCCCCTTCATGCACGCGAGTCTGGCAGGGACCACTGACAGAGCGTCCTGCCTTTTCCGTGGCCGCTCGACATCTGGTCGACAGATTCCGTTGCGTAACCAAAATTCAACAACGGAATCACTTGTTGGAGTCTCGCTGCTCTGTCAGGATCGGCACTCAAATCGAGCTGGAGCCACGCCGCCCCCCTCGGGGACACGGAGGAGAGCGACATGCACAACCCGGGCAACACCACCCCGGAACGATTTCCCGCCCAGGAACGGTTCGCGGACGGTGCGCAGTTCATCGCGGGCCGTCCGGCGAAGGGCACCTCCGGCCGTACCCACGCGGTCGTCGACCCGGCCACCGGCGCGGAGGTGTACACCTACGAGCTCGCCGGCACCGACGACGTCGACGCGGCCGTCGCCGCCGCCCGGGAGGCCTACCCGGACTGGGCCGGTGCCACCCCGGGCGAGCGGTCCGACGCCCTGCACCGGTTCGCCACCGTGGTCGCCGACCGCGCGGAGGACTTCGCCCGCGCGGAGTCGCTGCAGTGCGGCAAGCCCTTGAAGCTGAGCCGCGAGTTCGACGTCCCGGGCACGATCGACAACATCGCCTACTTCGCCGGTGCCGCCCGCCACCTCCAGGGTCAGTCGGCCGGCGAGTACTCCGGCGACCACACCTCCTACGTGCGCCGCGAGCCCATCGGCGTCGTCGGCTCCATCGCCCCCTGGAACTACCCGCTCCAGATGGCCGCGTGGAAGATCCTCCCGGCGATCGCCGCGGGCAACACCATCGTGCTCAAGCCCGCCGAGCTCACCCCGCTGACCTCACTCCTCTTCGCGCAGGCCGCCACCGACGCGGGCATCCCGGACGGTGTGATCAACATCGTCACCGGGACCGGCAAGGAGGCCGGCGAGCACCTGGTCGGCCACCCCGACGTGGCCATGACCTCATTCACGGGCTCCACCGCCGTCGGCAGGCGGGTCGCCGAGATCGCCACCGCCACCGTCAAGCGCCTCCACCTCGAGCTCGGCGGCAAGGCCCCCTTCGTCGTCTTCGACGACGCCGACCTCGACGCCGCCGTCAACGGCGCGGTCGCGGGCGCGCTCATCAACACCGGGCAGGACTGCACGGCCGCCACGCGCGCGTACGTGCAGCGCCCGCTGTACGGGGCCTTCGTCGAGCGCACGGCCGCCCTGATGGACACCGTCCGGCTCGGCGACCCCTTCGCCCCCGGCACCGACCTCGGCCCGCTGATCTCGCACGCCCAGCGCGACCGGGTGGCCGGATTCGTCGACCGGGCGCGCGCCCACGCGCGTGTGGTGACCGGCGGTGAGGCACCCCTGGGCGAGCTCGCGAACGGCGCGTACTATCGCCCCACGCTCATCGCCGACGCGGCGCAGGACAGCGAGGTCGTGCAGTCCGAGATCTTCGGTCCGGTGCTGGTCGTCGTGCCCTTCGACACCGACGACGAGGGCATCGCGCTGGCCAACGACACCCCGTACGGACTCGCCGCCTCCGCCTGGAGCCGGGACGTGTACCGCACGGGCCGGGCCAGCCGCGAGATCAAGGCGGGGTGCGTGTGGATCAACGACCACATCCCGATCATCAGCGAGATGCCGCACGGCGGCTACAAGGCGTCCGGCTTCGGCAAGGACATGTCCTCGTACTCCTTCGAGGAGTACACCCAGGTCAAGCACGTCATGTTCGACAACACCGCGGTGGTCCGCAAGGACTGGCACCGCACCATCTTCGGGGACCGATAGCAGCCAGGCCGCCCGACCGCGGCCACCCTCCCGAAAGGGCACCACGCGCATGGAGCAGTACGAGCCCGACCGCCTCTCGCCGGCCCAGGAAGCCGCGATACGGCGCAGTTTCCGCAGCGGCAGGGCGGCCCTGACCCGCCGTTCCCTGCTGCGCGCCTCCGCGGGCGGCGCGCTCGCGGTGGGCGGACTCGGCGCGCTGAGCGGCTGCGGCATCCCCGCCGCCGGGAACACCCAGGGCGGCGTCTCGGCGGAGGACCACTCGAAGACGGAGAAGACCGTCAACTTCTCCAACTGGACCGAGTACATGGACGTCGACGAGAGCGGGCGCAAACACCCCACGCTGGAGGCGTTCACCAAACGCACCGGCATCAGGGTCAAGTACACCGAGGACATCAACGACAACACCGAGTTCTTCGGCAAGATCAAGCCGCAGCTCGCCGCCGGCCAGGACACCGGCCGCGACATCATCGTCCTCACCGACTGGCTCGCCGCCCGGCTGATCCGGCTCGGCTGGGTGCAGAAGCTGGACCCGGCCAACCTCCCGAACGCCTTCGCCAACCTGTCGGCCCAGTTCCGCAGCCCCGACTGGGACCCCGGACGCGCCTACTCCTACCCCTGGCAGGGCATCTCCACGGTCATCGCCTACAACAAGAAGGCGCTCGACGGCGTGGAGGTGAAGACCCTCTCCGACCTGCTGGACAACCCCGAGCTCAAGGGGCGCGTCGGCCTGCTCACCGAGATGCGCGACACCATCGGCATGACCCTGCTCGACCTGGGCAAGGACCCCGCGGAGTTCTCCGCCGACGACTACGACGCGGCGACGGCCCGGCTGCAGAAGGCCGTCGACAAGGGCCAGATCCGCCGCTTCACCGGCAACGACTACACCGCCGACCTCGCCAAGGGCGACTTCGCCGCCTGCCTCGCGTGGGCCGGTGACGTGGTCCAACTCAAGGCGGACAATCCGGACATCGACTTCCTGATCCCGGACAGCGGCTACATGACCTCCAGCGACGCCATGCTGATCCCCAACAAGGCCCGGCACAAGACGAACGCCGAGCGGCTGATCGACTACTACTTCGAGCCGCAGCCGGCCGCCCAGCTCGCCGCCTACATCAACTTCGTCTGTCCGGTCGACGGGGTGAAGGACGACCTCGCGAAGATCGACGAGGACGCGGCGAACAACCCGCTGATCCTCCCCGACAAGGCCATGCAGGCCAAGTCCCGTGCCTTCCGCTCCCTGAGCTCCAAGGAAGAAACGGAATTCGAAGAGAAGTTCGCGAAGCTCACTGGGGCGTGACGAGATGAAGACCACCACAGACACCACCGCGGCCGGCAACGGCGGGGACGTCCGCCTCACCGGCATCAGCAAGACCTACGGCTCCTTCACCGCCGTGCACCCGCTCGACCTGACCGTCCCGCAGGGCTCCTTCTTCGCCCTGCTCGGCGCGTCCGGCTGCGGCAAGACCACCACCCTGCGCATGATCGCCGGCCTGGAGGAGCCCACCGCGGGCACCGTCCACCTCGGCGACCAGGACGTCACCGCGCTCCCGCCGTACAAGCGGCCGGTGAACACGGTCTTCCAGTCCTACGCCCTCTTCCCGCACCTCGACATCTTCGAGAACGTCGCCTTCGGTCTGCGCCGGCGCGGCATCAAGGGCGTGAAGAAGCAGGTCGAGGAGATGCTGGAGCTGGTCCAGCTCGGCGAGCAGGCCCGCAAGAAGCCGCACCAGCTCTCCGGCGGCCAGCAGCAGCGCGTCGCGGTCGCCCGCGCGCTGATCAACCACCCGAAGGTGCTGCTGCTGGACGAGCCGCTCGGCGCGCTCGACCTGAAACTGCGCCGGCAGATGCAGCTGGAGCTCAAGCGCATCCAGACCGAGGTGGGCATCACCTTCGTGCACGTCACGCACGACCAGGAGGAGGCCATGACCATGGCCGACACGGTCGCGGTGATGAACGCCGGCCGGGTCGAGCAGCTCGGCTCACCCGCCGACCTCTACGAGAACCCGCGCACCACTTTCGTCGCCAACTTCCTGGGCACCTCCAACTTCATCGAGGCCGAGGTCGACTCCGCGTCCGGCGACGAGATCGTGCTGAAGGCGGGCGGCGGCAAACTGGTCCTGCCCGGGGCCCGCAACAGCGCGCCCACGACCACCGGCGGCAAGGTCCTGCTCGGGGTGCGCCCGGAGAAGATCGTCCTCACCCACGCCGACGACGCCGGCGGGATACCCGAGGGCCGCAACCGGATCACCGGCCGGATCGCCGGCGCCGGCTTCATCGGTGTGTCCACGCAGTTCGTCGTCGACAGCCCGGTCTGCTCCGACTTCGAGGTCTACGTCCAGAACGTCGACCGTGATCCCCGGCTGCTGCCCGGTGCCGAGGTCGTCCTGCACTGGAACCCGGCGCACACCTTCGGCCTGGACGCGGCGCAGGACATCGACGCGGGCGTCGAGACGGTCGAGGAAGAGGTCGCCTGATGACCACGGTCACCGAGGCGCCACCCCAGGCGCCCGCCCCGGAGACGAAACCCCCGCGACAGGCGCGCAGGCGGGGCCGCTGGACGTCGTACTGGCTGCTGCTGCCCGGTCTGCTGTGGCTGGTGGTGTTCTTCGCGCTGCCGGTCATCTACCAGGCCTCCACGTCCGTGCAGACGGGCTCCCTGGAGGAGGGCTACAAGGTCACCTGGCACTTCGCCACCTACTGGGACGCGCTGTCCGAGTACTGGCCGCAGTTCGTCCGCTCGGTGCTCTACGCGGCCTCCGCGACCGTGCTGTGCCTGCTGCTCGGCTACCCGCTGGCGTATCTGATCGCCTTCCGCGCGGGACGCTGGCGGAACCTGATCATGATCCTGGTGATCGCGCCGTTCTTCACCAGCTTCCTGATCCGCACCCTCGCCTGGAAGACGATCCTCGCGGACGGCGGACCGGTGGTCGACGCCCTGAACACGCTGCACATCCTGGACGTCACGGCGTGGCTCGGCTGGACCGCAGGCGACCGGGTGCTCGCCACCCCGCTCGCGGTGGTGTGCGGTCTGACGTACAACTTCCTGCCGTTCATGATCCTTCCGCTCTACACCTCGCTGGAGCGCATCGATCCGCGGCTGCACGAGGCGGCGAACGATCTCTACGCCAAGCCGTCGACCACCTTCCGGCGGGTCACCTTCCCGCTGTCGATGCCGGGCGTGGTCTCCGGCACGCTGCTGACCTTCATCCCGGCGTCCGGCGACTACATCAACTCGGATCTGCTCGGCTCCACCGACACCCGCATGGTCGGCAACGTCATCCAGTCCCAATTCCTGCGGATCCTCGACTATCCGACGGCCGCGGCGCTCTCGTTCATCCTGATGGCCGCGATCCTCGTCATCGTCACGCTCTACATCCGCAAGTCCGGCACGGAGGATCTGGTTTAAATGGACACGCGACGGAGTCGCATATTCGGCACGAGCGTCAACTGGCTCAAGCGCCATCTCGTCGTCCTCGCGGGACTGTTCACCCTCGCGTATCTCCTCCTGCCGAACGTCGTCGTCACCGTGTTCTCCTTCAACAATCCGAAGGGGCGGTTCAACTACACGTGGCAGGAGTTCTCCACCGAGGCATGGAAGGACCCCTGCGGCGTCTCCGGGCTGTGCACCTCCCTGTCGCTCAGCCTCCAGATCGCCCTGTGGGCGACGCTCGGCGCCACCCTGCTCGGCACGATGATCGCCTTCGCACTGGTCCGCTACCGCTTCCGCGCCCGCGGCGCCGTGAACTCGCTGATCTTCCTGCCGATGGCGATGCCCGAGGTGGTCATGGCGGCCTCGCTGCTCACCCTGTTCCTCAACATGGGTGCCACGCTGGGCTTCTGGACGATCCTGATCGCCCACATCATGTTCTGCCTCAGCTTCGTCGTGGTCGCCGTGAAGGCGCGCGTGATGTCGATGGACCCCCGGCTGGAGCAGGCCGCGCAGGACCTGTACGCCGGCCCGGTCCAGACGTTCCTGCGGGTCACCCTGCCGATCGCCGCCCCCGGAATCGCGGCGGGCGCGCTGCTCGCCTTCGCGCTCTCCTTCGACGATTTCATCATCACCAACTTCAACGCCGGCTCGACCGTCACCTTCCCGATGTTCGTCTGGGGCTCCGCCCAGCGCGGAACACCCGTGCAGGTCAACGTCATCGGTACGGCCATGTTCGTCATCGCCGTTCTGCTGGTCGTGGCCTCCTTGCTCATCGGCAACCGCCGCAGCCGGCAGAAGGCATAGAAAGCACACCGCAGTCCCCTGTAGGGAGTTGAAATCATGGCCCCGAGCGCCATGAGCCGTTGGACGAAATCCCTCTCCGAGGCCCGGCCGGTCTCCTACTGGCTGGACGACCCCGGCCGGCCCGGACCCGTGCCCGCCCTCACCGGTACCGACACCTGCGACCTGCTGGTCGTCGGCGGCGGCTACAGCGGACTGTGGACCGCGCTGATCGCCAAGGAGCGCGACCCCTCCCGGGACGTCGTGCTGGTGGAGGGCCGCGAGGTGGGCTGGGCCGCCTCCGGCCGCAACGGCGGATTCTGCGCCGCCTCCCTCACCCACGGCCTGGCCAACGGACTGACCCGCTGGCCCGGCGAGATCCGCACCCTGGAGCGGCTGGGCGCCCGCAACCTCGACGCCATCGAGGAGACGGTCGCCCGCCACTCCATCGACTGCGACCTCGAACGCACCGGCGAGATCGACGTCGCCACCGAGCCGTACCAGGCCCGCGAGATCAGGGACTGGTACGAGGAGATCCGGGCCGAGGGCCTCGCCGACGGCATCGAGTACCTGGACACCGAGGCCGTGCGCGAGCAGGTGAACTCCCCGACCTTCGAGGCGGGCCTGTACGACCGCCGGGGCGTGGCCATGCTCCACCCGGCCAAGCTCGCCTGGGGACTGAAGCGGGCCTGCCTCGACCTCGGCGTGCGCGTCCACGAGCACACCCCCGCCCTCACCCTCAAGCCGTACGGCGCCGGCATGGCCGTCCGCACCCCGTACGGGGCGATCCGCGCCCGCACGGTGGCGCTCGGCACCAACGTCTTCCCCAGCCTGGTCCGGCGGGTCCGCGCCTACACCGTCCCGGTGTACGACTACGCCCTGATGACGGAGCCGCTGACGGCCGGGCAGCTGGTCTCGATCGGCTGGAAGAACCGCCAGGGGCTCGGGGACAGCGCCAACCAGTTCCACTACTTCCGGCTGTCCGCCGACAACCGGATCCTGTGGGGCGGCTACGACGCGGTCTATCCGTACGGCGGCCGGGTGCGCGCCGAGTACGACGATCGGCCGGAGACGTACGCCAAGCTCGCCGGGCACTTCTTCACCTGCTTCCCGCAGCTCGAGGGCGTCCGCTTCACCCACGCCTGGGGCGGCGCGATCGACACCTGTTCCCGCTTCTCGGCGTTCTTCGGCACGGCCCACGCGGGCCGGGTGGCGTACGCGGCCGGCTACACGGGGCTCGGCGTGGGCGCCACCCGTTTCGGGGCCGAGGTGATGCTGGATCTGCTGGCGGGGGAGCGGACCGAGCGCACGGAGCTGGAGATGGTGCGCAAAAAGCCACTGCCGTTCCCGCCGGAGCCGTTCGCCTGGACCGGTATCGCGCTCACCAAGTGGTCGCTGGCCAGGGCGGACGCCCAGGGCGGACGGCGCAATCTGTGGCTGCGGACGATGGACCGGCTCGGCCTGGGCTTCGACAGCTGAGTCGCGCGGGGGCTTGACAACCGAATTGGTCTGGACCAAATTGAGCGCGCTCCACCCTCCAATTCCCCCATGCCCGGAGGCCCTTGTGGACCGCTCCAGACCTTTCGCGCGCCGGCCCCTCGTCGCGTTGCTCACCGCCACCGCCCTCGCCACGACCGGAATGGCCGCGCTCTCGCCGGCCGCCGGCGCGGCAGACGCCGACCTCGCCCGCAACGGCGGCTTCGAAGCCGGCCTCGACGGCTGGAGCTGCACGGCCGGTACGACCGTGAACTCGCCTGTGCACAGCGGAAGTTCGGCGCTGAAGGCGACCCCGGCGGGCGCCGACAACGCCCGCTGCTCGCAGACCGTCACCGTGAAACCGGACTCCCTGTACACGCTCTCCGGCCACGTCCGCGGCAGCTACGTCCACCTCGGCGCGAGCGGCACCGGCACCACCGACGTCTCCACCTGGACCCAGTCCGCCCCCGACTGGCAGAAGCTCACCACGACGTTCCGCACCGGTCCCTCCACCACCCGGGTCACGATCTACACCCACGGCTGGTACGGCACCGGTGCCTACCACGCCGACGACCTCACGCTCATGGGGCCGGGCGGCGAGACCGGTCAGCCGCCCGCCCCGCCCACCGGTCTCAGGGCGGGCACCGTCACCTCGACGAGCGTGGCCCTGTCCTGGTCACCGGTCGCCGGCGCCACCGGCTACGCGGTCTACCGCGACGGCACCAAGGTGCAGAGCGTCAGTGGCGCCTCCGCGACCGTCTCCGGACTGTCCCCCGACACGGCGTACGCCTTCCAGGTCACGGCGGTCAACGACGCGGGCGAGTCCGCCCGTTCGGCCACCGTGACCGCGACGACACGTGAACCCGACTCGGGCGGCGGCCCCTCCGACCTCCCGCCCCACGCCCTGGTCGGCTATCTGCACGCGAGCTTCGCCAACGGCTCCGGCTACACCCGCCTGGCCGACGTCCCCGACAGCTGGGACGTCATCGACCTGGCCTTCGGCGAGCCGACCTCGCCCACCTCCGGGGACATCCGCTTCGACCGCTGCCCCGCCTCCGAGTGCCCGGGCGTGGAGAGCGACGCCGAGTTCAAGGCCGCGATCAAGGCCAAGCAGGCGGCCGGCAAGAAGGTGCTGATCTCCATCGGCGGCGCCAACGGCCAGGTGCAGCTGGCCAGTACGGCGGCCAGGGACACCTTCGTCTCCTCCGTCTCGCGCATCATCGACGCGTACGGGCTCGACGGCCTGGACATCGACTTCGAGGGCCACTCGCTCTCCCTGAACGCCGACGACACGGACTTCAGGAACCCGAGGACCCCGGTGATCGTCAACCTGATCTCCGCACTGAAGACCCTCAAGGCCAAGTACGGAGACGACTTCGTGCTGACCATGGCCCCGGAGACCTTCTTCGTCCAGCTCGGCCACCAGTACTACGGCACCGGCAAGTGGGGCGGCCAGGACCCGAGGGCGGGCGCGTACCTCCCGGTCATCCACGCCCTGCGCGACGACCTGACCCTGCTGCACGTCCAGGACTACAACTCCGGGCCGATCATGGGCCTGGACAACCAGTACCACTCCATGGGCGGCGCCGACTTCCACATCGCCATGACCGACATGCTGCTCACCGGCTTCCCGGTCGCGGGCGACGCGAACAACGTCTTCCCGCCGCTGCGCGCCGACCAGGTCGCCATCGGCATGCCGGCCACCACCAACGCCGGCAACGGGTACGTGTCCCCGGCCGAGGTCACCAAGACCCTGGACTGTCTGACGAAGCGGACGAACTGCGGCTCCTACGCGACCCACGGGACCTGGCCCGCCCTGCGCGGGCTGATGACCTGGTCGATCAACTGGGACCGGTTCGGCGGCTGGGAGTTCCAGCGGACCTTCGACGGCTACTTCGGCTGACCAGCAGCCACACACCGGTCAGCAGCACCGCGCCGAGGCACCAACTGGCCGCCACGTCCAGCGGCCAGTGGTAGCCCCGGCGCACCAGCCCGTACGAGGCGCCCAGAACCAGGGCGAGGCAGAGCACGACCAGCCCACGGCGTACGGCCGGCGACCGCAGCAGCCGCAGGAGCAGCAGCGTCGCCGCGCCGTACGCCACGACGGCGGTGGCGGTGTGCCCGGAGGGGTAGTAGCCGACCGCCGGCGGCACGGCCGGGGTGCCCGGGCGGTCGGTCCACTCCTTCAGAGGTGCGACCAGCGCCGGCACCAGCGCCATCGCCGAGGCCCCGGCGAGCGGCGGCAGCCACCAGCGGTCACCGTCCGCCGTACGCCCGTGCCAGGCGACGTACGCCAGGGCGGCCACCAGGACCGGCACGGCCACCTGCACATTGCCGAGGTCGGCGAGGAGTTCGGAGGCCCGGTCCGGACGGATCAGGGCCTCGCTCAGCCGCTCGTCGAGATCCACCAGGGGTCCGTCGACGACGACCTGCCAGGTGATCAGCGCGAAGAGGAGCAGGGGCGGTCCGAGCAGCAGCATGCCGTCCAGCTTCGCAGGCCGGCGGGTCCCGTAGTCTCACCGCCTGTGAAGCCGATACGAACGACACGGGACAGCACACGCCGCAAGCTCTTTGCCCGGCTCGAAGACCTCTTCAAGCAGGGGGAGTACGAGGAGGTCGAGGCCACGGCACGCGCGCTCGCCGAGGGCGCCCGGACCGGATGGCGCAAGCAGCCGTTGGTCGAGTGGCAGGCGCGGACGCTGGCCACGATGGCGGCCGTCGCGCACGGACGTCAGGCCGAGGTGCTGGCCGAGCTGGAGACGCTGATCGCCGAACTGGCCCCGGTCGACGCCGAGATGCAGGTACTGCGGCTGGTGGTGCGCAGGAACCGCGCGGTGGTCCTCACCGGTCAGGGCCGGCACGAGGAGGCAGAGAGCGAGGCGCTGGCCGTCCTGGGTGACATCGCCCGCCTCGCCCACCTCGTCCCCCTGACCGGGCTCGAGCTGAGCGCTCTGGAGGTGCTGGCCGGCGCGCTGTGCGGGCAGGGCCGTTTCGAGGAGGCGGAGGCCACCGCCCGCGGCAATCTCCCGCGCACGGACGCCGCCGCCACCACCGCCCTGCGCGCCACGCTGGTGCGCAGCCTGAACGGACAGGGCAAGTACGAGGAGGCCCTCACCGAGTCACGGGGCTTCGCGCCGCCACTGGCCCGCAAGGACAGCGGACGCCCCGATCTGGTGACGGCCGAGGCCCTGCTCGGTCTGGGGCGCCGCGAGGAGGCGGAGGCCGCGGTCCGCCGGGCGCTGTCCGACTGCGAGGGGCGCCTGCATCCCGCCCATCCGCGCTTCGGTGAGGCGCGCGCACTGCTGGCCCGGGTCACCGGGGAGCAGCCCGGCCCGTGAACGCCGAAGGGCCAGTGCAAGGGGGGACATGCACTGGCCCTTCGGGGAACGGCTTGCCGTACGAGGTGCCCGGACGGCCGTCCGGACCGGAACGTCGCGCGCCCCGGGGGGTTTGGGGCGGGCGACCGTCCGATCGTGAGGAGACCCGAAGCCTTCAGGCCCCGGTTGTGTGCGCGAGGGCACGACCAGGTCGAAGCTGGGGAGGCCCCGGCCTGAGCCGCCCACAGTCCCCTGTGGGCGGTGTGTATCTCTCATCCGGGTGCAAACCTACGGCAGGGGGTGGCCCGGCGACAGGGGCGACGGGCTCCTGTCATCCACCCCGCACACGTTCTTCACACGCTCTGCCGCTCGCCGGGCCCGGCGGCCCGGGGCAGGCGGCTCACCTGCCCCGATGCCGGCTCAGATGCGGGTGAACGCCTGCTCGATGATGTCCAGGCCCTCGCTCAGCAGGTCCTCGCCGATGACCAGCGGGGGCAGGAAACGCAGGACGTTGCCGTAGGTGCCACAGGTCAGGACCAGCAGGCCCTCCTGGTGGCAGGCCTTGGCCAGCGCGGCGGTCGCCTCCGGGTGCGGCTCCTTGGTGTCGCGGTCCTTCACCAGCTCGATGGCGATCATCGCCCCGCGGCCGCGCACATCGCCGATGATGTCGAACTTCTCCGCCATGGCGGTGAGGCGGGTCTTCATGACCGCCTCGATGTTCTTCGCCCTGGCGTTGAGGTCGAGCTCCTTCATGGTCTCGATGGCGCCGAGCGCGCCCGCGCAGGCGACCGGGTTGCCGCCGTAGGTGCCGCCCAGGCCGCCCGCGTGCGCGGCGTCCATGATCTCCGCGCGGCCGGTGACGGCGGCCAGCGGCAGACCGCCGGCGATGCCCTTCGCCGTCGTGATCAGGTCCGGGACGACGCCCTCGTCCTCGCAGGCGAACCACTGTCCGGTGCGGCAGAAGCCGGACTGGATCTCGTCGGCGACGAAGACGATGCCGTTGTCCTGGGCGAACTTGCTGATCGCGGGCAGGAAGCCCTTGGCCGGCTCGATGAAGCCGCCCTCGCCGAGCACCGGCTCGATGACGATGGCGGCCACGTTCTCGGCGCCGACCTGCTTGGAGATCTGGTCGACGGCCTGCGCGGCGGCCTCCGGGCCGGCGTTCTCCGGGCCGGTCGGCCAGCGGTAGCCGTAGGCGACCGGCACGCGGTACACCTCGGGCGCGAAGGGGCCGAAGCCGTGCTTGTACGGCATGTTCTTGGCGGTCAGCGCCATGGTGAGGTTGGTGCGGCCGTGGTAGCCGTGGTCGAAGACGACGACCGCCTGCCGCTTGGTGTACGCACGCGCGATCTTGACGGCGTTCTCGACGGCCTCGGCGCCGCTGTTGAACAGCGCGGACTTCTTGGCGTGGTCGCCCGGGGTCAGCTCGGCGAGCGCCTCGGCGACGGCCACGTAGCCCTCGTACGGCGTCACCATGAAGCAGGTGTGCGTGAAGTCGGCGAGCTGGGCGGAGGCCCGGCGCACGACGGCCTCGGCGGAGGCACCGACGGAGGTCACGGCGATGCCGGAGCCGAAGTCGATCAGACGGTTGCCGTCGACGTCCTCGATGATCCCGCCGCCCGCGCGCGCGGTGAACACGGGCAGCACGGAGCCCACGCCCTGCGCGACCGCGGCGGTACGGCGGGCCTGCAGCTCCTGCGACTTCGGGCCGGGGATGGCGGTGACGACGCGGCGCTCCTGCGGAAGTGCGGTCATGCGGGGCTCCTGGGGGGTGTAACGGACGCTTCCACGTTCTTTTCTCGCAGGCTAGGGCGGCCGGCGGGGGCTGGGCATGCTCCATGTGGGCGTTGTCCGGGGGGCCGGGTTGTCCGTGGTGGACATAGCGGGGGCGGCGGACCGTGGCTCGGCCGTGCCATCGATGGACTCCACCTGTCGGGGCGTTAGATTGGCTCGCTGATGGCGGATGGAGCGGCTGCTCAGGGGGCAAGGGCGATGGACAGCGACGGTACCCAGGACGCACAGGGCACGCATGCCGGCCCCGTACCGCGCCCGGCGGGACCACCGGACGTACCGAGGACGCCGCCCCGGCCGGCCCGGGCGCCGGGGGTGCCGCCGGTCCCCGCGCAGGCGCCCCGGTCCGCGTCGGCCGTCGCCGCCTGGCTCGACACGGCGAGGCCGGCCGCCCGGCCGGGTGTCTGGCGGTTCGGGCATCGGCCGCCGAAGCGGGAGCCGGAGGCCCTCAGGCCGGTGACGGTTGCCGGGATGCTGATCCCGCTCGCCGTGGCCGCGCTGATCTGGTCGCTCTGGGATCGCGGTGTCACCTCGTACCAGATGGCCCCCCTGCGCGCCTTCACACCGGACGACTGGTGGTGGGGTGGCACGGTCTCGTCACCCAAGGAGTTCCCGGGGGAGGCGGTGGTGCAACCCGGTGTGGAAGCCCTGGTGGTCTATAAGGGTGTCTGCTTCGCCGTGCTGGCCGTCGCGGTGGCCGTGCTGGGCAGCTGGCGGGCCATCGTCCGCCACTACGTGAGCCGCAGGCCGCAGCCGGCCCGCGCCCTGGTCGCCGCCCTCCTCGCCCTCGTCGCCCTCGCCTTCGTCTTCCCCGACGCCTTCCCGGTCGTCGGCTGGGACCCGGTGCCGCTCGTCGACCCGCTGCTGTCCCTCACCGTGCTCCTCACGGACAGCTACGACCTGATGGCGTCGTCCGCCTTCACGAACACGCTGTACACGGCCGTCACCCTGCTCGTGGTCTGGCCGTTCGCCCGCCTCGGTGCCTGGCTGCCGTACGCCAGGCAGCTGCTCGCCGCACGCTCGGGCGGCAGCACCGGCCCCGCCGCCTCCGTGCCGGAGCGGCCCCGCTCCCAGTGGCCGGACCTGCGGGACGCCGGCCTCGGGCAGGCCGCGGACGTGCTCACCGCCGAGGTCGCCGGCGACCGCATGAACGACGTGGACTGCGCCCGCGTCGAGCACGCCTTCGCCGCGGCCCGGCGCGGGGGTACCTCCGCCGTCTTCCAGGACACCGTCCTGCGGCAGGCCGGAGCCGCCTGGACGCATCCCTCCGGCGCCCGTGACCTGCCGCGCCGGACGGCCCGCCACGACCTGCTCACCGCGCAGGTGCGGATCGGCAGCTGGGCGGCGGCCGGCCGGGACGCCCCGGGGCCCTACCCGGGCGCCGGCGCGGCCCTCGGCCCGGACGTCCTCGGCACCTCCCTGCTCGCCGTCGGGCCCCCCGGGTCCGGCAAGACCCGCACCCTCGTCGAGCCGGTGACCGAGGCGCTGGCGCTCCAGGCGCTCACCGGGCGCTGTTCCGTCGTGGCCGTCTCCGCCGCCGGGAGCCCGCTGGGCGCCGACGACGCCTTCGACGTGGTCGTGCGGATCGGCGACCCCGCCTCGGTGCACGACCTCGACCCGTACGCCGAGTCCCAGGACCCCGACGAGGCGGCGGCGATGCTCGCCGAGGCGCTCGCGGGTGACGTGGACGGCGTCGGCGCGCAGAGCGCCGCCACCACGCTGGCCCAGCTGCTCGGCCCCTTCCGGGCGGTGCACGCCCGCTTCCCCACCCTGCCGGAGCTGCGGGAGCTGCTGGAGGGGGAGGAGGGGGCACTGGCCACGCTGCGGGAGGCGCTCGCCGCCGACGGGAACGACGTCATGCGGCGCGAACTCGACGCGCGTGTCCGGCAGGCGGGCACACCGGGCGACGTGGGCCGGACCCTGGCCGACCGGCTGGCGCTGCTGAACCGGCCGGTGTTCGCCGACTTCCTCGGCGGTGGCGGCCCCGGACGGCCGTTCTCCCTGCGGGCCGTCGCCCACCACCCCCTGCGGGTCCGGATCGACCTGCCCGAGCACGGCCACGAGGAGGCCGGCCGGATGATCACGCGCCTGGTCCTCGCCCAGTTCCTCGCCGTCGCCCGGGAAGGGCGGCGGTCCCACTTCGCCTGCCTGGTCCTGGACGACGCGACCGGCACGGTCACCGGCGAGTCGGTGCGCCGCATCCAGCGCCTGCGCACGCGGAACGCGGGGGTGGTGCTCACCCTGCGGTCCGTGGCCGACGTCCCCGAGGCGCTGCACGGCCCGCTCTACGCCGCGGTGGGCTGCCGCATGGCCTTCTCCGGGGTCAGCACCTGGGACGGCAGCCGGTTCGCCCAGACCTGGGGCACCGAGTGGGTGGAGACCACCGAGGTCGCCCAGCACACGGTCTTCGCCGACCAGCCGATGACCCGGGCGCTCCACGCGCTGCGCAAGCTGGTGACCGGCAAGGCGGTCACGACGGACGCGGTGACGGTACGGCAGGTCGAGCGGGAACGGTGGTCGGCGTCCGAACTGGCCCATGCGGTGCCGCCCGGGCACGCGGTGCTGTCGCTGACGACCGTCGAGGGGGAGCACGCGCCGCCGATGCTGGTGGACCTGCACGGGTGAGCCACCCCGTCGGGGCAGCCGACGACCGTACAGTGAGGCAGAATCGACACAGGCCGTTCATACGCCGCGGCCAAAAGATCACCATGTTCTCACACACCCGACGCAGACCCGAAGGCTCAAGGCTCCGATGCCCCCGACGCTCGCCTCGCTCGTCCACCACTCCGCGCTCAAACTGACCGTGCGCGCGGGCGAGGACCGCCTCGACGCGCCCGTCCGCTGGGCGCACGCCAGTGAGCTCGCCGACCCCGTGCCGTACATGGAGGGCGGGGAGCTGCTGCTGATCACCGCGCTCAAGCTCGACGCGGAGGACCGGGAAGCGATGCGCCGCTATGTGAAGCGGCTGGTGGGGGCGGGCGTCGTCGGGCTCGGCTTCGCCGTCGGGGTCCACTACGAGGACATCCCCGACGCCCTCGTCGACGCGGCACGCGCGGAGGGCCTGCCGCTGCTGGAGGTGCCGCGCCGCACCCCGTTCCTCGCCATCAGCAAGGCCGTGTCCGCCGCCATCGCCGCCGACCAGTACCGTGCGGTGACCGCGGGGTTCGCCGCCCAGC
Organism: Streptomyces malachitofuscus; assembly: GCF_055571035.1. NCBI lineage: Bacteria > Bacillati > Actinomycetota > Actinomycetes > Kitasatosporales > Streptomycetaceae > Streptomyces > Streptomyces malachitofuscus. The sequence continues at coordinate 92,591 of NZ_JBVIGA010000008.1, read as the reverse complement.
GGGAACTGACCAGGCAGACGCTGACCGACGGCCCGGAGGGGCTGCTGGCCGCGCTCGCCGCGCAGGTCGACGGGTGGGCCGCGCTCTACGACGCCTCGGGCGCCGTCGTCGCCACGGCACCGGACTGGGCGGTCCGGCGTGCCGCGCGGCTCACCCCGGACGTGACCCGGCTGCGGGAGCGCCCCGCCCCCGCCTCCTCGGTCGTGGCCGGCCCGGAGAACGAGGACCGGGTCGAACTGCACTCCCTCGGCACCGGCCGGCGCCCCCGCGCGGCGCTCGCCGTCGGCACGGCGGCGACCCTCGGCACCGCCGAGCGGTACGCCGTCCACTCCGCCATCGCCCTGCTCACCCTCACCACCGAACGCTCCCGCTCCCTGCACGCCGCCGAGCAGCGGATCGGCGCCGCCGTTCTGCGGATGCTGCTCGCCGGGGAGCCGGACCACGCCCGCGCGGTGGCCGGGGACCTGTACGGGAGCCTCCTCGACGCGCCCTTCCGGATCATCGTCGCGGTCGGCAGCGGGGAGGCGGGCGGCGACGCCCTCGGGACCCTCGCCGAGACCGCGGAGGCCGCCGCCGCCCGCTCCGGTGAGGCCGTTCTCATCGTGCCGGAGGGGGACCGGCTGGTCGTCCTGGCCGCCGACGGCGGCGCCGCCGTGGCCGCCTGCTGCGACCACGCCGCCGCGCGGGAGGCCGCCCGCAAGGCCGACGACGACGGCCTGGTGATCGGACTGTCGGCGCCCGCCGGGCCGATCGCCGCGTCCGCCGCCTACACACAGGCCGAACAGGCGCTCTCGGTGGCGCGGCGGCGGGGCCGGGTGCTGGTCGAGCACGAGCACATGGCCGCCGGGTCCGTGCTGCCGCTGCTCGCCGACGACGCGGTGCGGGCGTTCGCCGACGGGCTGCTGCGCGCGCTGCACGAACACGACGCCACCGGCCGCGGCGACCTCGTCGCCTCCCTGCGCGCCTGGCTCTCCCGGCACGGCCAGTGGGACGCGGCGGCCGCCGAACTCGGCGTCCACCGCCACACGCTGCGCTACCGGATGCGCCGGGTCGAGGAGATCCTGGGCCGCTCCCTGGACGACCCGGACGTCCGCATGGAGCTGTGGCTCGCCCTGAAGGCCACGGCGTCCGAGAACGGCTGACCGGCGGACCGGACGGCGTGATCGCGCCACCCGTGGAGATCGGGACAGCTGCGGCACCCCCGCCGCGGGGAGGGGGGCACCGCCACGCCGGCGGCCCTCCCTTCCACGGCTTCCTGCACCGGACAACACCCTTTGCGCCGATGCGGCACACTGCCGTCCGGCACCCGTACGCGCCGGACAAACGCCCGCCCGGCGGCGCGCCCCTACCGTGGGACCAGAAACCCAGTACACCCCCTACGCGGAAGGGCCGGGACTCCACATGACTTCCACCCACGCCTTCTGGCTCGCCGGCCGCCAGGCCACCGGTGAGGCCGCCTTCGACGTCACCTCCCCCTGGGACGGCCGGGTGGTCGGCACGGTGAGCGTGCCGACCGACGCCCAGGTCGAGGAGGCCGTGGCCGCCGCGTACGCCGTACGGGACGAGTTCGCCGCCACCCCCGCCCACGTCCGCGCCGCCGCACTGGACCACGTCAGCCGGCGCCTGGTCGAGCGCACCGAGGAGATCGCCCGGCTGATCTCCGCCGAGAACGGCAAGCCGATGAAGTGGGCCCGCGGCGAGGTCGGCCGGGCCGTCTCCGTGTTCCGTTTCGCGTCCGAGGAGGCCCGGCGCTTCAACGGCGGCGAGGCCCAGCGTCTGGACACCGACGCCGGTGGCCAGGGCCGGCTCGCGTTCACGCGCCGCTTCCCCAAGGGCGTCGTCCTCGGCATCGCCCCGTTCAACTTCCCGCTGAACCTGTGCGCCCACAAGATCGCCCCGGCGATCGCCGCCGGTGCCCCGATCGTCCTGAAGCCGGCGCCCGCCACGCCCCTGTCCGGGCTGATCCTCGGTGAGCTGCTCGCCGAGACCGAGCTGCCCGCCGGTTCCTGGAGCATCCTCCCGGTCCCCAACGACCGCATGCCCGCCCTGGTCCAGGACGAGCGGCTGCCGGTGATCTCCTTCACCGGCTCCGAGAAGGTCGGCTACGCGATCATGGATTCGGTGCCGCGCAAGCACTGCACCCTGGAACTGGGCGGCAACGGCGCGGCCGTCGTCCTCGCCGACTTCGCGAGCGACAAGGACCTGGACTGGGCCGCGCAGCGCATCGCGACCTTCTCCAACTACCAGGGCGGCCAGTCCTGCATCTCGGTGCAGCGTGTGATCGCCGACGCGTCGGTGTACGACCGGCTGCTGCCGCGCATCGTCGCCGCCGTCGAGGCGCAGGTCACCGGCGACCCGAACGACGACGCCACGGACGTCGGCCCGCTGGTCAGCGAGGAGGCCGCGCAGCGCGTCGAGGCGTGGGTGCAGGAGGCCGTCGACGCCGGCGCCACCCTCCTCACCGGCGGCAAGCGCGACGGCGCCTCGTACGCGCCGACCGTGCTCACCGGCGTACCGGCCGATGTGACGATCTCCTGCGAGGAGGTCTTCGGGCCCGTGCTGACCGTGCAGAAGGTGGACGGCGAGGCCGAGGCCTTCGCCGCCGTCAACGACTCCAAGTACGGCCTCCAGGCGGGTGTGTTCACCCATGACCTGCAGACCGCCTTCCGGGCCCACCGCGCCCTGGAGGTCGGCGGCGTGGTCGTCGGCGACGTGCCCTCCTACCGTGCCGACCAGATGCCGTACGGCGGCGTCAAGCAGTCCGGTGTGGGCCGCGAGGGCGTGCGGTTCGCGATGGACGACTACACCTACGAGCGCGTGATGGTGCTCACCGGTCTCGCCCTCTAGGCGGACGGGACCGTCCAGCCCGACGCGGAGGGGCCCGGCACCGGTCATCCGGTGCCGGGCCCCTCGTCGTGCCGGCCGCGTCCGGACCCTCAGCCGGAGAAGCCGGCCCGCGCGAGCCGCAGCGGGCCGCGCAGCCGCAGGCGCACGTCGCGCACGCCGTCGACGGCCGCGAAGGACGCACGGAGCGTGGTGTAGTCGTAGGGGCCGGCTGTGGGCGCTGTCGGTGACAGCGCGGCGAGCGGCGGGCCGCAGTCGAGGAGCAGCTCGGCCGTGCCCCGGCCGGACACCTCCACCGTCACCTCACGCACTCCGCCGCCGAAGTCGCAGCCGCGGAAGAGGAGTTCACCGTCCTGACCGGCCACCGGGGTCACGGCGTCGCCCCCCACCTTCGTGCGGTCGACGATCTGGGTGCCGCTCTGCTCGTCGAAGTCGGCCGCGTCCAGGCCGCGTTCGACGACGGGCCGCGGGACGGCCGGCTCGCCCTCCAGTGTGAGGGTGGTGCGGACCCGCACGTCCTCGCTGGAGGCCCCGGCCAGCAGCTCGTACGCCCCCGGATCCACCCGCCGGCGGTTAGACGCCACGTCCCAGAACGCGAAGGCGGACAGCGGCAGGACGAAGGACAGCTCCACCGTCTCCCCGGGCGCCAGGGTCACCCGCCGGTGGGCGAGCAGCTCGCGGCGCGGACGCGGCACCGACGGCGCCACGGCCCGCCCGTAGAGCTGGGCCACCTCGTCGGCGGTGACGTCACCGGTGTTGGTCACGGCGAACCCGGCACGCACCACCGGGCCGACCACCCGGGCCGTGAGCTCCCCGTAGGAGAAGGACGCGTACGACTCGCCGTGTCCGAACGGGAACAGCGGTGTGCCCTCGAAGTACAGATAGGTCTGCCGGGAGCCGATCACGTCGTAGTCGAGCAGGTCCGGCAGGTCGGCGTCGTCGGCGTACCAGGTCTGCGGCAGCCGGCCGGCGGGGGAGACGTCACCGGCGAGCACCCGGGCCAGGGCGGTGCCCGCGGCCTGTCCGCCGTGCGCGGTCCACAGCATCGCCGGAAGCTCCGCGGGGTCCACCGCGTACGGGTAGGCGGAGACCAGCGCCAGCACCGTGGCCGGGTTGGCGGCGCGGGCGGCGCGCAGCAGCAGCTCCTGCTGGGCGGGCAGCCGCAGCGTCGTACGGTCCTCGGTCTCGCGCCCGTTGATGTGCGGATCGTTGCCCGCGACCACCACGACCACGTCGGCCCGGGCCGCGGCGCGCGTCACCGCGTCCTCCCCGCGTTCGGTGACGACCAGCTCGAAGACCTCGGGGTTCTCCTCGGCGACCTTCACGCCGTCGGCGGCGACCTGCACAGGGCGTCCCGTTCCCATGTGCCTCAGGAGGTGACCGTCCCCGTGCGGTTCCAGCCGGAACGTCTCCTGCACGATCCAGCCGCCCGGCTGGTCGGCGGAGGCGCGGACGTACCCGTCCTCGGCCACCGACAGGTAGCGGCCGTCGGGTGCCCGCAGGGTGAGCACGCCGTCGCCCCAGTCGGCCAGGGCCAGTTCGGTGCCGGACGGCCCGGCGGTGAGCGGGGGCAGATCGGTACGGCCGGCGAGCAGCGCCGGGTCGAGGGCGCCCTCGCTCCCGCGCGCCGTTTCGGGCGCGTCGGGCGCGGGCGGCACGCGCAGGAACGTACCGGCGGAGGTCCTGAGCAGTACGCGGTCCACCCCCTCGGCGAACTCCACGCGGTCGGCGCCGAACCGCTCGTACAGCCCCTCCAGCGGGGTGGAGCGGTGGATGAGGCTGCCGCTGTACCAGTCGAGCTTGCATTCGTCGGCGAGCAGCCCGACGACCGCGACCCGGGCGTGGGGGGCGAGCGGCAGCAGACCGTCGTTCCTGAGGAGGACGATCGCCTGCTCGGCGGCCTCCCGCGCCAGCGCCCGGTGCTCCGGGGTGTCGAACGCCTGCTCCCCGGCGTAGGGGTCGGCGCCCGGGTCGAACTCGCCGAGCCGGAACCGCACCGACAGCTGCCGGCGGACGGCCGTGTCGATGTCGGCCTCCGTCAGCAGGCCCTGCTCCAGGGCGCCCCGGACCCGTCCGGTGATCTTCGAGCTGTCCGTGCCGTGGTCGGTGAAGCTGTCGACACCGGCCCGCAGTGCCGCGGCGACGGCCTCCTCGTGGGTGTCGAAGTAGTGCTCGGAGTCGACCAGGTTGGACGGCGCGCCGGCGTCCGAGCAGACCAGCAGGTCCTGGTCCGTCCAGGTGCGCAACTGCTCGCGCAGATACGGCGACACGTGGTTGGGGCGGCCGTTGACCAGGTTGTACGCCGGCATCACCCCGGCCACCGTGCCCGCCTCGACCGTCTCCCGGAAGGCACGCAGGTCGTACTCGTGCAGCACGCGCGGGCGCACGGAGGCGGAGGAGGTGTCGCGGTCCGTCTCGTTGTTGTGCGCCAGCCAGTGCTTGAGCACGGGAGCGGTGCGCCAGTACTGGGGATGGTCGCCGCGCAGGCCGTGGGTGTAGGCGGTGGCGATGGCCGAGGTGAGCCTCGGGTCCTCCGAGTAGCCCTCCTCGTTGCGGCCCCACAGCGGGTGGCGCAGCAGATTGACGGTCGGGGACCAGACGTTGAGGCCGACGCGCTCGTCCCGTGCACGCATCGCACGTGCCTCCCGGGACACCGCCTCGCCCACCCGGCGCAGCAGCTCCTCGTTCCAGGTCGCGCCCAGACCGACGGCCTGCGGGAACACCGTCGCCGGGCCCATCCAGGCGACGCCGTGCAGGGCCTCCTGGCCGGTGCGGAAGGCGGCGACGCCCAGGCGCTCGACGGCCGGTCCGAACTGGTGCAGGAAGCCGATCTTCTCGTCGAGGGTGAGCCGCGACAGAAGGTCGTCGATGCGCTTCGCGAACGGCAGGTCCGTATCGCGGAAGGGCGGCGTAGGCGGCGATGGTGCGGTCACGTGGGGTTCCCCTCGGAATGGAGCGACGAGGCGCTTTCGAAGCGCTTCGATGCTCTTTCGGAGCGAGGTAGGTGTCAAGGGGTCCGTCGCGCTGGATGGGGTGCCTGCCTGCAACTCATGGAAGTCGCGCCTGTGGCGGACGCGCGGGGGGATCCTGGGAATCTTGGATGTGACTCTTGTGTGCCTCTGGGTGTTCACCTAACCTCGCACCAACATCGAAGCGCTTCGACAGCGAGGCCCGCCCTCAGGCGGCACAGCCGACGCCGAACGACCGCTTCGGCTCAGCGAGTTCCACCGAAGACACCGCAGCCGACGGCCCCTGCCGGGTGTCGTGGTGCGCCATGAAGGGTTGACGCAATGACGCCGAACGCCTCCAACTCCTCCGGGCCCAGCCGGAGAAGCTTCCTCGCCTCCACGGCGGTCGCGACCGCGGCGGTGGCCGGAGGGATCCCGCTGCTCACCGCCTGCGGGGGCGAGCGGGAGGGCCGCAAGGAGGGCACCACCTCCGGCAAGGAGGCCGCGAAGCTCCTTCCGGCGTTCGTCGCGTCGGGCGTCGTCACCCCCGACATCCCGGCCAGGAACGGCTCGGCGGCCGGCTTCACGAAGGCGATACCGACGGCCGAGCTGAAGACCTCGGTGCCGAAGACGCAGGGCAGCGGCGGCAAGCTGAAGATCATGTCCCCGTTCTGGGGTACCCCGCCCAAGGGCGACAACCCGTACTACACGGCGATGAACAAGGCCGTCGGCGTCGAGGTCACCTGGCAGAACCAGGACGGCGTCACCTACGACCAGAAGCTCGGCGCGGTCCTCGCCTCCAGCGACATCCCGGACGCCGTGGTCGTCCCCGGCTGGAACCTGATGGGCCGTATTCCCAGCGCGATCAACGCCAAGTTCGCCGATCTCGGCCCCTACCTCGCCGGTGACAAGGTCAAGGAGTACCCCAACCTGGCGGCCGTTCCCACCGAGGCGTGGCAGCGCGGCATCTTCGGCGGGCAGCTCCGCGGTGTCCCGATGCCCGCCCCGTACGTCACCGACATCGCGCCCCTGTACCGCAAGGACCTCTTCGCGAAGAAGGGCTACGACGTCCCGAAGAACCCCGACGCGTTCCTGTCCTGGGCCAAGGAGGCCACCGACGCCAAGTCCAAGCTCTGGGCCTGCGACGACATGAAGTGGACGGCGTTCAACATCTTCGGCGTCCTCTCCGGCAGCGACAAGGCGCTCTGGTGGAACCTCGAGGGCGACAAGCTGGTCAACCGCGTCGAGACCGAGCAGTACCTCGAGGCCCTGGAGTGGACCCGCAAGCTCTACGCCGCCGAGGTGGTCCACCCCGACGCGGTCCAGGGCAAGGCGGGAGGCGACGCGGGCAACCGCTTCACCGCCGGTGAGGTGCTGGTCTACAACCAGAACATCTCCGACTGGTGGGGCAAGACCGCCGAACAGCGCACCCAGAACCCGGACTTCGAGATGGCGGCGTTCGACATCTTCGGCCCCGACGGCGGCGACCCCACGCTGTGGGCCGTCCAGCCGGCCAACATCTTCACCTTCGTCTCCAGGAAGGCGACCGAGCAGCAGATCAAGGACTTCCTCGCCCTGTGCAACTTCTGCGCCGCGCCCTACGGCACCAAGGAGTTCATGCTCACCGCCTACGGCGTCGAGGGCACCGACTACGCGTTCGAGGACGGCCTGCCGGTGAAGACGCAGCAGGGTGTGAACGAGGTCAACGGCGCCTACGACTACACCGGCAACCCGGCCCCGTACATCGCCTACCCCGACCTCCCCGAGGTCACGAAGGCGATGGTCGAGTGGCAGCAGCGCATGGGCGCCTTCACGAGGAAGTCCTCCTTCTTCGGGCTCACCGTCACCGAACCCAACCGCTGGTCGAACCTCGCCGACGACTTCGAGCAGCTGGAGGACGACGTGGTGCGCGGCCGCAAGAAGATCAGCGATGTGCAGCAGGCCGTGTCCGACTGGAAGAGCAAGGGCGGCGACGCACTGCGCGACTGGTACAGGAAGCTGCTCGACGACAACGGTTCGGCGAAGTGACCCGGGGCTGACGCGAGGAGAAGGCCGTGTCGCACAGCACGGTGCCCCGGGACACGACCGGGACACGCACACCCGAGGAGCAGGCGACGGGCAGCGGTGACACCGCCGGGCCCGGCAAGGGCGAGGGCTCCGGCACACCAGGGACGACTCCGCGAAAGCCGGGTCTCCGGCTCAGGTTCCGGCGTGACCGCACGCTGATCCTGATGACGGTGCCGGCCCTGCTGCTGGTCCTGGTGTTCAACTACATACCGATCCTCGGCAACGTGGTCGCCTTCCAGGACTACGACCCCTATCTCAGCGAGAACGGCTTCGTCGCCATCCTCGAAAGCCCCTGGATCGGCTTCGAGCAGTTCGAGCGGATCTTCGCCGACTCGGCCTTCTGGCACGCGGTGCAGAACACCTTCGTGCTGTTCTTCCTCCAGCTGGTGCTCTACTTCCCCGTGCCGATCCTGCTCGCGCTGCTCATCAACAGCGTGGTCAGGCCCCGGGTGCGGGCGGTCGCCCAGGCGATCATGTACCTCCCGCACTTCTTCTCCTGGGTCCTCGTCGTCACCGTCTTCATGCAGATCTTCGGGGGCGCGGGCATCATCGCGCAGACCCTCCGCCGGCACGGCTACGAGGGCTTCGACCTGATGACCGACCCGGAGATCTTCAAGTACCTGGTGACGGCCGAGACCGTCTGGAAGGACGCCGGCTGGGGCATCATCGTCTTCCTCGCCGCGCTGTCGGCGGTCTCCAACGACCTGTACGAGGCCGCCGCCATGGACGGCGCCGGGCGCTGGCGGCGCATGTGGCACATCACGCTGCCCGCCCTGCGCCCGGTGATCGCCCTGCTGCTGGTGCTGCGCGTCGGCGACGCCCTCACCGTCGGCTTCGAACAACTGCTGCTGCAACGGCAAGCGGTGGGTGTCGACGCCTCCGAGGTCCTCGACACCTACGTGTGGTGGAACGGCATCCGCAACCAGGACTTCAGCTACGCGGCCGCCGCCGGCCTGATCAAGGGCGTGGTGGGTCTCGGGCTGGTCCTGACCGCCAACAAGGTGGCCCACCTCATGGGCGAGCAGGGGGTGTACAGGAAGTGACCACCGTCCTCGGCACACCGGCGGGTCCGCAGCGGCCGCCGGACAGGGCGACGAGGAAGCCCGGCCCCTGGGCCGCGCCGCCCCGCCCCGTCTGGGAGGAGGAGCCCTCCAGGGCCGGACAGGCGGGCAAGGGCCTCGCCCTGGGCCTGGCCTGCCTGGGCATCCTCTTCCCGCTGTGGATCGTCGTCGTCACCAGTCTCCAGACCAAGCAGACCATCGACGAGGCCGGCGGTCTGGTGGTGATCCCGAAGAGCATCACCTTCGTCGCCTACCAGGAACTCCTCACCGGCGGCCAGGTGCAGCGCGCCACCCTGGTCAGCATCGGCGTCACCGTCGTCGGCACGCTGTTCAGCATGGCCGTGTCGGTGCTGAGCGCCTACGGCCTCTCGCGGAGCGGTTCGCTGGGACACCGCTGGATCCTGATGACGCTCCTCGCCACGATGTTCTTCGGCGCGGGGCTGATCCCGACGTACCTCCTGGTGCAGGCGCTCGGGCTGACCGACACCTACCTCGCGCTGATCCTGCCCAGCGCGGTGAGCGTCTTCAACATCCTGGTGCTGCGCGCGTTCTTCATGAACATCTCCCAGGAGCTCATCGACAGTGCCCGGATCGACGGGGCCGGCGACTGGCGGATCCTGTTCCGGATCGTGATGCCGCTGTCCCGGGCGGTCATCGCGGTGATCGCGCTGTTCTACGCCGTCGGGTACTGGAGCGCCTGGTTCAACGCGTCGATCTACCTGACGGACCAGGACATGATGCCGCTGCAGAACGTCATGATCCAGCTGGTGCAGAAGCAGGAACGGCCGGTGGGGCTGTCCGCGCAGATCAATACGGGGCAACTGTCGCCGCTGGCCATCCAGATGGCCGTGATGGTGCTGGCGCTGCTGCCGGTGGCCGTGCTGTCGCCCTTCGTCCAGAAGCACTTCAAGAAGGGCATGCTGACGGGCGCGGTCAAGGGCTGACGCCCTGAGTTGTGGGGGAACTCGCGTGGTCCTTCTGCCGACGGTCCGTCGTTGCCGGTCGCGCCTGCGCGGCGGAGCCGCACATCGAGACGGCCCCGCGCCCCTGAAGGTTTCTCCGTCCTCCCTTGCGAACGAGGTACTTCATGTACGCGTCCTCCTTCAGCCGGCGCGCCGTTCTTGCCGGGACAGCCGCGGTGGCCGCTCTTCCCCTCGTCACCGGCCGGGCGATGGCCGCCGGATCCTCCGCCTACCGCTGGCGCAACGTCGTCATCGGCGGGACCGGGTTCATCACCGGTGTGCTGTTCCACCCGCGGGTGCGGGGGCTCGCCTATGTCCGGACCGACATCGGCGGTGCCTACCGCTGGGACGACCGGCGGGACCGCTGGATCCCGCTCCTCGACCACATCGGGTGGGACGACTGGAACCTGCTCGGCGTCGAGGCGATGGCCGTCGACCCCGCCCATCCGGACCGGCTCTACCTGGCCTGCGGCACCTACGCCCAGGAGTGGGCCGGCAACGGCGCGGTCCTGCGCTCGGACGACCGCGGCGCCACCTGGCGGCGCACCGACCTCACCGTGAAGCTCGGCGCCAACGAGGACGGCCGCGGCACCGGCGAGCGGCTGCTCGTCGACCCGCGGGACAGCGACACCCTGTGGCTGGGCACCCGGCACGACGGGCTGCTCAGGTCGACCGACCGGGGCGCGACCTGGGCCCCCGTGAGCGGCTTCCCGGCCGTCCCGTCCGCCACCGGCCAGGGCGTCACCCTCCTCGTGGCCGCCGGACGCGCCGTCTACGCCGGCTGGGGCGACGGGGGTGGGGCGAACCTGTTCCGCACGTCCGACGGCACCACCTGGGAGGCGGTCCCCGGGCAGCCGTCCGGTACCGCCGCGCGCGTGCCGGTCCGGGCCGCGTACGACCGGCACAGCCGCGAGCTGTACGTGACGTACGCCGACGCGCCCGGCCCCAACGGCCAGTCCGACGGCAGCGTGCACAAGCTGCGCACCGCCGGCGGCGGCTGGACCGAGGTCACGCCCGTGAAGCCGGGCGGGACCACCGGTGAGGGTGCCGCCGACACCTTCGGTTACGGCGGGGTCGCCGTCGACGCCCGCCGTCCCGGCACCGTCGTCGTCTCCACCAACAACCGCTGGGCCGCGGTCGACACGCTGTACCGCTCCACCGACGGCGGACGCAACTGGCGCTCGCTGAAGGACACCGCCGTGCTCGACGTCTCCGAGACGCCGTACCTGAACTGGGGCGAGCGGCAACCCAAGTTCGGCTGGTGGATCCAGGCCCTCGCCGTCGACCCGTACGACGCGCGGTACGTCGTGTACGGCACGGGTGCCACCCTCTACGGCACCCGGGACCTGCGTCACTGGGCCCCGCGGATCCGCGGCCTGGAGGAGGCGTCCGTCACCCAGCTGGTCTCGCCCCCGGCCGGGCGGGCGCACCTGATCAGCGGGTCGCGGGACATCGGCGTGATGTACCACGAGCGGCTCACCTCGTCCCCGGCGCAGGGCATGGCGACGAACCCCGTCCTCGGATCGGCGACGGGACTGGCGCAGGCCGCCCGCAGACCGGCGTACGTCGTCCGGGCGGGCTGGGGTGAGAACGGCAACGGTGCCTACTCCCACGACGGCGGGCGGACCTGGGCGCCCTTCGCTGCCCAGCCCTCCCTCGCGAAGGACGCACCCGGGCCGATCGCCGCCAACGCCGACGGCACCGTGCTGCTGTGGTCCTTCGTGCACTGGGACGGCACCCGGTACCCGGCCCACCGCTCGGCGGACGGCGGCGTCACCTGGTCCGAGATCCCGTCCTTCCCCAAGGGCGCCACACCGGTCGCCGACCCGGCCGACCCGGCGCTGTTCTACGCGTACGACACCGACACGGGCACGCTGCTCGCCAGCACCGACGGCGGCCGCTCCTTCACCGCACGGGCGACCGGGCTGCCCGCCGGCGACAGCCAGTTCAAGCTGGTCGCGGCGCCGGACCGCACCGGCGACCTGTGGCTGAGCACCAAGTGGAACGGGCTGTACCGCTCCACCGACGGCGGTGCGGTGTTCACCAAGGTGGGCAGCTGCTGGGCCTCCTACACCCTCGGCTTCGGCAAGGCCGCCGACGGCGCCGGCTACCCGGCGCTCTACCAGGTCGGCTCGACCGAGGCGATCACCGCCGTTTACCGCTCCGACGACGAGGCCAGGACCTGGGTGCGCATCAACGACGACGACCATCAGTGGGGCTGGACCGGAGAGACCATCACCGGCGACCCGCGTGTGTACGGCCGGGTCTACCTCGCCACCAACGGACGCGGCATCCAGTACGGGGAGCCCGTCCGATGACGAGCCTGAGCGACGCCACCCGCGGCCGCATCCTCTACGGCGGCGACTACAACCCGGAGCAATGGCCCGAGGAGACGTGGCACGAGGACGTCCGTCTGATGAAGGAAGCCGGCGTCAACTCCGTCACCCTCGGCGTCTTCTCCTGGTCCAGACTCGAACCCCGCCCGGACGAGCGCGACTTCGGCTGGCTGGACCGGCTGATGGACCTGATGCACGACCACGGCATCGGAGTCGTCCTCGCCACCCCCACCGCCTCCCCGCCGCCCTGGATGGGCCATCTGTACCCGGACACCCTGCCCCGCGACGAGGACGGCCGGACCGAGTGGTGGGGCGGACGCCAGCACTTCTCGCACTCCAGCGCCACCTACCGCCGCCGCGCCGCCGCCATCACCGAGGACCTGGCCGCCCGCTACGGCGCCCACCCGGCCCTCACCCTGTGGCACATCAACAACGAGTACTGCACCTACGACTTCGGCGACGAGGCAGCCGCCCGCTTCCGCGGCTGGCTGCGCCACCGCTACGGCACTCTCGACGCCCTCAACACCGCCTGGGGCACCGCCTTCTGGAGCCAGGGCTACGGCGACTGGGCCGAGGTGCTGCCGCCCCGGCACGCGCACTACCTGAAGAACCCCACGCAGGTGCTGGACTTCAAACGCTTCACGTCCGACATGCTCCTGGAGTGCTACACCGCCGAACGCGACATCGTCCGCCGGCACACCCCCCACCTCCCGGTCACCACCAATTTCATGCCGCTGTGGGCCGGCCAGGACGCCTGGCGCTGGGCCGAGGAGGAGGACGTCGTCTCCGTCGACCTCTACCCCGACCCGCGCGACCCGTTCGGCGCCCAGAGCGGCGCCCTGGTCCAGGACATGACCCGCTCCCAGGCCCGCGGCCCCTGGATGCTCATGGAACAGGCGGCCGGACCGGTCAACTGGCGCGGCGTGAACCACCCCAAGCCGCGCGGACTCAACCGTCTGTGGTCCCTCCAGGCCGTCGCGCGCGGCGCGGACGCCGTCTGCTACTTCCAGTGGCGCCAGTCCCGGCAGGGCGCCGAGAAGTTCCACTCCGGGATGGTCGGCCACGCGGGCGCGCAGGGCCGCACGTACCAGGAGGTCAAGCAGCTCGGCGCGGACCTGGCCCGTATCGCCCCGCACGCCGCGGGTGCCCCGCTGCGCGCGGACGTCGCCGTGCTGCACGACTGGCACTCCTGGTGGGCGGGCGACCAGGAGGGCCGGCCGTCCCGCGCGGTCGACTACCCGCAGGTCCTGGGCGCCTGGCACCGGGCCCTGTGGCAGTCCCGCCTGACCACCGACTTCGCCCACCCCGAACACGACCTGTCCGGCTACCGGCTGGTCGTCGTCCCGCAGCTCTACCTCCTCACGGACACGGCCGTCGACAACCTCCTGGCGTATGTGCGCGGCGGCGGCACCCTCGTCTGCGGCTTCCTGACCGGTGTCGCCGACGAGGACGACCGGGTGCGGCCCGGTGGCATGGACGCCCGGCTGCGGGAGCTCTTCGGCATCCGCACCCTGCACGAGTGGTGGCCGCTGGAACCGGGGGAGACCGCCGACTGCGAGGGCGGCCTGCGCGGCACCCTGTGGTCCGAGGAGCTGGAGCCCGACGGCACCGCCGACGAGACCGTCCCGTACCAGGGCGGGGAACTCGACGGACTGCCCGCCGTGCTGCGCAAGGACCGCGCCTGGTACGTCTCCACGCTCCCCGAGCCGGAGGCGCTGCGTGCGCTGCTGGCCCGCGTCGCCGCGGGGGCGGGGGCCCGGCCAGTCCTCGACGGACTTCCGGACGGCGTCGAGGCGGTCCGGCGCGGAGAGCTGCTCTTCCTGCTCAACCACGGCCGGGAGCCGGTCACCGTCGAGGTCCCGGGCATCCGCCACGACCTGCTGACGGAGACGACCGTGACCGGCCGGGTCACCCTCGGCCGCTACGGCGTGGCGGTGCTGAAACCATGAGCGCCACCCCCGTCCACGGGACCTGGGAGCCGCGGCCGGCCGCCCGCTGGGAGGACGCCTTCCTCAGCGGCAACGGCCACCACGGCGCCCTCGTGTTCGGCGACCCGGACGACGACCGGACCGTCGTCACGCATCACACCCTGGTCCGTCCGGCGGAGGGCGAGGAGAACCGCCTGCCTCCCGCGCTGGCCGACCGGCTCCCCTCGCTGCGCGTCCGTATGCTCACGGGCGACCTCACCGCCGCCGAGGACTTCACCGACGGCCGCCCGCTCCAGTGGGTGCGGCCCTTCCACCCGGCCTTCCAGGTCCGCCTGCGCCGCCCCGGCGGCACGGGGGAGGAGCGGGGATACCGCCGTACCGTCGACTTCGCCACCGGCGTCGCCCGGGCGACCCGCGCCGGCTGGACCAGCCGTGTCTTCGTCTCCCGCGCCGACGACGTGATCGTCCAGTGTGTCACCGGCCCGCGGCTCACCCTGGACGTCGTCCTCGACCACCGGCTGCCCGGCGCCCCCGCCCGCCTCGGCGTCGGTCACGGGGCCGTCCTCACCCCCGAGGGCGCGCTGCTCAGCCTGCGTGCCCGCTACCCGGGCACCGACCACGCCTGCACCGGCGTCACCCTGGTCGCCGTAACCGGCGGCACGACCGCCCTCGCGCCGCCGGGCGTGCACATCGAGGGTGCGCGGTCGGTGCTGCTGCTCACCCGGGTGCGGCGACACGCCGGGGAAGGGGAAACGGACGTGGCCGCCGAGGGCCGCGCCCTGCGCGGTCTGCTCGACGAGGGCCGGTCCGGGTACGACGACCTGCTCGCCCGTCACCTTCCCCTCCACCGCACGGCCTACGAACGCGTCACCCTCGATCTCTCGGGCGACCCCGGCGAACGTGCCCTGCCCGGCTCCGAGCTGCTCCGCCGTCCGCGCGCCGCCGCGCTCCTCGAACGGCTCTTCGCCGCCGGCCGCTACCACCTGCTGTCGTCCAGCGGCCTGTTCCCGCCCCGGCTCACCGGACTGTGGACCGGTGACTGGGACACCGCCTGGTCCGGCGCCTTCACCCACGACGCCAACCTCAACCTCCAGACCGCCTCCGCGGCCTGCGCGGCCCTCCCGGAGGTGACCGAGGCGCTGGCCTCCCTGGTCCAGCGTCAGTTGCCCGACTGGCGGGACAACGCCCGAGCGGTCTTCGGCGCCCGGGGCGTCGTCGCGCCGGCCCACAGCGACGGCGAGTCGGGGCACGCGTACCACTTCAGCCGCGAGTACCCCCTCCACCTGTGGACGGCGGGCGCGGACTGGCTGCTCAAGCCGCTCGTCGACCACGACGAGACACGGGGCGCACACGACCCTCGCACCGCCGCCGCGCTCGCCGAAGTCGCCCTCTTCTACGAGGACTTCCTCACCTGGAGCGACCCCGGCGGTCCGCTTGTCGTCGTTCCCTCCTACTCGCCCGAGAACCGGCCGGCCAACGCGAGCTGGGGGGCCGTCAACGCGGCCATGGACCTCTCCGCGGCCCGCCACGCCCTGCTCACCGCGGCCGCATACCACCCCGAGCACGCCGACCGCTGGCGCGACCTCGCCCACCGGCTCCCGCCCCACCGGATCAACGCCGACGGAGCGCTCGCCGAATGGGCCTGGCCCGGCCTGGACGACACCTACGACCACCGCCACCTCAGCCACCTCTACGGCGTCTGGCCGCTGGACGAGATCACCCCCTACGACACCCCGGAGCTGGCGGCTGCCGCCCACCGCGCACTCGAACTGCGCGGCTCCGAGAACGACTCCGCCCACGGCCACCTGCACCACGCGCTCGTCGCGGCCCGCCTCCGGGACGGCGAGCGGGTCGCGCACGCGCTCGCGCGGGTCCTCGACGGCGACTTCTTCCACGCCTCGCTGATGAGCGCGCACTACCCGCGCCGCGACGTCTACAACGCCGACGCCGCCCACACCCTGCCCGCCGTACTGATCGAGGCGCTCGTGCAGTCCACCCCCGACCGGCTGGTGCTGCTGCCCGCCCCGCTCCCGGCGTACCCGAGCGGCGAACTGCGCGGGATCCGCACCCGGTTCGGTGCCTCGCTCGATCTCACCTGGACCCCGGACGGCGCCACCGCAGTCCTGCGGCCGGCCCGCACCCACACCATCACCCTGTGGACTTCCGCCGGCGCCGAGCCGCTCGACCTGGTCGCCGGAGAAGACCGCGTCCTCACGTCGAAGACGCGGTGACCCCGCACCTCCCCCCACCCATGGAAGGAACACCATGGCAACCCGCACCCTGCGCAGGACACTCAAGGTCCTGCTCGCCCCCGCCCTCGCGCTCGGCGTGACGGCCGGCCCGGCCTCCGCGCCCGCGCACGCCGCCGTGTGGAACTCCTGCGACCAGTGGGGCAACACCACCCTGAACGGCTACACCCTCTACAACAACATCTGGGGCTCCGGCGCCGGCGCGCAGTGCGTCTGGGCCAACTCCGGCACCAACTGGGGCGTGTGGGCCGACCACCCCGACACCGGCGGCATCAAGTCCTACCCGAACGCCAAGAAGGTGATCAACAAGCCGATCACCGGCCTCCGTTCGCTCTCCAGCAGCTACGACGTCACCGTCCCGTCCTCCGGCGCGTACAACACCTCGTACGACATCTGGGACACGGACTACGACTACGAGATCATGCTCTGGGTCAACCACCACGGCGCGGTGGGCCCGCTCGGTTCCCCCCAGGGCACGGTCGGTCTCGGCGGTCACACCTGGAACGTCTTCAAGGGCAGCAACGGACACAACGAGGTCTTCTCGTTCCTGCGCACCTCGGACTCCTACTCCGGCACCGTGAACATCCTCCCGATCCTCAGGTGGATCAAGGACACCAAGGGCTGGATGGGCGACGAGACCATCGGCGACGTGCAGTTCGGCTTCGAGATCACCTCGTCGTCCGGCGGACTGGACTTCCGCACCGACAACCTGACGGTGTCGGGCGGCTGACCCCGGCCCGGCCCTCCCGCCCCCGGTTCCATAACGCGGTACAGGGGCCGGGGCGGGAGTTCCGGCGCGGTGACCGGCGCGATTACGTTGTCGGCGATCACAGGGGAGCGCGTCCGCGGGACACCGTTCGTCCGCCCCGCCTCCGCGGGCGCGCTCCGGGTCAGGCACGTCCCGTCCTTCCGCCCCCACCGAGGAGACCGAGGAACCGCCATGACGCCATCCGCTCCCGACGAAACCGGTACCGGCGCCGACCGCCGGATCAGCCGCAAGAGCCTGCTCAGGGCGGCGGTCGCCGCCGGCGCCGCCGTCCCGCTGCTCGCCACGGGCACCGTGGCACTGGCCAGGGACGCCGACACCCAGGGCCGGGACCTCACGCCGACACCGTTCTGCGACGACGGCGACGACCCCACGCCCGACCAGATGGAGGGCCCCTACTTCAAGCCGAACTCCCCCCTGCGCACCGACCTCGTGACACCCGGCACCCCCGGCACCCCGCTCACCGTCGGCGGCTACGTCTTCGGCCGGAACTGCGTGCCGCTCTCCGGAGTCCTGCTGGACTTCTGGCAGGCCGACGCCGCCGGCGCCTACGACATGGCCGGATACACCGTGCGGGGCCACCAGTTCACCGACGCCTCCGGCGCCTTCACCCTGCGCACGATCGTGCCCGGCCTCTATCCGGGCCGCACCCGGCACCTCCACGTCAAGGCACAGGCACCCGGCGAGCCCGTGCTCACCACCCAGCTGTACTTCCCCGGCGAGCCGCGCAACGGCACGGACGCCCTCTTCGACCCGGCCCTGCTGATGAACGTCCGCGCGGCGGGCGGCGGCAGACAGGGCACCTTCGACTTCGTCCTCGACGTCGACGGCGACCCCACCGATCCGCCGACCGACCCGCCCACCGACCCGCCGGGCGGCACCTGGGCACCCGGCCGGCCGTACGCGACGGGCGACCGGGTGACCCACATCGGCGCCGGCTACCGCTGTCTGCAGTCCCACACCTCGATGGCGGGCTGGGAGCCCCCGGACGTTCCCGCGCTCTGGCGCCGCGCGTAGGAATCCGCCGGCCCGGCCGGGACGAGGCCTAAGGTTCCCGGACCGGTGCCGGGCCCGAGCTCGCCCGGACGGTCAGTTCGGGCGCGAGCAGGACGACCTCGTCGCCGCCCCGCCCGTCGAACTTGTCGACGAGCTGCTCCACGGCGCGCCGGCCCATCTCCTGCGCGGGGACGGCGACGGACGTCAGCCGCACCGAGGCCTGCACGGCGACCTGTTCCGGGCAGACGGCGACCACCGAGACGTCCTCGGGCACGGCCCGGCCCTGCTGCCGCAGCAGGGCGAGCAGCGGTTCGACCGCCGACTCGTTCTGCACGACGAAGCCCGTGGTCCCGGGCCGCTCGTCGAGGATCCGGGCGAGCGTCACGGCCATCGCGTCGTACCCGCCCTCGCACGGACGGTGCAGCAGGCGGAGTCCCAGCTCCCGTGCGCGGGTACGCAGTCCGTCCAGGGTGCGCTCGGCGAAGCCGGTGTGCCGTTCGTAGACCGCCGGGGCCTCGCCGATCACGGCGACGTCCCGGTGCCCCCGCTCGGCCAGGTGCTCCACACACAGCGCACCGGTGGCCCTGAAGTCGAGGTCGACGCAGGTCAGGCCGGTGGTGTCGGCGGGCAGACCGATCAGCACCGCCGGCTGGTCGGTCTGCCGCAGCAGCGGCAGCCGCTCGTCGTCGAGTTCGACGTCCATGAGGATCATGCCGTCGGCCAGTCCGCTGCCCGCGACACGGCGCACCGCGTCCGGGCCCTCCTCGCCGGTGAGCAGCAGCACGTCGTACCCGTGGGTCCGGGCCGTGGTGGCCACCGCGATGGCGATCTCCATCATCACCGGCACATACATGTCCGTACGCAGCGGGATCATCAGCGCGATGATGTTGGACCTGCTGCTGGCCAGGGCGCGGGCCCCGGCGTTGGGGTGGTAGCCGAGCTCGCGGATGCTCCGCTCCACCCGCTGCCGGGTGCCGGCGGAGATGGACCGCTTGCCGCTGAGGACATAACTCACCGTGCTCG
Organism: Streptomyces malachitofuscus; assembly: GCF_055571035.1. Classification (NCBI taxonomy): domain Bacteria; kingdom Bacillati; phylum Actinomycetota; class Actinomycetes; order Kitasatosporales; family Streptomycetaceae; genus Streptomyces; species Streptomyces malachitofuscus. The sequence goes on along the minus strand of NZ_JBVIGA010000008.1, from coordinate 73,411 downwards.
CCGAGACTCCGGCGTGCTGGGCGACCTCGGCGAGGGTGACCATCCACGTTCTCCAAGCCTTTTGAAGCGCTTCGACAACGCGCCTCGAACGTACGTGAGCGAGTGGGGGAGGTTTGACAGTATCCCCACAGACGAAAGGTGTCCATAGGCTGTCGAAGCGCTTCGACAGCCTCCTTCCGGCGCGCGCGGGAAGGACCCGTGCCGCAGGAATTGTCCCTCAACGGCGGATGATGCCGAACCCGGGGCCGCGGCGCCGCGCGAGCCGGCGCCGCGCCCGGCGTATCGTCCGAACGGCCGCACAAAGGGTGGTGGGGCCGCTACGAATCGGGTAGATACGAACGGGTAGCACCCGTCAGTAACGAATGACTCCCACCTATTCGCGGCGAGGTGAGCCTCATGTCCGCAGTACCCGAGTCTCCGTCCCGGCCCACGGTCACCGAACGGGAGGCCCGTCAGGTCGCGGAGGCCGCCCGGGAGCAGGACTGGCGCAAGCCCAGCTTCGCCAAGGAACTGTTCCTCGGCCGCTTCCGGCTCGACCTGATCCACCCCCATCCCCTCCCCGCGGACGAGGACGTCCAGCGCGGTGAGGAGTTCCTCGCCAAGCTCCGCGACTTCTGCGAGACGAAGATCGACGGAGCCACGATCGAACGCGAGGCGCGCATCCCCGACGAGGTGATCACCGGGCTCAAGGAACTCGGCGCCCTCGGCATGAAGATCGACACCAAGTACGGCGGCCTCGGCCTCACCCAGGTCTACTACAACAAGGCCCTCGCCCTGGTCGGCTCCGCCAACCCCGCCATCGGTGCGCTGCTCTCCGCCCACCAGTCCATCGGCGTCCCGCAGCCGCTGAAGATCTTCGGCACCCGGGAGCAGAAGGAGACGTTCCTCCCGCGCTGCGCCCGCACCGACATCTCCGCCTTCCTGCTCACCGAGCCCGACGTGGGCTCCGACCCCGCCCGGCTGGCCACCACCGCGGTGCCCGAGGGCGACGACTACATCCTCGACGGCGTGAAGCTGTGGACCACCAACGGTGTGGTCGCCGACCTGCTCGTGGTCATGGCCCGGGTCCCGAAGTCCGAGGGCCACCGGGGCGGCATCACCGCGTTCGTCGTGGAGGCCTCCTCCGAGGGCGTCACCGTCGAGAACCGCAACGCCTTCATGGGCCTGCGCGGCCTCGAGAACGGTGTCACCCGCTTCCACCGGGTCCGCGTGCCGGCCGCCCACCGCATCGGCGAGGAGGGCCAGGGACTCAAGATCGCCCTCACCACGCTCAACACCGGACGGCTGTCGCTGCCCGCCATGTGCGTCGGCTCCGGCAAGTGGTGCCTGAAGATCGCGCGCGAGTGGTCGGCGGCCCGCGAGCAGTGGGGCAGGCCGGTGGCGCTGCACGAGGCCGTCGGCTCCAAGATCGCGTTCATCGCGGCGACCACCTTCGCCCTGGAGGCCGTGGTCGACCTGTCCTCCCAGATGGCCGACGAGGACCGCAACGACATCCGCATCGAGGCCGCCCTCGCCAAGCTGTACGGCTCCGAGATGGCCTGTCTGATGGCCGACGAACTGGTGCAGATCCGCGGCGGACGCGGCTTCGAGACCGCCGACTCGCTCCGCGCGCGCGGCGAACGCGCGGTCCCCGCCGAACAGATCCTGCGCGACCTGCGCATCAACCGGATCTTCGAGGGCTCCACCGAGATCATGCACCTGCTGATCGCGCGCGAGGCCGTCGACGCCCACCTCTCGGTCGCGGGCGACCTGATCGACCCGGAGAAGTCCCTCGGCGACAAGGCGAGGGCGGGCGCCGGCGCGGGCGTGTTCTACGCCAAGTGGCTGCCGAAGCTCGTCGCCGGACCGGGACAGCTTCCCGGCTCCTACAACGAGTTCAAGCACGGCGTCGACCTGTCCCCGCACCTGCGCTACGTCGAACGCACCTCGCGCAAGCTGGCCCGCTCCACCTTCTACGCCATGTCCCGCTGGCAGGGGAAGATGGAGACCAAGCAGGGCTTCCTCGGCCGGATCGTCGACATCGGCGCCGAACTGTTCGCGATGAGCGCCGCCTGCGTCCGCGCCGAACTGCTGCGCGGACGCGGCGATCACGGCCGTGAGGCCTACCAGCTCGCCGACGCCTTCTGCCGCCAGGCCCGCATCCGCGTCGAGGAGCTCTTCGGCCGGCTGTGGACCAACACCGACGACCTCGACCGCAAGGTCGTCAAGGGCGTGCTCTCCGGCACCTACGCATGGCTCGAGCAGGGTGTCATCGACCCCTCGGACGACGGCCCGTGGATCGCCGACGCCACCCCGGGACCGTCGCAGCGGGAGAACGTGCACCGCCCGATCCGCTGACCCGCCGGGACGCGGGGGCGCGGCCGGTCCCGGTCACGCCCCCGCGCACACAAGAACACGCGTCCCGGCCGCCGGGGTGGGGCCCCGGCGCCGGGCGCGACCCGACACAATGGGGTCCATGACCGACGCTCCAGCCCCGCTCGCCGACCCGCACCTGGTGTACGACCCCCTGGTGGGAGACGGCCCGAAGGACGTGGTGATCCTCGGCTCCACCGGGTCGATCGGCACCCAGGCCATCGACCTCGTACTGCGCAACCCCGACCGCTTCCGGGTCACCGCCCTGTCCGCCAACGGCGGCCGGGTCGCCCTCCTCGCCGAGCAGGCCCGCCGGCTGCGGGTGCGCACGGTCGCCGTCGCCCGGGAGGACGTCGTACCGGCGCTGCGCGAGGCGCTGTCCGCACAGTACGGCGCGGGGGAGCCGCTGCCCGACATCCTGGCCGGGCCCGACGCGGCCACTCAGGCCGCCGCCTCCGACTGCCACACCGTCCTCAACGGCATCACCGGCTCCATCGGGCTCGCCCCGACCCTCGCCGCCCTGGAGGCGGGCCGCACCCTCGCACTCGCCAACAAGGAGTCGCTCATCGTCGGCGGCCCGCTGGTCAAGGCCCTGGCCAAGCCCGGCCAGATCATCCCGGTCGACTCCGAGCACGCCGCCCTCTTCCAGGCGCTGGCCGCCGGCACCCGCGCCGATGTGCTCAGGCTCGTCGTCACCGCCTCCGGCGGCCCCTTCCGCGGCCGCACCAAGGAGCAGCTGGCCGACGTCACCGTCGAGGACGCCCTCGCCCACCCCACCTGGGCCATGGGCCCGGTCATCACGATCAACTCCGCGACCCTCGTCAACAAGGGCCTGGAGGTCATCGAGGCACACCTGCTGTACGACATTCCCTTCGACCGCATTGAGGTCGTCGTGCACCCGCAGTCGTATGTCCACTCGATGGTTGAGTTCACGGACGGATCGACACTGGCCCAGGCGACGCCCCCCGACATGCGGGGCCCCATCGCCATCGGCCTCGGCTGGCCCGAAAGGGTCCCCGACGCCGCCCCGGTCTTCGACTGGAGCAAGGCGTCCACCTGGGAGTTCTTCCCCCTCGACAACGAGGCCTTCCCCTCGGTGAACCTCGCCCGGCACGTCGGCGAGCTCGCGGGAACCGCCCCGGCGGTGTTCAATGCCGCGAACGAGGAGTGCGTCGAGGCCTTCCGCGCCGGCGCACTGCCGTTCAACGGGATCATGGAGACGGTCACCCGGGTGGTCGAGGAACACGGCACCCCGGCGACGGGAACCTCACTGACCGTGCCGGACGTCCTCGAAGCGGAGACCTGGGCCCGCAGGAGAGCCCGGGAACTGACAGTCCGGACGGCGAGCGCGGAGGCGCGTGCATGACGACCCTGATGTTCATCCTCGGCATAGTCGTCTTCGCGGCCGGCCTGCTGTTCTCGATCGCCTGGCACGAGCTGGGACACCTGTCCACCGCCAAGATGTTCGGCATCCGCGTGCCGCAGTACATGGTCGGCTTCGGCCCGACCCTCTGGTCGCGGAACCGCGGCGAGACCGAGTACGGCGTCAAGGCGATCCCGTTCGGCGGCTACATCCGCATGATCGGCATGTTCCCGCCCGGCCCCGACGGCCGGCTCGAGGCCCGCTCCACCTCGCCCTGGCGCGGCATGATCGAGGACGCCCGCTCCGCCGCCTTCGAGGAGCTCAGGCCCGGCGACGAGAAGCGGCTGTTCTACACGCGCAAGCCGTGGAAACGGGTCGTCGTGATGTTCGCGGGCCCGTTCATGAACCTGATCCTCGCGGTCGTGCTGTTCCTCATCGTGCTGATGGGCTTCGGCATCCAGCAGCAGACCACCACCGTCGGCTCGGTCTCGCAGTGCGTGATCTCCCAGACCGAGAACCGCGACGAGTGCAAGGCGTCCGACCCCCGGTCCCCGGCCGCCGCCGCCGGAATGAAGGCCGAGGACCGGATCGTCGCCTTCGCCGGCGTCCGCACCGACGACTGGGGCACCCTCTCCGACCTCATCCGCGACAGCGCGGGCAAGAGCGTGCCGATCGTCGTCGAGCGCGACGGCCAGGAGGTCACCCTCCAGGCGAAGATCGCCACCAACATGGTCGCCAAGAAGGACGGCAACGGCGCCTACGTCGAGGGCGAGTACGTCAAGGCCGGCTTCCTCGGCTTCAGCGCGGCCACCGGCGTCGTCAAACAGGACTTCGGCGACTCCGTGACCTGGATGACCGACCGGGTCGGCGACGCCGTCGACTCCCTCGCCGCCCTGCCCTCCAAGGTCCCCGCCCTGTGGGACGCCGCCTTCGGCGACGGCCCGCGAGAACCCGACTCCCCGATGGGCGTCGTCGGCGCGGCCCGGGTCGGTGGTGAGATCGCCACCCTCGACATCCCGGCCTCGCAGCAGCTCGCCATGTTCGTGATGCTGCTCGCCGGCTTCAACCTCTCCCTGTTCCTGTTCAACATGCTGCCGCTGCTGCCGCTCGACGGCGGACACATCGCGGGCGCGCTGTGGGAGTCGCTGCGCCGCAACCTCGCCAGAGTGCTGCGCAGGCCCGACCCCGGCCCGTTCGACGTGGCGAAACTGATGCCGGTGGCCTACGTGGTGGCCGGGATCTTCGTCTGCTTCACCCTGCTCGTCCTGATCGCGGACGTGGTGAACCCGGTACGGATCTCCTAGAGGTTCCCGCCTCGACACCCGCCGTACACGACGGCCCGGAACCCTTTCGTTCCGGGCCGTCGTCCTTTGGGTGGGTTTACCGACGCGATGTGCTCGGGCCTTGGCCATTGCCGTAATCTCGGAGCCCGGAGCCCGCTGCTCACGGGGAGCCGGACCTTGATCCACGACTTGGGGTTGCACAGCAGATGACTGCGATTTCTCTCGGCATGCCGTCCGTTCCGACCAGGCTCGCCGAACGCCGGAAGAGCCGGCAGATCCAGGTCGGGTCGGTGGCCGTCGGCGGCGACGCCCCCGTCTCCGTGCAGTCGATGACGACCACGCGCACCTCCGACATCGGTGCGACCCTCCAGCAGATCGCCGAGCTCACCGCGTCCGGCTGCCAGATCGTCCGCGTGGCCTGCCCCACCCAGGACGACGCCGACGCCCTCCCCGTGATCGCGAAGAAGTCGCAGATCCCGGTCATCGCCGACATCCACTTCCAGCCCAAGTACGTCTTCGCCGCGATCGAGGCGGGCTGCGCGGCGGTCCGCGTGAACCCGGGCAACATCAAGAAGTTCGACGACCAGGTCAAGGAGATCGCCAAGGCGGCCAAGGACCACGGCACCCCGATCCGCATCGGCGTGAACGCCGGCTCGCTGGACCGGCGCCTGCTCCAGAAGTACGGCAAGGCGACCCCCGAGGCACTGGCGGAGTCCGCGCTGTGGGAGGCGTCCCTCTTCGAGGAGCACGACTTCCGGGACATCAAGATCTCCGTCAAGCACAACGACCCCGTCGTCATGGTCGAGGCGTACCGCCAGCTCGCCGCCCAGTGCGACTACCCGCTCCACCTCGGCGTCACCGAGGCCGGCCCCGCCTTCCAGGGCACCATCAAGTCGGCCGTCGCCTTCGGCGCGCTGCTCTCCCAGGGCATCGGCGACACCATCCGCGTCTCCCTGTCCGCCCCGCCGGTCGAGGAGATCAAGGTCGGCATCCAGATCCTGGAGTCGCTGAACCTGCGCCAGCGCGGCCTGGAGATCGTCTCCTGCCCCTCCTGCGGCCGCGCCCAGGTCGACGTGTACAAGCTCGCCGAGGAGGTCACCGCCGGCCTCACCGGCATGGACGTCCCGCTGCGCGTCGCCGTCATGGGCTGCGTGGTCAACGGCCCCGGCGAGGCCCGCGAGGCCGACCTCGGCGTCGCCTCCGGCAACGGCAAGGGCCAGATCTTCGTGAAGGGCGAGGTCATCAAGACCGTCCCCGAGTCGAAGATCGTGGAGACGCTGATCGAGGAGGCGATGAAGATCGCCGAGCAGATGGAGAAGGACGGCGTGACGTCGGGCGAGCCCGAGGTCTCGGTCGCCGGCTGACGGAACGCCCCGGGCACCGGACGGGACGACCCGGCCCGCCCGGTGCCGGACCGGGGCCGGACCGGGGCGGCATCGCCGGGCCTCCGCAGGTACAGTGCGGAAATCAGGCAAACCCCTTTGTGTGAGGCCCCCGCATTTGTTGACGCAGACCACTTCCCGGGTCCTCGAACCGAGCGACCTGGACGCCGCGCTCGCCGTACTCGACCGCGAGCCGGTCGCGAACGCCTTCGTGGCGGCACGGGTCCGGATCGCCGGCCTCGATCCGTGGCGGCTCGGCGGCGAGATGTGGGGCTGGTACGAAGGCGGCGTCCTGACGTCCCTGTGCTACGCCGGAGCCAACCTGGTGCCCATCTGCGCCACCTCCCGGGCCGTGCGCGCCTTCGCCGACCGCGCCCGCCGGGCCGGCCGCCGCTGCTCCTCCATCGTCGGCCCCGCCGGTCCCACCTCCGAGCTGTGGCGGCTGCTCGAACCCCAGTGGGGCCCGGCCCGCGAGGTCCGCGCCCACCAGCCGCTGATGGTCACCGACCGCATGCCCGACAGCATCGCCCCGGACCCGTACGTGCGCCGCGTCCGCAAGGACGAACTCGAGACGATCATGCCGGCGTGCGTGGCGATGTTCACCGAGGAGGTCGGCGTCTCCCCGCTGGCCGGCGACGGGGGACTGCTCTACCAGGCCCGGGTCGCCGAGCTCGTCGGCGCCGGCCGCTCCTTCGCCCGCTTCGACGACGACGGCAGGGTCGTCTTCAAGGCCGAGATCGGCGCCGCGACCGACCGCGCCTGCCAGATCCAGGGCGTCTGGGTCGCCCCCGAACACCGGGGCAGGGGTGTCGCCGCCCCCGGCATGGCGGCGGTCCTGCGCTACGCCCTGGCGGACGTCGCCCCCGTGGTCAGCCTCTACGTCAACGACTTCAACCTCCCCGCCCGCAGGACGTACGAGAGGGTCGGCTTCCAGGAGGTCGGGGCGTTCATGAGCGTGCTGTTCTGACCGGCACCGCCCTGTAGTCTCCCCGGCATGCTGCGCTTTCCCGGTCACGGCCGCTCCCAGCCCGACGACATCGTGATCGGCCCCCTCGACCTCCCCGGCCACGTCGACGAGGCGCTGGCCGTGCAGGCGGTGGCGTTCGGCCTCGGCCCCGACGAGGTGGCGGTGCGCCGGCAGATCGTGCTGCGCCACATGACCTTCCCCGGCGCCCGCGCCTTCGGGGCCACCACCCGGGGCCGCCTGGTCGGCTTCGTCTACGGCATGCCCAACGACCGCGCCCACTGGTGGTCCACCGTCGTCGAGCCCTATCTGCGCGCCCGGGGCCACGACGACTGGCTCGACGACTCCTTCGTCATCACCGAGCTGCACGTCCACCCCCGGCACCAGAAGCTCGGCATCGGCCGCGCCCTGATCACCACGATCACCGACGGCGCCGAACAGCCCCGCTCGATCCTCTCCGCGATCGACACGGAGAGCCCCGCCCGCCGTCTGTACCGCTCGCTCGGCTACCAGGACCTCGCCCGCCAGGTCCACTTCCCCAGCGCCCCCAAGCCGTACGCCGTCATGGGCGCCCCGCTGCCCCTCCTCCGCCGATAAGGACAATGGATTTCCGCCGTCCCCTCCCGCCCGGCTAACCTCCTGTCATCACCCAGACGCAGCAGGAGTACGAGAACCATGGCGAACGCACCGGTCCAGCGCATGTCCCAGTTGATGGCGAAGACGCTGCGCGACGACCCGGCGGACGCCGAGGTCCTCAGCCACAAGCTGCTGGTCCGCGCCGGCTACGTGCGCCGTACCGCCGCCGGCATCTGGACGTGGCTGCCCCTCGGCAAGAAGGTCCTGGCCAACGTCGAGCGGATCGTCCGCGAGGAGATGGACGCCATCGGCGCCCAGGAGGTGCTGCTTCCCGCGCTGCTGCCGCGTGAGCCCTACGACGCCACCGGCCGCTGGGACGAGTACGGCGCCGAGCTGTTCCGCCTCCAGGACCGCAAGGGCGGCGACTACCTCCTCGGCCCCACCCACGAGGAGATCTTCACCCTGATGGTGAAGGACCAGGCGTCCTCCTACAAGGACCTGCCGGTGATCCTCTACCAGATCCAGTCCAAGTTCCGGGACGAGGCCCGCCCGCGGGCCGGCATCCTGCGCGGCCGCGAGTTCCTGATGAAGGACTCCTACTCCTTCGACCTGGAGGACGAGGGCCTGGCGAAGTCCTACGCCCTGCACCGCCAGGCCTACCAGAGGATCTTCGAGCGCCTCGGCCTCGACTACCGGATCTGCGCGGCCACCGCGGGCGCCATGGGCGGCTCCAAGTCCGAGGAGTTCCTCGCCCCCGCCGAGGCCGGCGAGGACACCTTCGCGGACTGCCCGAACTGCGACTTCGCCGCCAACACCGAGGCGATCGCGTACGAGCTGAAGCCGGTCGACGCCACCGGTGTCCCGGCCGCGGAGGACATCCCCACCCCCGACACCCCGACCATCGAGACCCTCGCCGCCTCGCTCGGCGTGCCCGCCTCGGCCACGCTGAAGAACCTGCTGGTCAAGGTCGACGGTGAGATCGTCGCCGTGGGCGTGCCCGGTGACCGCGAGGTCGACCTGGGCAAGGTGGAGGCGCACTTCGCCCCGGCCGCGGTGGAGCTGGTCACCGAGGCCGACTTCATCACCCGCCCCGACCTGGTGCGCGGTTACGTCGGACCGCAGGGCCTGGACAAGGTGACGTACATCGCCGACCCGCGCGTGGCACCCGGCACCGCCTGGATCACGGGCGCCAACAAGGCCGACACGCACGCGAAGAACGTGGTCGCCGGCCGCGACTTCGAGGTCGACGCGTACGTGGACGTCGTGGTGGTGCAGGAGGGCGACCCCTGCCCCAAGTGCGGCACCGGCCTGCGCCTGGACCGCGCCATCGAGATCGGCCACATCTTCCAGCTGGGCCGCAAGTACGCCGACGCCCTCAAGCTCGACGTCCTCGGCCAGAACGGCAAGCCCGTCCGCGTGACCATGGGCTCCTACGGCGTGGGCGTCTCCCGCGCGGTGGCCGCCCTCGCCGAGCAGACCGCCGACGACAAGGGCCTGTGCTGGCCCGCGGAGGTCGCTCCGGCCGACGTCCACGTGGTCGCCGCGGGCAAGGCCCTGCAGACCGAGGTCGCCCTCGACGTCTCCGAGAAGCTGTCCGCCGCCGGCGTCCGCGTGCTGGTCGACGACCGCGCGGGTGTCTCCCCGGGCGTGAAGTTCACCGACTCGGAGCTGATGGGCGTCCCCCGGATCCTGGTCGCGGGCCGCCGCGCCGGCGAGGGCATCGTCGAGCTCAAGGACCGCCGCACCGGCGAACGCGAGGAACTCACCATCGACGAGGCCGTCACCCGCCTCACGGCCTGACCACCGTAGCTGCGGGCAGTCGTGCCTCCCCCAGTGCCTCAAGGGCCTGGGAGGTACCCGTGCCGCCCTGCGGCACGACTGCCCGCAGTCGGTGTGAGGTTGCTTGCAGGTGCCGTGGCACGACTGTCCGCGGTTACAGCCGCAGGGGTTGCGGGGTGCCCCGCGGTACGGCTGCAGCAGAAGGGGGCGCGCGGTACCCCCACAACTCGGCTGCCCCCACCTTGCCGCGGAGGCGGAGCGTCACAGCCAGCCCGCGAACTCCAGCAGGAGCTCCGCGTCCTGCTCGCGGCCCACGCGGCGGGCGCGTACTCCCGATTCCACCGCGCGGAACAGGGTCCACCCGCTCAGGCGTTCGCGGTCGACCTCCAGGGACTCCGCCAGGCGCTTCACCCGGCGGCGAGTCGTCGCGGCGCCGGACGCCTGGGCGATGAGGTCCTCCACCCGGTCGCGGACCAGCCGGGCCAGGTCGAACGCGTGCTCGCCGACCACCGGGTCCGGTCCCACCGCCAGCCACGGTGTGCGCTCCCCGGCCAGCACCTTGCTCTGCCGGAACGTCCCGTGCAGCAGCCGGTGCTCCGGCGGGGCCGCCACCAGCTCCTCGCGCACCGCCAGCGCCGCCTCCACCAGGGGAGCCACCTCCGGATCGGCCGCCGCGCTCGCCCGCATCGCCCGGGCCTGCCGCTCCGTGCGCTCGGCCACCGTCTCGAAGCCGTGCTCCCGCGGCGGGTCCACCCACAGCCGGCGCAGTGTCCCCGCCGCCTCCAGCAGCGCCTTCGCCTCCGGCAACGACCGCACCGACACGTCCGGGTGGAGCCGCTCCAGCAGCAGCACCCCCTCGGCCGCGCCCGAGGCCGGCTCCAGCAGCCGGACCACCCCCCGTCCACCCCAGTGCGCCAGCGCGACGCGTTCGCTCTCCGGACGCGCCCGGCGCGGCGCCAGCTTCAGGACGGCGGGTGTGCCGTCGGCCGTCCGCACGAGCACGACCAGGCTGCTGCGCCCGCCGGGCACCTGCACCCGCTCCACCGTCAACTCGCGCTGTGCGACGGCCTCGTGCGCCGTTTCCGGCAGCTTCTCCAACCAGTCGTCACCCTCGGGCGCCGTCTCACCGAGCGCCCTCACCAGACGCTGCGGCGGTTCGAAAACCATGCGCGAGTCGTTCCCTTCCTGCTGTACGCGATGCCTGCCGCCCCGCCACGTCGTGCCCGTGTCACGTCACGCGGTCGGCGCCGGGGGCCGTGAGGCCGTACCGCCCCGCTCGGCGAGCCCAGGGAAGGCTACGCTCTCCCCGCTCCAGCGCACCGAGCGCACCGCCGCCTCCCGCATCGCCTCGGCGGCTCCCCGTCGCCGCTCACCGGCGCTCGCGCGCACCAGATCGGCGTACACCCCGGCCACCCGCTCCTCCAGCTCGGCCGCCAGCCGGACCGCCGCGGCCGCGTCCGGCACCGGGAACGGCAGCGCGTAACCCGCCGCGGCCGCGACCGGTGAGCCCCCCGCGTCCTTCACCGCGCGCACCAGTGCGTCCCTGCGCGCCCGGTGCGCGTCGTACGCCGTGCGTGCCTCGGTGCGCCGCTCCTTGCCGATCCGCCCGCCGACCACGCCGTAGCCGTACACCGCCGCGTGCTCCGCGGCCAGCGCCGCCTGCAGAGCCCGCAGCTCCTTGTCCTCGGTCTCGCGCGCCTGGTTCACCGTCCCGCCTCCGTCAGCAGATACACATGGGCCGCTCCCGCGGCCGCCACCGACGCCAGCAGCCGGGCCAGCTCACCCGGCGCGTCCAGCAGCGCCTCCGACCGCCGGTCGGCGAGCTCCCGCTCGGCGGCGGCGAGTTCGGCCAGGGCGTCCTTCTCCTTCACGGGCACGGCGGGTGGGGAAGGAGGCGCGGCCGCCGCCCCGGAACCGGACGGCGAAGGTGAAGGCGAAGGTGAAGGCGAAGGTGACGAGGACGGCGACGGCGAGCCCTTCGCCGTACCCCCGAACGCCTCCGCGTGCCGCAGGACTTCCGCGCGCAGCGGACGCAGCCGCTTGGCCAGCTTCGGATGCGCGGCGACGACCGCGTCGTACCGCGCGGCCAGCGCCGCGCTGTCCCGGGCCGCACGCGCGCGTGCCCGGTCGGCGGCGGAGGGACGGCCGGCGCCGGTGGTGCCGGACGTGTCGGAGCCGGCGGAACAGCCCGCCGCCAGCAGGGCCGCCGGGGCGACGGCGAGCAGGCTCCTTCTGGGCGGCCCCGAACGGGCGCGCGGAGACGGGGGGAACGGCACGGCAGACGTCCTCGGGGGCTCGTACGGACGGGGCGACGGAAGCGAAGCGGGCCGCTGGCCCGTGATCACGGTACCCGGGAGCCGCCCCCGCGGCGGTCAGCGGCACCCTCCGTGACCGGGGTGGACGGCAACACCCTCCGCGACCGGATACCCTTTGTGCAGACACGCGCACCGTCCCACAACAGCACACGCGGCCGAGGAGTCACCCGGATGAGCACCACCCAGAGCGAGAGGCTTCGAGAACTTCTGGAACCGCTCGTCAGCTCCCAGGGCCTGGATCTCGAAGAGATCGCCGTGGACTCGGTCGGCCGCAGGCGTGTGCTGCGCGTCGTCGTCGACTCCGACACCGGAGCGGACCTCGACCGGATCGCCGATGTGAGCCGCGTGCTCTCGGCGAAGCTCGACGAGAGCGACGCGATGGGCAGCGCCGAGTACACCCTCGAGGTCGGCACGCCGGGCGCGGAGCGCCTCCTCACCGAGCACCGCCATTACGTGCGCGCCACCGGCCGCCTGGTGCGCTTCCAGCTCGCCGAGGGCGGCGAACTGGTCGCCAGGATCATCAAGGCCGACGACGAGGGTCTCGATCTCGAAGTGCCCGGAGTGAAGGGCCGCAAGGCCACCGCGCGCAGACTCGCCTTCGACGACATCACCAGGGCGCGCGTCCAGGTCGAGTTCAACCGCAAGGACGACGCGTCCGACAAGAAGGACGACAAGAAGGAAGAGGAGGCGTAGCCGTGGACATCGACATGAGCGCCCTGCGGGGCTTGGTACGGGAGAAGGAGATCTCCTTCGACCTGCTGGTCGAGGCGATCGAGTCGGCCCTCCTCATCGCCTACCACCGCACCGAGGGAAGCCGCCGGCACGCGCGCGTGGAGCTCAACCGGGAGACCGGACACGTGACCGTGTGGGCGAAGGAGGACCCCGAGGACCTCGAGGAGGGCCAGGAGGCCCGAGAGTTCGACGACACCCCGTCCGGCTTCGGCCGTATCGCCGCCACCACGGCCAAGCAGGTCATCCTGCAGCGCCTGCGCGACGCCGAGGACGACGCGACGCTCGGCGAGTACGCCGGCCGCGAGGGCGACATCGTCACCGGCGTGGTCCAGCAGGGCCGCGACCCCAAGAACGTGCTGGTCGACATCGGCAAGCTGGAGGCCATCCTGCCGGTGCAGGAGCAGGTCCCCGGCGAGACCTATCCGCACGGCATGCGGCTGCGCTCGTACGTCGTCCGGGTGGCCAAGGGCGTCCGAGGCCCCTCCGTGACCCTCTCGCGCACGCACCCCAACCTGGTGAAGAAGCTGTTCGCCCTGGAGGTGCCGGAGATCGCCGACGGCTCCGTGGAGATCGCCGCGATCGCCCGTGAGGCCGGTCACCGTACGAAGATCGCCGTCCGGTCCACCCGCTCCGGTCTGAACGCCAAGGGCGCCTGCATCGGCCCGATGGGCGGCCGGGTGCGCAACGTCATGGGCGAGCTGAACGGTGAGAAGATCGACATCGTCGACTGGTCCGACGACCCGGCCGAGATGGTGGCGAACGCGCTGTCGCCCGCCCGGGTCTCCAAGGTGGACGTCGTCGACCTGGCGGCCCGGTCCGCCCGCGTCACCGTGCCGGACTACCAGCTGTCCCTGGCGATCGGCAAGGAGGGGCAGAACGCCCGTCTCGCCGCGCGTCTGACCGGCTGGCGGATCGACATCCGGCCGGACACGGAACAGCCCGGGGAACGGGCCGGGGAATAGATCCAAGCCGCGGTTCGCTGAGATCACGACAGCTTTGCCCGCGGCGGTGTTCGATTCTTGCCCCGAAGGGGTGAGGTCGGTCCGGGGAGGTAGACTGAGGAGTGTCTGGCCGGACACGTGCTGGCGTATGCCCTGAGCGCACTTGCGTGGGGTGCCGGGAGCGAGCGGTCAAGAGCGAGCTGCTGCGGGTCGTGGTGATCGAGGACGCGTGCGTCCCTGATCCTCGCGGTACGCTGCCCGGCCGGGGTGCTTATGTGCACCCCGTCCCGGTCTGTCTCGACCAGGCGGTGCGCCGCAGGGCGTTTCCGAGGTCGCTGCGCGTCCCGGGACCGCTCGACGTAAAGGCGTTGCGCCACTACGTCGAGCAGGCGCAAGGTTGCCGACCGGCGGCTGACAAGCCCGCCGGAGAGGCGACACGGTAAGAACATGCCGTACGGAAACCCCCGTGCGGTCTGGTACCTCGCGAGTCGAAAGCAGGTCGAGATTGCGATGAGCACTCGATGAGTACGCGATGAGTACGCCCATGAACTAGCGACGGTCCGGACGCAACCCGGACCTCAGAGGAGCGAAGTGGCTAAGGTCCGGGTCTACGAACTCGCCAAGGAGTTCGGCGTGGAGAGCAAGGTCGTCATGGCCAAGCTCCAGGAACTCGGTGAATTCGTCCGTTCGGCGTCTTCGACCATCGAAGCGCCCGTAGTACGCAAGCTGACAGACGCCTTCCAGCAGGGCGGGGGCAACGGCAAGCCCGCCGGGAAGCCCGGTGCGCCCCGGAAGGCGGCCCCCAGGCCCGCCGCGCCGTCCCCGGCGCCGTCGGCCCGTCCGGCTGCCCCTAAGCCGCCGGCCGCACCCAAGCCGCCCGCGGCCCAGCAGCCCGCGGCCCCGTCGACGCCCTCGCCGGTGACCCCCGGCCCGCGTCCGACGCCCGGCCCGCGCCCCGCGCCGCGTCCGGCTCCGGCCGCGCCGGAGTTCCAGGCCCCGCCCGCGGCGGCGGCCCCGGCTCCGTCCGGTCCGAAGCCCGGCGGCGCGCGTCCCGGCGCCCCCAAGCCCGGCGGTCGTCCCTCCGGTCCGGGCCAGGGCCAGGGCGGCCAGGGCCGTCCGTCCGGCCAGGGTCAGCGCCCCGGTGGCGGCGCTCCGCGTCCGGGTGCCCGCCCGGCCGGTCCCCGTCCCGGTAACAATCCCTTCACCTCCGGTGGCTCCACCGGCATGGCCCGTCCGCAGGCCCCGCGCCCGCAGGGCCAGCGTCCCGGCGGTCCCGGTGCCCCCGGTGCCGGTCCGCGTCCCCAGGCCCCCGGCCAGGGCGGCGGCCCGCGTCCGCAGGCTCCGGGCGGGCAGCGCCCGACCCCGGGCTCGATGCCGCGTCCGCAGGGCGGTCCCCGTCCCGGCGGCGGCCCCGGCGGCCCGCGTCCGAACCCCGGCATGATGCCGCAGCGTCCCGCTGCCGGCCCGCGTCCCGGCCCCGGTGGCCGCGGTCCGGGCGGTGCGGGTCGTCCCGGCGGCGGTCGTCCCGGCGGCGGCGGCGGTTTCGCCGGTCGTCCCGGCGGCGGTGGCGGTGCCGGTCGTCCCGGTGGCGGTGGCGGTTTCGCCGGTCGTCCCGGTGGTGGCGGCGGCTTCGGCGGCGGCGGTGGCCGTCCCGGCTTCGGTGGCCGTCCCGGCGGTCCCGGTGGCCGCGGTGGCACGCAGGGCGCCTTCGGCCGTCCCGGCGGTCCCGCGCGTCGTGGCCGCAAGTCGAAGCGGCAGAGGCGCCAGGAGTACGAGGCCATGCAGGCCCCGTCGGTCGGCGGCGTGATGCTGCCTCGCGGCAACGGCGAGACCATTCGCCTGTCGCGCGGTGCGTCGCTCACCGACTTCGCGGAGAAGATCAACGCCAACCCGGCGTCGCTCGTCGCGGTCATGATGAACCTCGGCGAGATGGTCACCGCGACCCAGTCCGTCTCCGACGAGACGCTCCAGCTCCTCGCGGACGAGATGAACTACACCGTTCAGATCGTCAGCCCGGAGGAGGAGGACCGCGAGCTGCTCGAGTCCTTCGACCTGGAGTTCGGCGAGGACGAGGGCGACGAGGAGGACCTGGTGGTCCGCCCGCCGGTCGTCACCGTCATGGGTCACGTCGACCACGGAAAGACCCGCCTCCTCGACGCCATCCGCAAGACGAACGTCATCGCGGGCGAGGCCGGCGGCATCACCCAGCACATCGGTGCCTACCAGGTCGCGACCGAGGTCAACGAAGAAGAGCGCAAGATCACCTTCATCGACACCCCGGGTCACGAGGCGTTCACCGCCATGCGTGCCCGTGGTGCGCGCTCGACCGACATCGCGATCCTGGTCGTCGCGGCCAACGACGGCGTCATGCCGCAGACGGTCGAGGCGCTCAACCACGCCAAGGCGGCCGAGGTCCCGATCGTCGTCGCGGTCAACAAGATCGACGTCGAGGGCGCGGACCCGACCAAGGTGCGCGGTCAGCTGACCGAGTACGGCCTGGTGGCCGAGGAGTACGGCGGCGACACCATGTTCGTCGACATCTCCGCCAAGCAGGGTCTGCACATCGACAGCCTCCTCGAGGCCGTCATCCTCACCGCGGACGCCTCGCTCGACCTGCGTGCCAACCCCACGCAGGACGCGCAGGGCATCTCGATCGAGTCCCGGCTCGACCGCGGCCGCGGTGCCGTGGCGACCGTCCTCGTCCAGCGAGGCACCCTGCGGGTCGGCGACACGATGGTGGTGGGCGACGCCTACGGCCGCGTGCGCGCCATGCTCGACGACAACGGCAACAACGTCGCCGAGGCCGGCCCGTCGACGCCGGTCCAGGTCCTGGGCCTGACCAACGTCCCGGGTGCGGGCGACAACTTCATCGTCGTGGACGAGGACCGTACGGCCCGTCAGATCGCCGAGAAGCGCGCCGCCCGTGAGCGCAACGCCGCGTTCGCCAAGCGCACGCGCCGCGTGTCGCTGGAGGACCTGGACAAGGTGCTCAAGGCCGGCGAGGTCCAGCAGCTGAACCTGATCATCAAGGGTGACGCGTCCGGATCGGTGGAGGCCCTCGAGTCCTCCCTGCTCCAGCTGGACGTCGGCGAAGAGGTCGACATCCGCGTCCTGCACCGCGGCGTCGGTGCGGTCACGGAGTCCGACATCGACCTGGCGATGGGCTCGGACGCCATCGTGATCGGCTTCAACGTGCGCGCCGCCGGGCGTGCGCAGCAGATGGCCGAGCGCGAGGGCGTGGACGTCCGCTACTACTCGGTCATCTACCAGGCGATCGAGGAGATCGAGGCGGCCCTCAAGGGCATGCTCAAGCCGGAGTACGAAGAGGTCGAGCTCGGCACGGCGGAGATCCGCGAGGTCTTCAAGTCGTCCAAGCTGGGCAACATCGCGGGTGTTCTCATCCGCTCCGGCGAGGTCAGGCGGAACACCAAGGCCCGCCTCATCCGCGACGGCAAGGTGGTCGCGGAGAACCTCAACATCGAGGGTCTGCGTCGCTTCAAGGACGACGTCACCGAGATCCGCGAAGGCTTCGAGGGCGGTATCAACCTCGGAAACTTCAACGACATCAAGGTCGACGACGTCATCGCGACGTACGAGATGCGCGAGAAGCCGCGGGTGTAACACCCCACGGTGCGTACCGGCCGGCGGGACCGCGGTCCCGCCGGCCGGCTCGTGTGTGCGGGGCGGACGACCTGCTGCCGGGAGCCCCCAAGCGGCCCCGGCGGGCGCAATATCCGTCGATCGCCCCGCCCCCTTCGTTGTACGGTTCTGATGTCCCTGCCCGTTACGGATGGCGGGGCCATCGATCCCGGACCGGCGGGTGAACCGGTTGCACACATGTATGTGGGGACGCTGTCCTTCGACCTGCTCCTCGGCGACGTACGGTCGCTGAAGGAGAAGCGCTCCGTCGTCCGCCCGATCGTCGCCGATCTCCAGCGCAAGTACGCGGTGAGCGCGGCCGAGGTGGACCACATGGACCTCCATCGCAGGGCCGTCATCGGCCTGGCCATGGTGTCCGGCGACGCGGGGCACCTCAGTGACGTACTGGACCGGTGCGAGCGGCTGGTCGCCGGGCGCCCCGAGGTGGAACTGCTGTCCGTCAGGCGGCGCTTCCACGGTGAAGACGACTGACGACCACAGCCGCAGTAGAACGCAGACAGCAAAGAAGAACGGGAGACGGACCAGTGGCCGACAACGCGCGGGCGAAAAGGCTGGCGGACCTCATCCGAGAGGTGGTGGCCCAGAAGCTGCAGCGCGGGATCAAGGACCCGCGGCTCGGCTCGCACGTCACCATCACGGACACCCGGGTCACGGGTGACCTCAGGGAGGCGACCGTCTTCTACACCGTGTACGGGGACGACGAGGAGCGGAAGGCCGCCGCGGCGGGCCTGGAGAGCGCCAAGGGCATCCTGCGCTCCGAGGTCGGCCGGGCGGCGGGGGTCAAGTTCACGCCGACCCTGACCTTCGTCATGGACGCGCTGCCGGACACCGCGCGCACCATCGAGGACCTCCTCGACAAGGCGCGCCAGTCCGACGCGAAGGTGCGCGAGGCGTCCGCGGGCGCCGCGTACGCCGGTGACGCCGATCCGTACCGCAAGCCGGAAGACGACGAGACGGACGACGCCGCCGAATGAACCGCAAGACCACCACGCCCGACGGCCTTGTCATCGTCGACAAGCCGTCGGGCTTCACTTCGCACGACGTGGTCGCCAAGATGCGTGGCATCGCGCGCACCCGGCGCGTCGGCCACGCCGGCACCCTCGACCCGATGGCGACGGGCGTCCTCGTCCTCGGCGTCGAGAAGGCGACCAAGCTCCTCGGTCACCTCGCGCTGACCGAGAAGGAGTACCTCGGCACCGTCCGGCTGGGGCAGAACACGCTCACCGACGACGCCGAGGGGGAGATCACCTCCTCCGCCGACGCCTCCGGGATCACCCGCGAGGCCGTCGACGCCGGTATCGCCGAGCTGACCGGCGACATCATGCAGGTGCCGTCCCGGGTCAGCGCCATCAAGATCAACGGGGTGCGCTCCTACAAGCGCGCCCGGGAGGGCGAGGAGTTCGACATCCCCGCCCGGCCGGTCACCGTCTCGTCCTTCTCCGTGTACGACGTCCGCGAGGCGGTCGCCGACGACGGCACCCCCGTGCTCGACCTGGTGGTCTCGGTCGTCTGCTCCTCCGGCACCTACATCCGCGCCCTCGCCCGCGACCTGGGCGCCGGCCTGGGCGTCGGCGGGCACCTCACCGCACTGCGCCGCACCCGCGTCGGCCCGTACAAGCTGGACTCCGCGAGGACGCTGGACCAGCTCCAGCAGGAGCTGACCGTGATGCCGATCGCCGAGGCGGCCGACGCCGCGTTCCCCCGCTGGGACGTCGACGAGCGCCGGGCCAGGCTGCTCACCAACGGCGTGCGGCTGGAGATGCCCGAGGAGTACGCGGGCGCCGGAGCCGTGGCCGTGTTCGGTCCCGGGGGGCACTTGCTGGCGCTCGTCGAGGAGCACCGGGGCAAGGCGAAGAGCCTCGCCGTCTTCGGCTGACGGACCGAGGGACGGGTCCGCCCGTGGAGCGGCGTCACGGGGATGGACATGCCGCCGCTCCACGGTCCCCCTCGGTTCCCCCACCCCTAGGGTGTATCCATCCACGCCTGCCTGTTCACCCGTAGGTGCGGGCGCTCGGAGTGAACCGGGGGAGTGGAAGGGGGCGCGTTCACCGGCCGCTCTGTCCCGCTGATCATTCCGGCCCTACTGTCGCAGGTGAGGGCACGGAGGTACGGCGGGAGGCTCGAGGATGCCGTCACACAACGGGGCACGCCACGGGCGCGACGTCCCCGGGTATGGCTCGGCCCCCTCCGGCGGCGAGGAGGGCCCGGGGCGCGCGGAGCCGTCAGGGCGCTCCCGTCCCTCCTGGGCCGCGGAGCCCCGCAGCGGGCCGATCCCGTCCCCGGACCCCGTGGACGACGGCCTGGTCCGCCTTCACGACCTCGCGGGCCGCCCGCGCGGAGCGGGGTTCGTCGCCGACCACCACGGCACGGTGATCACCAGTCACGAGGCCGTCGACGGGCTGCCCCGGCTCGTGCTGTACGCGGCCGGGAACCGCCACTGTGTGGTGGCCGCCGACGCCGTGACCCTGCTGCCCGAGCTCGACCTGGCCCTCGTGCGCAGCGAAGGGCTCGGCGTGGCGCCCCTGCCGGTCTCCGCGCGGAAGTGCGTCGAGCGAGGCACCTATGTGCGGATCCCCGCCGGGGGATGGCGCGAGGCGCGGGTGCTGGGGACGACTTCCGTGACCTACACGGCCACCGACCGGGCGCACCACATCGACCGCGCCCTGGAACTGGCGGTCGGCACCGCCGGCCGGGACGCGCTGCGCCTGGGCGGCGGAGCGGCGGGCGGCCCCGTGCTCGACGCCCGCACCGGCACCGTGCTCGGCGTCCTCGGCACCGCTCTCCGCTCGGCCGACAGCGACCTGGGCTTCGCCGTTCCGCTCACCTGCGCCGGCCCCGCCCTCACCGAGCTGCTCGCCGAGAACACGGCAACGGTGCCCGCCTACGGCTCCGACCTCAATCTCGCCGGCCTGGTGCGGCTCACGGCGACCTCGGTGGCATCGACGACGGTTCCGCCGGGCCGCGCGGCGACCGGGGCAGGCCCGGCCCCTTCACCGGGGCCCACTTCCGCCACCGCGGGGCACACGGCCGCCCCGGTGGCCTGCCCCCGTCCCGCGGCGGCCGACGCCATGGCCCCGACCGGGCCGGCGGCCCCCTCGGGCCGGCCCACGGAACCTTCGACGGGGCCGGCGGCCACGCACACGGGAGCCACGGCCCCGTCCACGGGGCCGGCGCCGGGTCACTGCGACTCGTCGGCCGGGCTCACTGACGCGTCGCCGGGGCGGGCGGGTTCTTCGGCCGGGTCCGCGGATGTGTCGCAGGGGCGCGCGGGGACCGGGTTCAGCGGTGCCGCGGCGGGTCGCTCGGGCTCGTCGGCGGGGTTTGCGGATCCGTCGCCGGAGGGGGCGGGTTCCTCGGCCGGGTTCGGCGGTGCCACGCTGCGTCGTTCGGGCTTGTCGGCCGGGTTTACGGATCCGTCGCAGGAGTGGGCGGGTTCGTCGGCCGGGCTCGCTGACCTTTCGCCGGGTCGCTCGGGCTTGTCGGCCGGGTTCGGCGGTGCCACGCTGCGTCGTTCGGGCTTGTCGCCCGGGCTCAGTGACCCGTCGCCGGGGCGGGCGGGTTCCTCGGCCGGGTCCGCGGGTCCGTCGCCGGGGCGCGCCGGGGGCGACTCCGCTGTCACGGTGGCTCCCACCCCCCGTTCGTCGGCGCATGCGTCCGGCCTCCCCGGGCTCACCGCCGACGCGGAGCATTGCACGGGCCTCTCGGAGAGTCTCGCGGCCACGGCCGTAGGGGACGTGGCGATCCCGGCAGGGCGGGACGGGGCGGTGAGGTCCGGGCACGCCGTCGAACGGCCCGCCGTGCTCGCGGAGTTCGCCGCGTTCGAGCGGGGCGGGGCCGCCGTACTGGGCCTCGTCGGGCCACCCGGCAGCGGGCGCAGCACCGAGCTGGCGGAGCTCGCCGCCCGTCGGCACCGGGCCGGACGGCCCACGCTGTGGCTGCGCGGCGCCGACCTGCGGGAGGACGACCGCACGGTCGCGGACGCCGTCCGCCGTGCACTGGACCGGGCCGCCGCGGTCGTCGCCGCCTCCCGCGCCCCGCTCCCGGCCACCCCGGACGCTCTCGGAGACCTGGCCCCGGACCGTCTCGCCCGGCTCGCCCACACCGCGGGCCACCCCCTGCTGGTGCTCCTCGACGACCCCGAGCAGATGCCGCCGGAGCTCTTCCGTCGCCTCGCCGACTGGACCGAGGGGACCACGCGATGGCTGCGGGCGACGGGAGCACGGCTGGTGGTGGCGTGCCGCGAGGAGTTCTGGGAGGAGGCGGCGTTCCCCCAGGAGGCGCTGCACGCCGGCGGCCCCCGCCCCGAGGGTCTTCCTCCGTGCGTGGTCCTCGGCGACCTCACCCCCGAGGAGGCACGGGAAACCCGGGCCCGCCTCGGCATCCCCGAAGGCGCGCTCGCGGACGCCGACGCCCGCCACCCCCTCACCCTGCGGCTGCTCGCCGACGTACGGACCGGCCTGGCCGGTGCCGCCCCGGACCCCGACGTACCCGTCGGCCGGGACGACGTGTTCGCGGCCCACCTGGACCTGATGTGCCTGCGCGTCGCCACCCGCCTCGCCGCCGCCAACGGGCTCCGGGGCACCGCCGTACGCCGCCTGGCGGCCAAGGCGGCCGGACAGGTGCACGAGGCCGCCCGCCGCGGCCTCGGCGCCGGGCACGGCGGACTGGACCGGGAGGCGTTCGAGGCCGTGTTCCCGGCGGGGCACGGCCCGGACCGGCCCGGCGGGGTCACCGGCTGGGCCGGGGCCGTACTCGCCGAGGGCCTTCTCGTCCCGGCCGGCACCGGCTACCGGTTCGCCCACGACGCACTCGCCGACTGGCTGCAGGGCGCCCACCTCGACCTGGACGGTGCCCTGCGCGCGCTGGTCCACGACCGCACCCGCCCGCCCGGCCCCGACGCCGTACCGCACCACCGCATCGGCCCCGTCGTCCAGGCCCTGCTGCTCCTCGCCCGCCAGCACGGCACCGGCCGTCTCGCCTCCCGTCTCACGGACCTGACGCACGCCCTCGACGCCGATCCCGGCTCGTGGTGGGCCGCCCGCCTGCTCGCCGGAACCCTCGCCCGCCTGCCCGACGCGACCCCGTACACGGACGTGCTGCGCCTGCTGACCGACCGCATCGTGGCGTGGCGGGAGCAGCGGCGGGCCGTGCCGCCGGAGCTGGGTCCCGCCTTCTGGACCGCACTGCCGCTGCCGCTGGAGGCCCGGTGCGCCCTGCTGCGCCGGCTGGTGCACGCCGACGGCCCCCCGTGCGAGAGCGGACCCCGCTTCCTCGACGCCGCCGCCCGGCTCCTCGCCGCCGACCCCGTGGCCGTACTGCCGTACCTGGTCCGCTGGTTCGAGGACGACCGGCCGCTGCCCGCCACCCCGCACGCCACCGTCGCGACGGCCGCGCAGGCCCTGCTGCACACCCACCGGCACGAGGCCCCCGACGCCCTGACGGACGCCCTCGCCGACAGCGCGCACCGCCGGGCCGACCAGCTGCTCACCGTGCTGGCGGAGGAGGAGCCCGCGGCGATGTGCCGGGCCGTCGACCGCTGGTCGAAGGACGACCGCCCCGCACGCCGGGCCGCGGCCGTCACCTACGGCCTGCTGGCGGCGCCCCACGCGCGCGAACGCACCGACCGCACCCTGCTGAGGTACGCCGCCCTCACCGTGCTCGTCCGCAGCGCCGACCGCGAGCTGCACGGCTGGGCGCTCGCCCTCCTCGTCCGCGACCGCGACAGCAGGGACCGGCACCTCGCGCGGGCCCTGGCGCACTTCGCCGACGGCGACCCCCGCCTCCCGCCGAGCGTGCTGGCCGACGCCCTCGAAACCCACCCCGAGCCCGTGCTCGACGCCTTCCGGGCGCGGCTGGCGCGGACGTCGGACCCGGCCGGCACCCTCCACGCCCTCGCCGACGCCACCACCCCCGCCCTGGCCCGCCGGATCGCGGCGGTCGTCCGGGACACCGTGGAGCGGCGGCCCGAGCTGACCGGGCACATGGCCGCGTACGCCGACCGGAGGCTGGACCGGGGCGGCCCCGCCGACCGCGCCGTGCTCCGGGCCCTGCTCACCGGACTCCTGGAGGACGGCCCGCAGCCGCTCCGGGTGGTCCTCGCCGGCGTCCTCGCCGCCCCCGGGACGTCCGTCTCCCGACCGCTGCGCCGCGAACTGCTGGACTGCCTTCTCGCCCGCGAGTCCGACCCCGCCGTCCTGGACGCGGTCCTGCGCTCCGCCGCCCGCAACCGCGGCCCCGAGCTGCGGGTGCTCGTCCACCGCACCGGGCTGCACCTGGTCCGCACCCCGGCGGGAGCCGCCCGCTTCGACCGCTGTCTGACCGACCTGAGCCGCCACGTCCCGGGCTTCGCCGCCGCCGTGGCCGGCTGGCTGGCCGACGCCCCGCGCGAATGGGCCGCGCTCGTGGGCACCGACACCCGCCGGACGATCGAGAACCTCGCGGGCCTCGGCGTGCCCGTCTGAACCCGGCCAACGCGTGCACCCCGTCACACAGCGAACAGGCCGATGCGGGCACCCGGCATGGGGCATGGCACCCTTAGAGCTGCGCAGAGAAGTCCGCGGACCCGGGTCCGTCCGGCAAGGTTTCGACAAGGAGCAGGCACAGTGCAGCGCTGGCGTGGCTTGGAGGACATCCCCCAGGACTGGGGGCGCAGCGTCGTCACCATCGGCTCCTACGACGGAGTGCACCGCGGGCACCAGCTGATCATCAGGCATGCCGTGGACCGCGCCCGCGCCCTGGGCGTCCCGGCGGTGGTCGTCACCTTCGACCCGCACCCCAGCGAGGTCGTCCGCCCCGGCAGCCACCCCCCGCTGCTCGCCCCGCACCACCGGCGCGCCGAACTCATGGCCGACCTGGGCGTGGACGCGGTCCTGATCCTGCCCTTCACCACCGAGTTCTCGAAGCTGTCCGCCGCCGACTTCGTGGTGAAGGTCCTGGTCGACAAGCTGCACGCCAAGGCGGTCGTCGAGGGCCCCAACTTCCGCTTCGGCCACAAGGCCGCGGGCACCGTGGAGTTCCTCGCCGAACAGGGCGAGATCTACGACTTCGACGTCGAGGTCGTCGACCTGTACGTGACCGGTGAGGCGGGCGGCGGCGAGCCGTTCTCCTCGACGCTCACCCGCCGTCTCGTCGCCGAGGGCGAGGTGGAGGGCGCCGCCGAGATCCTCGGCCGGCCGCACCGGGTGGAGGGCGTCGTCGTCCGGGGCGCCCAGCGCGGCCGCGACCTGGGCTTCCCCACGGCCAACGTCGAGACCCTCCCGCACACCGCGATCCCCGCCGACGGCGTCTACGCCGGCTGGCTGCACGCCCAGGGCGAGGCCATGCCGGCCGCGATCTCCGTCGGCACCAACCCGCAGTTCGACGGCACCGAGCGCACGGTCGAGGCGTACGCCATCGACCGCGTCGGCCTCGAGCTGTACGGCCTCCATGTCGCCGTCGACTTCCTGGCCTTCGTGCGCGGCCAGGCGAAGTTCGACACGCTCGACGCGCTGCTGGAGCAGATGGCCGCGGACGTCGAGCGCTGCAAGGAGCTGGTGGCGGCGGCCGAGAAGGCCTGATCAGCCGGTCCCGGCCCGCCCCGCCGCCACGGCATGCGCCCAGTGGCACGCCACCTGGGCCGCGCCGCCCCCGAGGATCCCCGGATCCCGGCTCCGGCACGCCTGAGCCACCCCCGCCCGGTCCGCCTCGCCGCTCGCCAGGACCGGGCAGCGGGCGTGGAAACGGCAGCCGGAGGGGATGCGGGACGGGTCCGGGGTCTCGCCGCTGAGGATCACCGGTTCGCCCGGCGCCTCGGGCAGGACCGACAGCAGGGACCGCGTGTACGGGTGCCGGGGTGCCGTCAGGACCTGCTCCACCGCCCCGGTCTCCACGATCCGGCCGAGATACATCACCGCGACCCGGTCGGCGACGTTCCACGCCAGCCCGAGGTCGTGCGTCACCACCAGCGCGGACAGGCCCAGTTCGGCGCGCAACCGCAGCAGCAGGGCCAGGATCTCCCCGCGCACGGACGCGTCCAGCGAGGCGACCGGTTCGTCGGCGACGAGGAGCTCCGGCTCCAGCACCAGCGCGCCCGCGATCACCACGCGCTGTCGCTGACCACCGGACAGCTCGTGCGGATAGCGCAGGAAGAAGCGCTCCGGCGGCCGCAGTCCGGCGCGGGCCAGCGCGCCCGCGACAGCGGCCCCCTCGTCACCGCCGTAGCCGTGGATCCGCAGCCCCTCGGCCACCGCGTCGTACACCGTGTGCCGCGGGTTCAGCGAGCCGCTCGGGTCCTGCAGCACCAGCTGCACGCGTCTGCGGTACGCCTTCAGCGAGCGACCCGAGTACGCCAGGGGCCGCCCCTCGAACTGCACCCGGCCCGCGGTCGGCTCGACCAGACCCAGCAGGGCGCGGGCCAACGTCGTCTTGCCGCAGCCCGACTCACCGACCAGGGCGACGATCTCACCCGCCCCGATGTCCAGGTCGACACCGTCCACGGCGTGCGCGTCGGACGCACCCTGCCGCCCCGGGAAGGTGACGTGCACGCCCTGCACCGTCAGTAGCGCGGAAGTACTCATGAGCCGCCGCCCCTCGCTTCCCCCAACACATCCGAACCGCCCGCTCCCGCGTCCGGCAATGACTCCAGCCCCTCCCCGGCCCGCGCTTCTGCGGCGTCGGACGCTGCCCCGGCCTGCCTGCCCGCTGTGTCCGGCAGCGCTCCGGCTTGCGCTGCCCCGTCCGGCAGCGCTTCGGCTTGCGCTGCCGCGTCGGACGCTGCTCCGCCCTGCCGGTTTCCTTGGGTGGTGGCCATCGTGCTCTGCCGGGGGACGGGGGTGTCCGACGCCGTGCCCGGCTGTGGGCGTTGCTCGGCGGTGCCGGCGGTGTCCTGCCGGTGGTCCGGGTCGTGGGCAGGTGGGGCCTGTTCGGGGCTCGCGGGGTCCGACGCCGGGCTCTGACGGGGTCCTTGGGCGGGGCCCGGGGTGCCTGTCACTGTCGGCTCCGCGGCCAGCCGTACGCACGCCGCCCGGCGGTCCGGGCCCGCGTCGCGGAGCGGTTGGTCCTCCGTCGCACAGGAATCCAGCGCGACCGGGCACCGGGGGTGGAACGTGCAGCCCGTCGGCAGCGCCGACGGGTCCGGCGGATCGCCCGGCAGACCGCGCGGCGCGAAGCGGGACGCCGGGTCACCGATGCGGGGGAACGCCGCCGACAGCGCTTGGGCGTACGGGTGACGGGCGGCCTCGTAGACCTGGCCCGCCGGTCCCTCCTCGACCACCCGACCCGCGTACATCACCGCGAGCCGGTCACACGTGCCGGCGAGCACCGCCAGATCGTGGCTGATCATGATCAGGCCGACGTCCTGGTCCGCCACCAGCTGTTCGATCAGCCGCAGGATCTGGGCCTGGATCATCACATCGAGGGCGGTCGTCGGCTCATCGGCGATGATCAGCCGCGGATCGCAGGCCAGCGCCATGGCGATCATGACGCGCTGCCGCTGCCCGCCGGACAGCTCGTGCGGGTAGGCCGCCGCCCGCGCGGCCGGAAGACCGACGTGCTCCAGCAGCTCCCCGGTCCTCCTCCTCGCCCCCGCCGGGGTGGCCTTGCCGTGCAGCAGGACCGGCTCGGCGATCTGGTCGCCGACGCGCCGCACGGGGTTGAGCGAGTGCATCGCCCCCTGGAACACGATGGAGGCCCCGGCCCAGCGGACCGCCCGTACCCGGCCCCACTTCATGGACAGCACGTCCTCGCCGTCCAGCAGGACCTCGCCGCCCACCCGGGTCCCCGCAGGCAACAGCCGCAGCAGGGCCAGCGCCAGCGTGGACTTGCCGCAGCCGGACTCGCCCGCGATGCCCAGTTTCCGGCCCGCGTCCAGCCGCAGGTCCACCCCGCGCACGGCCTCGGCCCCGCCCGCGTACGTGACCGTCAGCCCCCTGACGTCCAGCAGACTCAACGCGCCACCCCCAGCCTGGGGTTGAGGACGGACTCCACGGCCCGCCCGCACAGTGTGAACGCCAGCGCCACCAGGGCGATGGCGATGCCCGGCGGCACCAGGTACCACCAGTGCCCGGCACTGACCGCACCCGCCTCCCGGGCGTCCTGCAACAGCCCGCCCCACGACACCACCGTCGGATCACCGAGCCCCAGGAAGGCCAGCGTCGCCTCCGCCAGGATCGCCGAGGAGATGATCAGCGTCGTCTGTGCCAGCACCAGCGGCATCACATTGGGCAGCACATGCCGGGACATGATGTGCCAGTGCCCGCCGCCGAGCGCCCGCGCCCGCTCGATGTACGGGCGGGTCTCCACCGCAAGCGTCTGCGCCCGCACCAGCCGGGCCGTCGTCGGCCAGGTCGTCACGCCGATCGCCACGACGATGGTCAGCAGCGAGCGGGACATCACCGTGGCCAGCGCGATCGCCAGCACCAGCGTCGGCATCACCAGGAACCAGTCGGTGATCCGCATCATCACCGTCGCGTACCACCCCCGGAAGTGCCCCGCCGTCACCCCGATCACCATCCCGATCGTCACCGACAGCACGGCCGCGAGCAGCCCCACCAGCAGCGACACCCGGGCACCCCAGATCACCAGGCCGAGCAGATCGCGCCCGAACCGGTCCGCGCCGAAGGGAAGTTCGGCGCTCGGCCGCTCCAGGGGACTGCCCGGCGCGCCGGTCACGTCGTCCACGTCGGAGCCGACCAGCAGCGGAGCGGCCACGGCGAGCAGCACGAACAGCACCAGCGTCGCCAGACCCAGGACCCCGGCCCGGTGCGCGCGGTACTGCCGCCAGAAACGCGCGGCCGAGGCCCGGCGCCGCTGCCACGCCAGGCCGCGAGGACGCGCGGCCGGCATCTTCTCGGTCGTCATCGGCCCACCCGGGGATCGAACAGCGGATAGATCAGATCGGCGAGCGTGTTCATCACGATCACCGCGGCCGCGAACACGAAGAACAGCCCTTGCACCAGCGGCAGATCGGGCACGCTCAGCGCCTGGTAGAACAGCCCGCCGAGCCCCGGCCAGGAGAAGACCGTCTCCACCAGGATCACTCCCGCCACCGTCCGCCCGAGGTTGATGAAGATCAGCGTCACGGTCGGCAGCAGCGCGTTGGGCACGGCATGCCGCCGTCGTACGAGGTCGTCGCGCAGCCCCTTGGCCCGCGCCGTGGTCAGATAGTCGCTGCCCATCTCGTCCAGCAGCGCCGAACGCGTCACCAGCAGCGTCTGCCCGTACTCCACGGCCACCAGCGTCACCACCGGCAGCACGAGGTGGTGCGCCACGTCCACGGCGTACGCGAAGCCCTCCTCACCACCGCCCGACTCCATGCCACCGGTCGGGAACAGCCCCGGCAGCGGGCCGATGCCGACCGACAGGGTGACGATGAGCAGCAGCCCCAGCCAGAAGGACGGCAAGGAGTACAGCGTCAGCGCCAGCCCGGTGTGGAACCGGTCCCCGAACCGCCCGTTGCGCCACGCCGACCGGGTGCCGAGGACGATGCCGAGCACCGTGTACAGCACGAAGGCCGTGCCGGTGAGCAGCAGCGTGTTCGGCAACGCCTCCGTGATCTTGTCGACCACGGGCGCGTTGAACTGGTACGACGTCCCCAGATCACCGGTGAGTGCCTTGCCGCAGTAGTCGGTGAACTGCTGCCACAGGGGCAGATCCAGCCCGAACTGCTCCCGGTAGACGGCCAGTTGCTCCGCCGACACCTGACGTCCCCCGGTCATGAACTTCACCGGGTCGCCGGGGATCAGCCGGAACAGGAAGAAACTGGTGACGAGGACGGCCAGGAGGGACACGGCCGCCCCCGCCACCTTGCCCGCCACATACCGCGGATAGGCGGTGGCCCCACGGCCGCCACGGGGCCCGCGGGCGGGGGGGGGGGGGGGGGGGGGGGGGGGGGGGGGGGGGGGGGGGGGGGGGGTTGGTGCGGGTCTCCGTTCGTCTCCTATGGGCGTGCTTCCTG
>NZ_JBVIGA010000008.1:0-44122 GCF_055571035.1 Streptomyces malachitofuscus | reverse complement strand
GGAAAGGGAGGGGAGCCCACCCCCACCCCCCCCTCCCCCGCGGTCCCCGCTTGGCCCCCCCCCCCCCCCCCCCCCCCCCGCCCCCGTGCTCCCGCCGACGGATGCCGATGTCGCGTCAGAGGTCATGAGTTGCCGTCCGCCGCCTACTCGCGGTCATCGGCCGTGGCCCGTCGCCGCATCGCGACGAACACCCCCAGCCCCACGAGGACGACGGCACCCGCGACGATCCCGACGACCACGCCCGTCGACGACGAGCCGTTGCCCGAGTCACCGGAGTCCGCCGGCACCGCCGACCACCAGCTCCAGTAGCCGTCCTGTCCGTAGATGTTGCCCGCCTTCGCCGGCATGGTGGTGATCGACTCGATGTGGTCCGTGCGGTACGCCTCGACCGCGTTCGGGTAGGCCATGACGTTCATGTACCCGAGGTCGTACAGCCGCGACTCCATCTGCTTGACGATGTCGGCCCGTTCGGCGGCGTCGTACTCCGCGAGCTGCCGGGCGTAGAGCTCGTCGTACTTCTTGTCGCAGATGAAGTTGTCGGTCGCGCCGGTCTCCTCCGGTGTCGCCGGGAGCGCGGCGCAGGTGTGGATGGACAGGACGAAGTCGGGGTCCGGGTTGACCGACCAGCCGTCGAAGGCGAGGTCGTACTCGCCGGCGAGCCAGGGGTCGGTCACGTTGTCCAGGCAGTTGAGCGTGACCCCGATACCGAGGTCGCCCCACCACTCCTCCAGGTACTGGCCGATCGCCTTGTCGTTGGGGTCGGTGGCATGGCACAGCACGCGGTAGTCGATCGGCTTGCCGTCCTTGCCGACCCGCTTGCCGTCCCCGTTCTTCCGGTAGCCGGCCTCGTCGAGCAGCCGGGCCGCCTCCGCCGGGTCGTACGCCAGTTCCTGGTCGGCCGACGGCTCCCAGAAGTACTGCGAGAAGCGCGGCGGGATGTAGCCCGCCCCTTCCACGGCGTGCCCCTGGAACACCTTGTCGATGACGGTCTTCCGGTCCACGGCCATGAACAGCGCGTTGCGCACCCGCTGGTCGAGCAACGAGGGGTGTCCGTCACCCATTTTCTCGCCGTTCTTCGCCTTCGCTCCGGGGTTGGTGGCGAGGGCGTAGAAGCGGCGGCCCGGGGCGTCGTTGACGCGGATGTTCCTGTCGCTCTTCAGCGACTCGGCCTGAGCGGGCGTCAGGGACGGCGACCCGGCGACGAATGACACCTCGCCCTTGCGCAGAGCCGACACCGCCGCGTCCTGGTCCTTGTAGTAACGGAAGACGAGCTCGTCGAACTTCGGCGCGCCGCGCCAGAAGTCCTTGTTCGCCTTCAGCCGCACATGGCTGTCCGCCTTGTACTCGGTGAGAACGAAGGGGCCGTTGCCGACGATGGGGAAGTCCTTGTCGTTGTTGAACTTCGCGTAGTCGTCGACCTTCTCCCACACGTGACGCGGCACGATCGGCACGTCCAGTGCCGTCATCGTGGCCTGCGGCTTCTTCAGCTGGATGACCAGCTCGGTGGGGCTCGGCGCGGTCACCTTCTCGAAGTTGGCGACGAAGCTGCCGTTCGCGGTGGCGGCGCCCGGGTCGGACATCATCGTGTTGAACGTCCAGGCCGCGTCCTCGGCGGTGGCCTGCTCACCGTCCGACCACTTGGAGTCGGAACGGATGGTGTACGTCCAGGTCAGCTTGTCCGGCGACGACTTCCACGCGGTGGCCAGGCCCGGAATGACATGGTTGTCCTCGGGGTCGTAGTTCGTCAGATACTCGTAGGTGAGCCGGTGGATGCTCGTACTCAGGAGCCGCACCGCCAGGAACGGGCTGAGCGAGTCGACGCTCTGCGCCACCGCGACGGTCAGCACCTTGCTGTCGTCGTCGGCCGCACGGGCCTCCTGCGGCGCCGGGTTGAGGGGCGTGGCGAGTCCGGCGCAGAGGGTGAGCGCGGCCACGCCGGCCGCCAGGACGAGCCGGGCGCGGCCCCGGGTGCGGCCGCCGTGCTGATCGTTCGTTTCCATGGTCGCTGACCTCGCGTCATCACTCGCACGGGAAGGACGGGTTGATCAGATGAGTGAGGGACGTGTCTATCAGCGACCACTGCGAGCGTCAACGGCGCATGCACCCCATGTGGCCTGCGCAAACAACGAACTGATGCGTGCTTTTCGCCCATTGGTCGACACCACTGACGCTCTCCTGGTCAGGGCCTGACGACGGGTGCGGGCCCACATGCGGGAGCGGCCCCTCGGAAGGGGCCGCTCGGGCGGACGGATGGCCTTACTGGCCGGGGTGACCGGGCTGGGGCGGATAGGGCCCGTCGGGGGCGGCCTGCGGATAGGCCTGTCCGGGCTGCATGGGCGGCTGGCCCGGCTGGCCGTACGGCTGCCTGGGCTGGGGCTGCTGCGGGTACGGGCCCGGCTGACCCGGCGGCTGGCCCGGTACGTGCTGACCGGGGATCGGCGGCTGGCCGGGGACGTGCTGACCCGGCAGCGGCGGGGCGGCGACCGGCGGCGGGTTGCCGTCGGACGTCCACAGGCCGTGCGACTGCTGGTGCCGGACGAAGTCCTCCGCGACCATCGCCGCGAGGTTGAAGTACGCCTCCCGCACCTTGGGCCGCATCATGTCGAGGTCGACCTCCGCGCCGGCGGCCAGATGCTCGTCGAACGGTACGACGAGCACGCCCCGGCAGCGGGTCTGGAAGTGCGCCACGATGTCGTCGACCTTGATCATCTTCCCGGTCTCGCGCACTCCGGAGATGACGGTGAGGGACCGCGAGACCAGGTCCGCGTACCCGTGCGCCGACAGCCAGTCCAGTGTCGTACTGGCACTGCTCGCACCGTCCACGGACGGCGTGGAGATGATGATGAGCTGGTCGGCGAGGTCCAGCACACCGCGCATGGCGCTGTAGAGCAGGCCCGTACCCGAGTCGGTGAGGATGATCGGGTACTGCTTGCCGAGCACGTCGATCGCGCGCCGGTAGTCCTCGTCGTTGAACGTCGTCGACACGGCCGGGTCCACGTCGTTGGCGATGATCTCCAGACCGGACGACGCCTGCGAGGTGAACCGCCGGATGTCCATGTAGGAGTTGAGGTACGGGATCGCCTGGACCAGGTCACGGATGGTGGCCCCGGTCTCGCGCCGCACCCGTCGGCCGAGCGTGCCGGCGTCCGGGTTGGCGTCGATCGCGAGGATCTTGTCCTGCCGCTCGGTGGCGAGGGTGGAACCGAGCGCGGTGGTGGTGGTCGTCTTGCCGACACCGCCCTTGAGGCTGATCACGGCGATGCGGTAGCAGGACAGCACCGGCGTACGGATCAGCTCCAGCTTCCGCCGGCGCTCGGCCTCCTCCTTCTTGCCGCCCAGCTTGAAGCGCGAACCGCCGGACGCGGGACGGCTGCTCTTCGCCTTCTGCTTCTTGCTGTTGAGCAGCCGGTCGGACGACAGTTCCACGGCCGCCGTGTAACCGAGGGGGGCGGCACCGGGGTTGGTCGGCTGCCGCTGGTCGTGCTGAACGGGCTGCGGCCAGGCGGCTCCGGCGCGCGGATCGACGGGCTGCTGCGGCACCTGGCCGGCGTGCGGGGGCTGCGCCTGCGGTGGCACACCGGGGTGCTGCGGCTGCTGGGCGAAGCCGTGAGCGCCCGGCTGGGCCCCGGGCTGCTGCGCGGGCGGCTGCTGGGCCGGGGGAGCCGGGGACGCCGGGGCGGGCCCGGCGGGCGGGAAGCCGTATCCGGCGGGCGGGGTCTCGGCGGGCGGCTGGGCGGTGGGGGCCGGGCCGGGCTGCGGAAGTCCGTGACCGCCCTGCGGGCCGGGCGCGGGCGGCTGCTGGGGCTCGGGGGCTTGCTGCGGGAAGCCGTATCCGGCCGGGGGAGCAGGCGGTTGGGCGGCGCCCGGTGTGCCCGGCTGCGGGAGGCCGTAGCCGGGCTGCGGGCCGGGCGTGGGCGGAGTTACGGGCTGCTGCGGCTGCGGCGCAGGGGGCTGCTGAGCGTCCGGGCCGGCCGGCGGGAAGCCGTATCC
This sequence comes from Streptomyces malachitofuscus, assembly GCF_055571035.1. NCBI lineage: Bacteria > Bacillati > Actinomycetota > Actinomycetes > Kitasatosporales > Streptomycetaceae > Streptomyces > Streptomyces malachitofuscus. The sequence continues at coordinate 40,132 of NZ_JBVIGA010000008.1, read as the reverse complement.
CGCTTGCGGAGCGGACGGCGGAGCGGGCTGCTGCGCGGCAGGGGCCGGCACACCCGGCTGCGGGAAGCCGTAACCGGCCTGCGGGCCGGGCGTGGGCGGCTGCTGGGCCTCGGGGGCCTGCTGCGGGAAGCCGTAGCCGGCCTGCGGCGTGGGCTGGGCAGGAGGGGCGGGCGGCGGGTTCCAGGCGGCGGGTGCGGGCTGCGGCGCCTGCGGCTGGAACGGTGGCTGCTGGGCAGGGGCGGGCGCCTGCGGCGGCTGTGCCGGCCACTCGCTCGCGGGCGCGGGAGCGGCGGGGTAGGCCGGCGGAGCCGGGGGCGCCTGCGGTGCCGGGGGAGTCCAGGCGGGCGGGGTGTCGGCCGGGGCCGCGTCGCGGGGTGTGGCGTCCGCCGGCCCGGCGGGCGGCTCGTCGGCGGGCACGGCGTCGTTCACCGGCTTGGCGTCCTCGGGCGCGGCCACCGCCGGTACGTCCTCGGCGGGCACCGCGTCCTGCGGCTCGGCCACGGGCTCCGCGGACGCCGCGTCGGCCTCCACGTCGGCCACCGGGGGCCCGGCCTCCTCGTCCGCGGCCGGGTCGTCCTCTCGGGTGACGACGACGTCCTCGGGGTCGGCGACTCCGTCGGCTTCGCCCTCGTCGGACGCACCGGGTGCGTCCTCGGCGCCGACCGCGTCCGACGGTTCCGCGCCGTCCTCGGAGGCATCGGCAGGGGTCTCGTCGGTCTCGGCAGGCGTCTCGCCGACTTCGGCAGGGGTCTCGTCGGCTTGGGCATCACTCCCCGCCTCGGCGGGCGCTGCAGCTGCCTGCGCATCGGGCTCGGCCGCTTCCTCGTCCCGGGCCGCTTCCGCGGCCGCATCGGCCTGCGCCTCGCGCTCCGCGATCTCCCGCTTCAAGGCGACGGCGGAGAAGCGGATCGTGGCCCCGCTCTCCAGATCACCGTTGTCGGCCGGTTCCGACGGAGCCGCCGGGGCCGGCTGCTCCGCCTCCGCCTCCGCCTCCGCCTCCGCCTCCGCCTTCGTCTCCGGCGCGGACCACGGCGACGGGAAGCCCTCGGCCGGAACGTGCGGCGCGTCCGGAGCCGGAGCCGGAGCCTGAGCCGTGTCGGCGTCCGAGCGTTCCTCTTCCGCTGCCGCCTCCGGGCGCTGCGGCTCGAACCCGCTGCCCACCGGAAGCCGGGGCACGGCCACCGGCGGCCCGGAAGGCGGCGCGGGCGGCGTGAACGGCGCGGGCGACGAACCCGAGGCCCCCACCGCGTGCGGCGGCGGCGTCAGCCCGGGCAGTGGCGGCACCGGCCCCCCGGCGGGCGGAGCCGCAGAAGGCGAGGAGGGCGACGGAGGCGTGGGGCCGGACGAGGACGAAGCGGAAGGACCGGAGGAATCCGAGGAGCCGGGGGAAGGGGAAGAACCGGAGGAGGAGGACGACGGGCCCGAGTCCGAACTCCCCGAGGCGTTCTGCGTGTACCAGGCCGGCGGCGCGTAGTCGATGGTGAACTCGCCCGTCGTCTCGATGGCGGACTCCGCGTCGGGCTGGTCATCGCCGGGTGTCGCCCAGCCCCCGCGCGTCCCGTCCCGATCGCTGCTCACAGTTCCTCCTGGTTGGTCGTGCACCCTCATGCCACGCTGGGGCGACCGTGTCTGTCGTCCGAAGTGCTTCGCAGTGGTCCGAAGCCGCTCGAGGTCGTGCGGGATCCTCCGGCTGCACCGGTTTCCCCCGCTCTCACCCGGGACGCCGCCGCCCGCTTCACGGGTTCCGGCGTCACGCCCACTCCCAGCCTAATCACCACCCGCCCCACATCGGCAGGCCCGTCCGGCCACCACCCTCGGCCCTCCCGGCCGTGCAACGGAACACGACGGACCGTCAGCCGTCCGACATCCGCTGGCAAACCGGGCAAGGACGACAGCCATGTGGGCGCGAAGTGAACGCGGGATGAGGAAGTCGTGCCGAGTGCGTCGCCCTCCCTCCCGCTCAGTCCATCCTCCGTGGCATGCCCAGCAGCCCGGTCTCGGCATCGGTGGGCACGGTCGTCACGTACTGCCGGTCTCCGTCGGCGCACCACAGCGTCACCCCGTCGGCGAGCGTGGGCAGCGAGTCCACCTCGTCCCGTGACAGGCCCATGGTGCGGCCCAGTTCCGCCGCCTCGTCCGGGGAGACCCGCTGGATGCCCGCCAGCCGGGCCCGCCTGAGCAGCCCCGGAGCGACGGGACTCAGGTACGGCAGCAGCGTCAGCAGCGACTGCCAGGGCCCCGAGACGACCCGTCCCCGGGGCGGCCGCATGCCGCAGTCCCGCACCACCAGCACCGGCGTCCCCGAGGACGCGCCCTGCGGGGGCACACGTCCCACGTCGTACACCGCCAGCCCGTTCTGCCCGCCCCCCATGGCGTGGACCATCTGCAGCCAGGACTGCGGGCGTCCCGTCTCCACCGCGACCCGCGCTCCCGTCGCGGCCGCCCGCAGCGCGAGCACCTGTGCCGTCCACAGGCCGCCGATCAGCACGACGTCGTACGGCGTCGGCCGGTTGAGCCCGAGCACCGCGGGCCGCCCGTCGGCGTCGACACCGGCGATGACGCCGTCGTCGCCGATCGGCAGCGCGAGCGCGTCCACCTGCTCCACCGGGAGCGTGTGCCGCCCGTGCCGTGGTCCGATCAGGCCGAAGCCGCTGAGCAGCCGACTGCCCGGTGTCCGCCGGTTCGCGGACGGGGCGCCCCCGTCGGCGGAGCCGTGCCCGGACGCGCCGTCGGCCGCTCCCGTCGTGGACGTCGTCACCGCGCACCTCCCAGGGGCAGCGTGGCCAGCACGGCGGGAAGCTGCTCCCGGTCGAGGCGCGCGAGACCCGCCCCGGCCTGCCGCGCGGAGTCCTCCAGCGCACGGCGCGCCGCCACCAGTTCGTCGTCACTGCGTCCGGTCACCCGCAGATGCCCGCACAGGGACACCTCCTGTCCCTCCCCGCGCGCCAGCGTGAGACTGAACGTGGTGGCCAGCGCCGGGACGGCGGTGACCCGCGCGACGAACTGGGGCAGCGAGGGGCCGCTGCCGCCACCGGTTCCGGGCCACCGGCGTATCCAGTACGTCGTGTGCCGGCGGTTGTCGCAGCGCCAGCTGCGGCCGGACTCCTCGGTCCGCCGCTCCCGCGTCTCGGACCGCCCCGCCTCCGCCGTCACCAGCGGATTGGCGCACGCCGACGTGGCGAGGGCGGCGATCAGCTCCTCCTCGTCCAGCACGCTCGCCCGGAAACCCGCACCCGTCAGCCGGCTGGCGAGATGACGGGCCGCACGGGCGACGCACTTCTGCGCCCCGGTCAGCCCGCCACCGCGGGCGGCCACGGCCTCGGGGCACAGCTCGGGGTCCAGCTTCAGCGCGATCCACGTGATGCGCACCGCGGGTGCCTCGATCTGCTCCTGCAGTGGCGCGTAGTTGGCGACGGCCACCGACTGCCGGGGCAGGTGCAGCGCGGGAGCGGGCTGGGTGTGCAGCACGATCTGCGCCGACTCCAGCCGAATACCGTCCACCTCCAGGGCGTCCCGCACCAGTCGCAGCGGCAGCGGCTGCCGGCTCCGCTCCGCGCGCAGCGCGGTGAAGTCGGCCTCCACATGCACGACCGCGGTGACGAAGGTGCCGTCCCCGACGATCCCCACCGGACGCCGGTCCCGTACCCCGTGCGCATAGGTCCGCAGGGCGGGGGCGCACTCGAGCACCGGAACCAGCCCCGGCTCGGTCCCCGGCGGCACTTCGAGAGCCGCCGCCCGCTTCCGTCGCGCCCGCAACGCCCGTGCCGTGGCCAGCCATTCGGGCAGGGAGCGCCCACGGCGACGGACGAGCGCGAGCCCCAGCAGCACGACGGCGACGACCGCGGCCGGCACCAGCGCGGCCGGACCGGTCACCCACCCGACGAGCAGGGCCGCTGCGGCGATCTCCAGCAGCACAAGTCGTTGCAACCGGAACGAACCACCTTGTCCCGGACGCGCTCTGAGATGCAGCGGTCCCCGCACGGGCTGGCCGCCCGCCGGAGGCCGTCCCGCGCCTTCAGGCTCGCCCGCCGACGCCCCTCGCGCCCCCGCCGGGCCACGCACCCGCGTCCCCGAAGCCCTCACTCCATCCCCCGCTCTGGTCACAACAGCCCGAGCAACTGCACTGCTGTGGCTCGCAAAGAGCCCGTACCCTACCTGCTCCACGCGCGCCGACGATCACCAGGCATAGTAGGGGGCCGGTCCGACAACGGACGGCCCGGGATGCGCAACCCCGGGGCGGTAACGGGGAGCTGCAGTCACTCATGGCATCACGGCGCGACGAACTCAACGCCTACACGTTCGCGAAGCGGCGCATGCTGGCCGCCTTTCTCCAGCCCTCGCCGTCGGGATCGGAGGAGGGAGCCCCCAAGCCGCTGCGGGCCGTCCTGCCGAGCCTGATCGTCGGCGTGCTGGTGCTGGGCGTCTTCGGGGCCTGGGGCATGTTCAAGCCCACGGCCCCGCCCGGCTGGGACGAACCGGGAACGCGGGTGATCGTCGGCAAGCAGTCGACGACCCGCTACGTCGTCCTGAAGACGGACGGCGCCACCCGGCTGCACCCGGTGCTCAACCTCGCCTCCGCGCGGCTGCTGATGAAGGACGCCGGCTACAAGGTCGTCCAGGTCGACGACAAGATCCTCGACTCCGGCAAGCTGTCGCGCGGACCGATCCTCGGCATCCCCTACGCCCCCGACCGCCTGCCCTCCGCGGACGAGGCCGGCCGGGCCAAGCGCTGGGCGGTCTGCGCGCAGCCCGGCGGCAAGGACGGCAACGGCACCGTGCAGGAAGCCACGTTCGTGCTCGCCGACGGCGACCGGAAGAAGACCGAGGGCGCCGGCCGGCTCTCCGGCGGCGACGTGCTGTACGTGAAGACCCGCACCGGTGAGCGCCACCTGGTCGACGCCCGCGGCACCGCGTACGAGGTCACCGGCGAGGAGAACGACCCGCTGACCATCGCGCTCGTCGGCTCCCGCCGACCCCAGCCGGTCACCAAGGAATGGCTCGCCACCCTCCACGAGGGCGCCCCGATCAGCTTCCCGCGGCTCCCGTCCGGCGTCGGCGATCCGGCGGGCGTCCCGGGACAGTTGTCGGCGGACGAGAACAGGGTCGGCACGGTCCTCAGGACGGAGACCGGCGAGGGAACCCAGTACTTCGTCGTGCTCCCCGGCGAGGTGCGGCCGGTCACCGAGTTCACCGCCTGGCTCCTGATCTCCTCGCCGCAGACGGCCGTACTCAACATGAACGGCAAGGCCCGCACCGTGGGCCTGCAGGACTTCACCGCCGCCTCGGAGCCGTTCGCCGGCCAGCCCGCCGACTGGCCGGACCGGCGGGCCCGCCAGGTCAACTCCGCCGACGGCGGGCGGGACACGGTGTGCAGCGTCCTGCGCGACGTCGGCAAGGACAACTCGACCGTCCTCAGCACCTGGGCGGGCAGCGACTACCCCGTCGAGATCACGGCCGACGGCACCAGCACCTACGTCACCCCCGGAACGGGCCAGCTCTACACCCAGATCCAGGGCACCGCGTCCGACGCCGGTTCCCTCTTCCTCGTGACCGACACCGGACTGCGCTACGCCGTCCAGGCCAACGGGGACAGCGACAGCGAGACCTCGGACATCGGTGCCGACGACACCGGCGAGAAGGAGGACGGCGCCCCCGAACCCAGCGAGGCCCAGGTCAAGCTCGGCTACCAGAACGTTCGGCCGACGAGGATCCCGCTGGCCTGGTCCGAGTTCCTCGCCAAGGGACCGCGCCTCGACACCAACAGCGCACGCCAGCCCCAGGGTTCGTGACCCGGCGGCCCAGGGCGCGGACCCGCGCCCCTCGCACCCCCGGACGACCGACGACGGACAAGAAAGGGACCGCACCGGTGTCGCCGACCAAGGCCGCCCTGCTGGCGACCGCCGTACTCCTGACCGCACTCGGCGGCCGCCCGCCCGCCCCTGCCCCTGATGTGCCGCCACGCCCGCAGGAGCACCTGCGCCTCGACGGCAGCGGCGAGTGCACCTACCCCAGCACACGGCAGTTCAAGGCCCGCCCCTGGTCGCTGCAGCGCGTCCTGCTCGACGAACTCTGGCAGGGCACCGAGAAGGGCAAGGGCGTGCGCGTGGCCGTCATCGACACAGGCGTCGACGACAAGAACCCCCAGCTCACCGCCGCCGTCGACAAGGCGGCCGGACTGGACCTGCTCACCAAGGGCAAGGGCGGCGACCCCACCAACGACGAAGTGGGCCACGGAACCAAGGTCGCCGGCATCATCGCGGCCCGGCCCCGCGAGGGAACCGGATTCGTCGGCCTGGCCCCCAACGCCACCATCATCCCGATCCGCCAGAACGACGCCGACAGCAGCGGTGACTCCGACACCATGGCCCGGGCCATCGACCACGCCGTCGCCCGGGGCGCCGACGTCATCAACATCTCCCAGGACACCACCAAGCCCCTGTCCGCCACCTCCGCCCTGGCCGAAGCGGTCCGCGAGGCGATCGCCCGGAACGTGGTCGTGGTCGCCTCCGCGGGCAACGACGGCCTGGACGGCAAGGTGAAGAACACCTACCCGGCGGCCTTCGACGGCGTACTGGCCGTGGCCTCCTCCGACCGGAACAACGAACGCGCCGCCTTCTCCCAGGCCGGCGACTTCGTGGGAGTGGCCGCGCCCGGAGTCGACATCGTCTCCACGGTCCCCGGCGGCGGCCAGTGCACGGACAGCGGCACCAGCTTCTCGGCCCCCTTCGTCGCCGGGGTGGCCGCCCTGCTCAAGGAGAAGCACCCGGACTGGACCACGGCCCAGATCGTCACCCGGATCGAGCAGACCGCGGAACGCTCGGTCAACGGGCACGACGACTTCGTCGGCTGGGGCGTGGTCGACCCGGTCCGCGCCGTCCAGGAGTCCGACCTCGCCGACCCCCCGTCGTCCCCCACCCCCGACCCCGGGGTGACCAGGGCCCAGGCGCCCGACGTGGCCCCGTTCTCCCTGGCGGAGACCGCGGCGGAACGCGACGAACGGCACGCGGTCTACGTGCTGGGCATCACCGCGGTCCTGGTCACCGTCATCGCCGGTACGGCCGTGGCACTGCGCGACCTGAGCCGCCGTCGACGGGACCGCGGGGCGTGAGGCCCGCCTGAGCCGCCGTCGACGGGCCCGGGAGGCGCGGTGCCCGCCCCCGCTCACTCGGCGGCGGTCGCCTCCCCCGGCGCCGGCTCGAGGTCGAACTCCCCGTCCCGCGCCCCCAGGACGAAGGCACGCCACTCCGCCTCCGTGTAGCGCAGCACCGTCCCCGGGTCCAGCGACGACCGCATCGCCACCGCACCGGCGGGCAGATAGGCGATCTCCACCCGCTCCTCGTGCTCCTCCGTGCCCGGAGCGCAGTGCCACTCGACGCCGGAGATGTCCAGCGCGTACAGCTCGTCCCGCTCGCGCTCCTTGCGCGCCTTGATTTCCTCGGGCGTCTCGCGCTCCCGGTCCGGCAGATCAGCCATGGCGGAACGGTGTCCTTTCCTGACGTACGAACGATCCACGGTCACAGTACTGGGGCACCCCCACGGGGAGTGTCCGCCCGGTGACCGGATCACATGGTTACCGGCGGACAGTACCGGCCCCGAACTGGCCTGTGACCGCTTTGCAGTTGGAACCCCCTCACCAAGTGACTAAAGTGGCTGCGGGTGCCACACGTGTGGTACCGCACGGGGGCGGCGCGACGCTGCGACCACGCGTCGCGCAGGGAGGCAGCGGTTCTTGCCCGCCAGGACACCCTGGACACCCGTCCAGCACTTCATGAGGAGGGCAAGAGGCCATGAGCGTCGACTACAGCGACTCGGACCTGACCGATCTCGCCAACAAGATCCGTGACTTCCACCAGGACGTCAGCAGCAGGGTGACGTCCCTCAACGCCGTCGTGGACATGATCCAGGCAGGCTGGCAGGGCGCCGCGGGCAAGGAGTTCGACACCGTCCAGCGCGGCGTCAACCAGCACCTGAAGAAGATCCAGGACGACCTCGTGGACCTGGAGGACGTCATGCGGATGAGCGTCAAGGGCTTCAGCGCCCACGAGCAGGAGCGCGTCTCGGAGATCCGGAAGGTGGACAACTCCTACCAGGTCACCAGCCGCATCACCGACCTCGCCTGACCGACACCGCCGCCATCCGGGAGAACACACAGTGAGCGTCAACTACGACCGCACCGCCGTCAACTTCGACACCGTCACCCAGGCCGCGCAGGACGTGCGCAAGACGGCCAAGGAGCTGGGCGAGCAGCTCGACACCCTCATGACCAAGGTCAAGGCCGTCGCCGAGACCTGGGAGGGCGAGGCGAAGACCGCCTACACCGAGATCCAGCGCAGCAGCAGCTCGGAGATGGACCAGATGTGCCAGAAGCTGGCCCGCATCGCCCAGCTCCTGGACGAGTCCGTCATCGGCTACAAGGACACCGACCACGGCAACGCGGCCCGCTTCCGCATGCTGATGGGCTGACCCGCACGGCACCGTGCCGACCGAAGAGGAGGCGAACCCGCCCCGGTCCGCCTCCTCTTCGCATGTGCGCTTCGCCACGTCCCGGTGGGCAAAGGCGCGTTGCGCGCCGCCGTTGACGTGTGTGATCTTTGAGCACATGCGTGCGAACGGGGGCGGCGCCGACATGACCACGACCGGCGACGCCGGCCCGGCCGAGGCCGGCCTGGCCGAGACGGTACGAAGAGCCAAGCGCGGTGAGGCGTCCCCGCAGGACGTCTTCGACGCTTTCCTTCAAGCCCGCGTGTACTGCGAACGCCCGGAAGAACCAGGGTTCTTGACGATAACGGCGCCCGAGCCCCCGGCCGGCGACGCACCGCCACGCTCACGCATCCTCGACCTGGCCGCCGCCGAACCCGCCGCCCCTGCGGCGACCCGACTGGTACCGGTGTTCACCTCACTGGAACAGTTCCAGCTCTTCACAGACGGCGGGGCCTGGTTCTCGACGACGGGCGCCGACCTCCTCGACCTGCTGCCACCGGGACTCGACGTCTGGCTCGACCCGGCCGCCGAGCACACGGTGCGCCTCGCCTCGGCCGCCACCGCCACCGAACCCGTGCTGCACATCTCGTACCGACCCCGGGGCAGCGCGGCATGAGCGACACGCAGGCATGGCTCATCCCCAAGGGCGCGGACGGCGGCGAGTTCAAGTGGGAGGTGCAGTTCCTCCAGTCGATCGGGCGGCCGCTGGAGGAGTCCACGTCCGTTGCCCGGAAGATCTCCGAGGAACGAGCGGACCAGCTCTTCGACAACGCCTTCCAGGTCACCGAGGAGAACACCGGAGCCGGTGAAGTCACCGAGGCGGTCAACGACTTCCTCGACAAGTGGTGCCACGGCCTGGGCTGCATCGCCGACGACGCCGACGTGATCGTCACCGCGCTGAGCGCCACGATCAACGACTTCCTGGTCACCGAGACCAAGAACCGGTACAAGGCCCTGATGCTCGAGCGGCAGGAACAGTTCAAGGACGACCACCCCGTCACCACGTTCCTCGAGGAGCATGGACTCGCCGAGAAGGGCGAGGTCCAGGCCCGCCTGGTGCCGGTGGAGCGCGACGGCCAGGACCAAACCCCTGACGGACCCCGGAAGTAGCGGCAGGAGCGGGAACACCCAGCATGTCGGAGAAACGGTTCCTCTTCCGCCGTATATGGATCGGCCCCGACGACACGGTCCAGGACTGGGTCCCGGGCAAACCCGCGGAGCTCGACCGGCTGATCAAGAAACTCGGCGGCGCGGCGGCACACTTCGGTGAGGGCGCGGAACAACTGCGCAAGCTCAACACCGACCCCTGGCAGGGCGAGGCCGCCGAGGAGTTCCGCAAGACGGTCAAGAAACTGCCCAAGGACCTCGACGGGGCGATGGACGCCTTCGTCGAGGCGGGCGCCGCCGTACTCGCCTACCGCGAGGTGCTCGACGGGGCCCAGCGCCTCACCCAGCAGATTCTTGACCACGAGGCGCCAGTCGCCCGCGACCTCTCCCGCCAGTACGCCAAGGCCGTGGACGACTACAACGCGGCGATCAAGACCGACGCGGCCACGCTGCCCACCCGGCCCCCCGAGACCGACCCGGGCAGGACCGCCATGGCGGAACTGATCGAGCGGATCAACACCGCACAGGGCGACGTCGCGGACGCGGCCGCCGTCGCGAAGCGGACGCTGCACAAGGCCGCCGAGAAGGCCCCCAAACGGCCGAGCGGCTGGCAGCGCATGACCGACGGCGCCAAGGAGGGCTGGAACGACCTCGTCGAGTTCGGCCTCGCCGTCAACCCGGGCCGGCTGCTCACCGAACCGAAGGCCTACGTGCACGACGCAGCGATGGTCATCGACGGCGGAGTCGGCGCGGTCAGGGACCCGGTCGGCTTCTCGAAGGACGTCTACCAGGGCGCCTCCAACACCTGGGACGAGTTCCAGAAGGACCCGGTGCGCATGCTGGGCTACGCGGTGCCCAGCCTGGCCGGCGGAGCGGCCTACAAGGGCGCGGGAAGCCTGGCCCGCCACATGGACGGCCGCAACGCCATGGGCAGCCCGACGGGCCTGGGCACGGCCGGCTCCCACGTGGACGGGAGCGACCCCGGCACCCACAGCGACAACCACGCCACCCAGCACAACCCCACCGACCCGGTCGACCTGGCCACCGGCAAGATGTACCTGCCGCAGACCGACGTGACCCTCCCCGGAACACTCCCCCTGCTGTTCAAACGGCGCGCCGAGTCCGGCTACCGCGCCGGCCGCTGGTTCGGCCCCTCCTGGTCCTCGACCGTCGACCAGCGGCTGGAGATCGAGCCCGACCGCATCCTCTTCGTCCACGAGGACGGTCTGATCCTGGCCTACCCCCACCCGGCCGCGGGCGGTTCGAGCCTGCCGACGGAAGGACCACGCTGGGAGCTGCGCTCCGAGCCCGAGGGCTACACGATCACGGACCCCGCTGTCGGCCGCACCTGGCACTTCACCCAACAGGCCGACGACCATGCCCTGCTGGAGCAGATCGACGACCGCAACGGCAACCGGATCACGTTCGAACACGACACGGACGGCATTCCCACCGCCCTCTCCCACAGCGGCGGCTACCGGATCCGCATCACCACGGAGGAGCATAGGATCACCGCCCTCCACCTGGCCGGCGCTTCCCCCGACGGGGGCGACCAGGAACTGATCCGCTACGGCTACTCCCCGGCAGGCGACCTCACCGACGTGGTGAACTCCTCCGCCCTGCCGCTCCGCTTCACCTACGACGAAGCGGGCCGCATCACCTCCTGGACCGACACCAACGACCGCGGCTACACCTACGAGTACGACGACCGCGACCGCTGTATCGCCGAGGGCGGCGCGGAAGGCCACATGAGCCTGCGCATCGCGTACGCCGACCGGGATCCCGGGACGGGCCTGCGCACCACCACCGCCACCACGGGCACCGGACACGTCTACCGCTACTTCGTCAACGAACTGTGCCAGGTGGTGGCCGAGATCGACCCGGTGGGAGCGGTCACCCGCTTCGACCGGGACCGCTACAACCGCCTGCTGTCCCGCACCGACCCCCTGGGCCACACCACCCGCTTCACCTACGACGAGGCAGGCAACCTCACCTCGCTCATCCGCCCCGACGGCCGCGAGTCCCAGGCCGACTACAACGCCCTCCACCTCCCGACGACGGTCCGGCACCCGAACGGCACCACCACCCGCCAGACGTACGACGCCCACGGCAACAGAACCTCACTCACAGCGCCGACGGGCCACACCACCCGCTTCATCCACGACGAGCAGGGCTGCCTGACGGCCGTGGTCGACCCCCTGGGCCACACGACCACGATCCACTGCGACGACGCGGGCCTCCCCCTACGCATCAGGGATCCCCTCGGCGCGACGACGTCCTACGAACGCGACGCTTTCGGCCGCCCCGTCACGATCACGGACCCCACGGGCGCGACGACCCGCCTCGAGTGGACGGTGGAGGGCCGCCTGGCCCGCCGGACCGCAGCCGACGGCACGACCGAGTCCTGGACCTACGACGGCGAGGGTAACTGCACCACCCACACCGACCGAGTCGGCGGAGTCACACACTTCGCATACACGCACTTCGACCTGCTGACGGCCCGCACGGGCCCGGACGGAGTGCGCTACGAGTTCGACCACGACACAGAACTGAACCTCACCAAGGTCACCAACCCCCAAGGCCTGACCTGGACCTACACCTACGACCCCGCCGGCCGCCTGGCCACGGAGACCGACTTCGACGGCCGCACCCTCACCTACACCTACGACGAGGCCGGCCGCCTGACGTCGCGCAGAAACGTGCTGGGCCACACCCTCTCCTACGAACGCAACGCGCTCGGCCAGGTGACCAGCAAGCACACACCCGACGGAGTAACCACCTACACATACGACCCGACCGGCCAACTGACCGAGGCCACGGGACCCGACGGCACGACTCTGACGATCGACCGGGACACCCACGGCCGAGTCCTCTCCGAAACGGTCGACGGTCGCACCCTCACCTACACCTACGACGAGTTCGGCCGCCGCACGGCCCGCACGACCCCCACCGGCGCGACCACCACCTGGACCTACGACGCGACCGGCCGCAGCACCGAGATGACGGCCTCGGGCCGCACCATCGCCTTCACCTACGACCCGGCCGACCGCGAGCTGACCCGCCGCATAGGCGAAACGCTCACCCTGAACCACACCTACGACCCCTTGGGCCGCCTGACCACCCAATCGGTAACGGGCACGGACAGCCGTCCGCTGCAACACCGCGCGTACACCTACCGCGCCGACGGCAACCTGATCGGCATCGAGGACCAGCTCTCCGGCCCGCGCCGCTTCGACCTGGACCCGACGGGCCGGGTTACGGCCGTACACGCCGCGAACTGGACGGAGCGCTACGCCTACGACGAGTCCGGCAACCAGACATCCGCGTCATGGCCCACGTCGCATCCGGGCGGCGAAGCAACCGGTTCCCGCGACTATGCGGGCACCCGCGTCACCCGGGCCGGCCGCGTCCGCTACGAACACGACGCCCTGGGCCGCACCACCCTCCGCCAGAAGCCGCGCCTGTCCCGCAAGCCGGACACCTGGCACTACACCTGGGACGCGGAAGACCGCCTGACCTCGGTCACCACCCCCGACGGCACCCGCTGGCGCTACACCTACGACCCCTTGGGCCGCCGCACGGCCAAACTCCGCCTGGCAGACGACGGCGAAACGGTCACCGAACAGGTGCTCTTCACCTGGGACGGCACCACCCTCTGCGAACAGACGACGACTTCCCCGTCCCTCCCCAACCCGGTCACCCTGACCTGGAACCACCGGGGCCTCCACCCCATCACCCAGTCGGAACGCATCACCGTCGCGGACGCCCCCCAGCAAGAAATAGACTCCCGCTTCTTCGCCATCGTCACCGACCTGGTAGGCACCCCCACCGAACTCATCGACGAGGAAGGCGACATAGCCTGGCGCACCCGCACCACCCTCTGGGGCACAACAACCTGGCCAACCACCAGCACGGCCTACACCCCCCTACGCTTCCCCGGCCAGTACTACGACCCGGAAACAGGCCTCCACTACAACTACTTCCGCCACTACGACCCGGAAACAGCGCGGTATTTGACGCCGGACCCACTGGGACTGGTCCCTTCGCCGAACCCAGCTACATACGTCGATGATCCCAGGATGTGGGCCGATCCGCTTGGACTCATGGGGTGTAAGTCAGGCAGCTCGGAAGTTGATTCGCGGAAGTTGGACTACCTGTTCAACAAAGACATCAAGCCTGACCCGCACAACAGCCCCAGAGCGCTTCAGAATGAACTACAGCTCCGACGTATCGGCATACTCGACACGGCGGAAATGCGTCAGTACGTCTCCGACCACCTGAGAGATGCGTCGAGCCAGCCGTTCGAGCGAACCTTTACCAAGGAATGGGATGGGGGCAGTGGAGAGTTTGGGGTAACCAGCTCCGTGCTCTATGGCCCTGGTGGTGCACTTAATGTGGAGAGTACATGGGAGTTGCTGCCCGACGGTGGGCGCAGGCTCTCCACAGCCATCCTCCGTGGGAACGGAACGGGCCCGAGTATAGTTGGCAGCCCGGGTGGATAAGCCTTTCCAGGAATGACTCGAACATCACTTAGGATGACATGTACCGACAATTCATCATTCCTGATGAGCAGGAAATCCTCGAAGCTACCGGAGTGACACCGGAACCTGAAGAGAGCGGTGCACAGCTTTTGCTTTTCCGGGATGGCGAAGAGGAGCTCCTACTCTCGTACGATCGACTCGGGCGGTCCGTCAGGGTTCGCTGGAATCATGGCAGGGCAAGTACGGTTCTGGATATTTTCCGCGAAGGTGCGGTGCTCATGAGGCTGACCTCGAGGAAGGGTGCTGTCCACTTTTCCTTCGAGTTCGACATGGGTGAGTGTGCCGGTGAATTGAAAGTTCAAGTATTTCCGTCGTTCACTGTCGAAGATCGCCTGCTCTTCACTTGATCGCACGAAAGTTGAGAATATAACGACCGAGGGCGCCCAATAGGCAGTATGCTTCGTTGGCACCCCGGTGGCGGGCATCGCGGCGACGGAGCGTATTGGCGCGTTCTGGACATGGAGGGTGTTGTCGGAGGCGACGCGGAAGGGATCATCAGATGACAGCGGAAAGAGTTTCGCGGCAGTTGAGAAACGCGCTGACGCATCTGTCGTGGGAAGCAGACAGGCAGATCGACTACATCAACCGGCTCGCTGTCGGGGTCGATGAACTCGCGCTCGAATTCGACAATTCCTTCCGTGTCGCCGCAGGCATGGTCAGTGAAGGGCTACTGCCGACATCACTAGGTAGCCATTCATGGGTGTGGGCCGACCTGAGAATTCTAGCCACGGAAGCTTTGTGTCATCTCGAGGAAGAAGATGGGGCGGGCGGCGAGTAGATCCTTTCTGCCTCGTGAGTCACCGCTGAGGAAATAGAGAATGAGTTTCGTGCCACCCCCTCCCGCCTACGCACCGTCCGTACCACCCTCCTGGATCCCACCAACGGACGTTGAGCGAGCCCTCGTCGAAGCCAAAACACGGGGCGACTGGACGGCCTACTACGAAACACTGGCCCAGGTGCGGCTGTACTTCGTCGCGCCCCGGAAGTGGGCGGACGAGGCCCCTCACCAGATCCATTGGGCCTTCGGTCGGGACCCGCTCACTTCAGCTCCGAGGTACGAGGCATTCACCGACGGCATGTTGCCCGCTCCTGAGCCGGACCGTATATACACAGCGGCCCGGCTCTGCTGGGTCGCGCGCCAATGGAGTCCCGAAGCCCCTCAAGTCCTCGTGATCAACCCAGGCAGCCCCGCAGAGCTCGCGCTGCCCTTCGGCCCTCCGGGATCAACAGAGTGGTCCCAAGTGGCCGCACGGGTGGGCGAGCCTCCCCTCGGCATGCGGATACGAGGCCTCAGCGTCGGAGGCGTCCTCGCCGGCCCCGTCGCACACGGCCTCGCCCTCGGCGCCCTCCTGTGCGTCAACAACGGCTCGTTGTGGAACGCCATGGGGTGGCACGGCACGGGCTATCCTTCGGAGCGCTCGCGGCTACGCGAGTGGTGGGGCATCCGCAGCCGCGAGGACTGGCAACACCACACCCGCAACCTCCTCGCCTGTGCAGCATCGAGCTCCACCTGGACGTTCGTACTGAGCGTGCGCCGGACCATCGCCCGCAACTTCGGTGGACACGTGGACGTCGGCTACTGGCGGCAGACCGTCGCCCAGGTACTGCGATCCGGCGTCGAAGGCCGGACCGTACTCGGTCCCGACGGAGTCACGCGGACCGAACCGATCCCCGAGGCCGAGTCAGAAGCATTGATCGAGGGGACGCAGAGACTCATCGGACGCATCACCCGCTACGAGGCCCGAATGCGCGCCGACGGCGTGCTGGACGAGAACCGCTACGTGACGTCCGTGGACGCGTGGGACCTCGGGCGTGCCTCGAAGATGGCGCGGTGGGGAGTCGGAGCGCGCTATGCCACGGTGCAGGAAGCGGAGGCCGTCGTGGTCGAGGCCGGCCGCAGTGCCTCCCTGTCCTACCGCTCCTGGCAGGACTTCTCAGCCGGCTACATCCTCGGACGCAGCCTGCACTTCGACGAGGAGGAGTTCGGAGAGTGGTACGAGAGCATGATCTCCGCCCACCGCATCCTGATGTCCGACCCGGGAAGCCCTTGGCTCAACCTCCCGTTTCGGTAGGACACAGACGGCCGCCGCGGACGCTTGCTGCTCGTGTGCACGCTTGACCCCTCTACGAGTCGAGACGGTCCTGTAGTGCGGGAGGCGTGCTCGGAATCCGCACGGGGTCTGTGCACCGGGCAGTGCTCTGGGCGTGCTGCGCAAAGGTGACGGCCAGCGCCAGGAGGTCGGTGCGACGGGAATCGGGGTGATCGCTCGACCGCGACAATACCAAGACGCTCAGACTCGTCTCGGATAGCGTCGACCCTGATGGGGTGCAATCCAATCGGATCGCAGCTGACTCCAGTGTAGAAACTCCTTGCCCCTTGTCGCCGAGGCGAAAATACTTGCGGTCCTCGGCCGGGCCGATGTCCTCATTGACGGAAACGCGACTCTCCCAGACTTTTGCGTCTCCATGACGTCCGAGTTCAGCGGTAGCGATGAGCGCCGCCTTCTCACCTGTGTACACGAAGCATGAGGAGGTGTACGCAGTAGTGGTCGCAGACTCGTTGGAGCGGGCGCTCACCGAGCCTTCGGAGTCAACCAGTCGAGTGGCGGCCTCGCGCGCGCTGCTGCTTGCGATGACATTCGGACAGGAGGTTTTCCAGGCGGTTACTTTTGGTTCGTCGTCGACAAAGTATCCGCCAGCGGCACCCATCGCGAGAGCCAGGACAGAGGCCAGGCTGAGATGCAGAGCAGTGAATCTGTTCTCCATGGATTCAGTTAGATCCCTTTGGCTGTTCGGCTCATCAAGCGCAGATCCTGCCTGCTCTCGGTGGGAGTGTCAGTCAGTACGCCGGCCAAGTCACTCGATGTGGTCGGGCATGTCTGCCGGCACTGCGGGACTGTTCTGGCAGTCGAAGTATTTGATTGCTGTCCTGGCAGAGTGCAGCAGATAGTTGAGGTGATCGTCAGCGCTGTGCGAGTTGGTGAGCGTGTCTGTCATCACGCCTTCAAGAGGAACTTCGTTCTCTTGGTTGGCCGGAGCGCCTTCGACCTGGCACTTTACATAGACGAAGTAT
Organism: Streptomyces malachitofuscus; assembly: GCF_055571035.1. Taxonomy (NCBI): domain Bacteria; kingdom Bacillati; phylum Actinomycetota; class Actinomycetes; order Kitasatosporales; family Streptomycetaceae; genus Streptomyces; species Streptomyces malachitofuscus. Next base: position 22,930 of record NZ_JBVIGA010000008.1, on the reverse strand, counting down.
CTCTTCCTTCCCCGGGTATCCTTTTCGTGCACCAACTTCACGTCAGAGTTGACAGTAGTCTCGATCTGGTCTTCCTCAAAGGGGTGGTCGAACGGTATGACTGAGGCGCCGAATCTGATCGAAAGACTAGCTCCGGCAGAATTCGACCTCTTCACGACTCGGCACAGTTCGGAGCTGGAAAAGAGCGGCACCTTCTCACTGGATGGATTCCAGGACTTAGCTTGCGTGGTGAACAGGGACGCAGCGCTCTCCAGGTCGTCGGATCCTGGCGCCACGCCGGTTTCTGCTTCCGTGTTGTCTTTCACCCAGTCGACGCCAGATGCGCCAAGGAGTTCCTCGCACGCCGTTTCTTTGTGATCGCCTTGGTCAGTGGTGTCATCCGCGGTGCAGGCTCCCACGCCCATCAGCAAGGACACCGAAAGTACGATTGCAGCGTTCCTGCGCATGGTCACCATCCTCGGGCGTCATCGGTGTCGGTGTACTCTCCGCCGTCGTGATAGGTCCCCTGTGCTCGACGAACCAGCTCGCGCACCTCCGTTGGCGACATATCGTTTTGGGCGGCATAATTCAAGAGGGGGGTCATCGCGTTGTGTTGCCCATCCTGCCTCGCCTTTTGAATTCCCTCGACGGCTTGCTGATCGTTCTTGTACTCGTTCTCGTCCAGCCAGTCGATCGTTTGCGTCGCCATGTAAGTTTCGGCGGCTCCGCCGGCCACCTCAAAAGCGAGCGGAACAGCGATAGCAGCGGCGGCCCTTGTGGGGATGATGAGTTCTGAAGCTACGCCGACGACCAGGCCGACAGTGGCGCCGGCCGCGAAGTTGCGCCACTCTCCCTGCTTCTCCAGTTGCTTGTTCCGTTCCTTGGCGTCCTCGGCAAATTCTTCCCCGATGCTTTCTGATCGTGCTTGGTCCAACAGCCCGTGCATCGAGACACTGTGAAGGCCTGCGTCAAGCGCGTTGTCTTGATGATTCCCTTGCGCAGCCATCAGGCTTGCGCCATAGGTTTGTTGAGCCACCGAGACGGTGTTGTAAGACTCTTCGTCGGCGGCAAGAGCCCGTAGGAAGTTAGCTGTACCGGATTCGCCCAGATCCCGAAGATGCTTGCCCTCGAAGTTGAATAGACCGTCTCTGTCAGCAAGTTCCCCGCTGCCGCCCCAGTTCGCCATGGAGTAGCTGAGACTGTCGATGTGACCTGCTGCGATATTCGCGAGGCTGTCTTGCATGCCCGGTTGCTTGTCGATCGCGTCTGCTGACGTGTAGTTCTCTACGATCTTCGCTACCAAGGCGGTACGCTCTTCCCTGGCCTGAATCTGCTCCTCGGTCTTCATGGGTGGGACACTGGGGTTACTTTCGTCGTAGGCGTACCCCAGGGTGGCGGACTCGAGAGCGTGACCGAGGTTGTCGAATCCCGTTGCCTTCCCGTCGGTCCCTTCCGGCCAGTCGCGGGCTTGTTTTCCGTCGCCCACGAAGTAGTCCCAGTTGCTGAGTTTTTCACCGTCCAGCTTGGTGGAACGGTTGAAGAAGTCCAGAGATGCCTCTGGATTGTGTCCGAGGGCCTCCATGTAGCCGGCCATGGGATCCGAACCCAGATCTTTCCCGTCCCAGTTCAATTTCGGGGACATGGCCAGTCCTGAATCCCACGCCTGGCTCGGTGAGATGCGTCCGTCTCCGGTCATACGCCGTTCGGCAACGACGACAGCGTTGCCGAAGTCGTGGAGGAACTTCTTGTCGTACGTGCCCTCGCGCATGAGGTTGCTCATGACCTGGAACCCGTGCGCCGATGTCCCCCGGGTCTGGATGATGTCGTCACCGGCCTTGATCATCTCTGACTTCCAGCGTGTCATCTCCGCGCTGTCGGAGTGTGTCGCGGCGGCCAGCGTCAGGCTCCAGTTCTCCTGGAGTTTCTTGATTTCCTTGGCGTGATCCACGCCCAGCCGGGAGCCGTCACTCGGATCGCCCATGTCGGCCCAGTACTCGAGGTTGCCCTTGACCCCGACTTCGAGGGCGAAGCGTTCGGCGAAGTGCTGGTCGCCCTTGTTGTCCTTGAAGTACTTGTTCAGGCGGGCGATTTCCTCGGGAGAGGCGTCGTCGCCCTTGGCGACGATCTTGGCGGCAGCTCTGGCGTCCTGGGCGTCCTGAGCCCTTCCCGCGTCCTTGAGCGAGTCGTATTCAGTGCCGGAGAAGTTGTTCTTGTCCTTGCCGACCAGCGTGCGCAGGGCGCGGGATGCGACCTCGTCGGCCTCGTTTGCCCTCTTCAGGGCTTCCTTGATATCGGTACGAACCTGTTCGAAGTCGGCTTCCTTCGGCTCCGGTCCCTCGTAGTCCTTTCCGCGGCGGTCAGGGTGGACTTGGTAGCTGACGGTGCCGTCCAGATCGACTCTGATCCCCTTCCCGGGGGCGTCCTCGACGACCTTGGAAAGCTGAGCCTTGGCCGCCTTGAACTCCGTCAGGGCTCCCCGGAGGATGTTGCGGATGCTCTCCGCTTCCTTGAGTGCGTCCCCGAATTCTTTGGCGGTCTTCCTCACGAAGGGCAGGGTGACACCGGCGTTCTCGCCCTCCCAGTCCGCCTTGCCGGCCTTCTTCAGCATGCCCGTGCTTGCTTGCTCCTCGAGCTTCTCAAGCTTCTTGACCGTCTCGGTCCAGTCGTCCACAGCATCGTTGAGGCTGCCCAGTCGGGCGTTGAGGAGGTTCTCGAAGGTCGGCACAGCGCAGCCCCACTACTTGAAGTGCTTGTTGATCTGCTCGACGGACAGGTTGGTGACCAGGACCTCTTCGCGCTTGGCGTGCGTCGACACCGTGTCCTCGAGGTGATTGTGGATGTGGGCGCAGGCGCTAAGCAGCGCTTCTGCCTGAGAGCGCCAGGTGTCCCATGCGGTCCACATGGCCGAGCCGGTCTTGAAACCGTCCTCGTCGAGACTGTCCCCTGCCGTGCTGGTGTTGGCTCCGGCATGGAACGCGTCCCTCTCGAAGCCGTGGAAGAGCTCCTGCGCCTCGTTCCCGACGGCCTTCAGGTCGGGAGACGTCACCGTGTAGTCGCTGCCGCCGGATCCGCCGCCTCCGGATGCCGCCAACTGGTTCAGCCGCGTGCTGCTCTGCTGCCGTGCGAGGGCGTTGTCCCGGGCCTGGCCCCACATCTCGTCGAATGACACGTCGGTTCCTTTGTGCTTGGAATCGGTGGCCTCAGTGCTGTGGGCCCTGCTCGGGCCCGGGTGGCGGTCCGTAGGCCGGGGGCTGCTGTGGCGGGGCGTAGGGGGAGTGGGGCGGTGGGAAGGGTGGTGCCGTCGGCACCTGGGCCGAGCGGCGGCGGGCGCGGAGGGTGTTGACGGCGACGGCACCCGCGAGAAGCGCGGCTGCTGTCAGGCCCAGTGCCACCCACGCCGGGCTGATGCCGCCATCGTCGGCGGAGGACGCGGTGGTTGGCTTCGGTTCGTCGGTTGCCGCATTGTCGCCGCCTCCCGCGCCTGCGGATGGTGATGTCTTGTCCGACGGGGGAGTCGAGCCTGCTGCTGCGAGGTCGGGCAGCGGGTACTCGTCCGCAGGGCCCGGGTCACCCGGCGCCTTCAGTGCGATGCGGGGACGGACGATGCCGTAGCCGATGGAGTCGGTGCGCTTCGCGCCGTTCTTGGCTTTTCCTGCGGTGTTCAGCATGACGCGGAGCACTTGGTGGTTGGTCCAGTCGGGGTGCTGGGCCCAGATGAGCGCGGCCGAGGCTGACGCCAGGGCCGAAGCAGTGCTCGTGCCGCTTCCTTTGCAGACCTGGGTTCCTCTCGTGCAGGCATTGACGATGTCACCACCGGGGGCGGCGAGATCAACTTGCGGGCCCCGCTGGGATTGCTTCAGAGCCCTGCCGTCCTTGTCGGTTGCTCCCACGCCTACGACGCCGGGCGTCGCCGCCGGGAACTCCTTGAAGTTGGCTTTGTCTCCGCTGTTTCCCACCGCGGCAAAGATCAACTTGCCCTTGCCAATGGCGTACCGAACGGCCGAGGCAAGCTCCGGCGTGCCGGCGTTCTGCGTGCCCGGAGTGTTCGCGACGCCCAGGGAAATGTTGATGACGCGAGCCTCGGAGTCCGCTGCGTAGCGAATGGCCTTGGTCAGCACACGTGCATACTCAGCCCTGCTGTCGACCTGCCCGTAGTCCTCCGTGCTGTAGCGCATTCGGACAGGGAGGATCTTGGCTTCGGGTGCCAGACCGTAGGAACCCTGAAGGGGGCCCCGGCTTCCAGTGGCGGCGATGAGGGCGGCCATGCCCGTTCCGTGGTTCTCGATGTCGGTGTGCTCGTCGCCGCGCTGCTTCGAGAAGTCCTTCCCGCTCAAGACCTGGCCCTTCAGGTCGGCAACCGTGTCGTCGACACCTGAGTCGATGACGGCCACGGTGATGCCACGTCCCTTGCTGACCTTCCACATCTCCTCGGCGCGCATGGCGTCGAGGTGCCACTGCATGTCGCGTACCGACTCGGCGTGGGCAGGGGTAGCGGCAACACCGACCAGCAGCAAGCTGAGAGCAGCCGTTGCCATGGAGAAGGGCCGCCGCGTGCGCTTGCTGCTGGTGTACATGTGCCTTCCTGGAAACGATGTGATCCGACAGGTCAGTCGACGACAGGAGGAGTCGTACGGCGGCGCCCGCCGGACCAGGTCTCCTCATCCTCCGCGAGGTAGTCCGGCCGCCGTTGACTCCTGTCCTGCTCGTCGTCCCGACGGGCGATGGACTGGCGGGCCGGGTGGGCAGTACCGCCAGGGCGGCCGGTGACAGGACCATGGTTCGGGTCAGCGGCGCTTGCCGGGCGAACCAGCCCTGCGCCACCGGGCGTGAATGACCGTGGACCGGTTCGGCCCGGTTGAGCCGGTCCCCTGCCGACCACGCCACCGGTCTCCGAAGCGAGGCGTCGGGATCCACGCCCTGCGCCCTGCCCCGCCAGAGGGCTGGTCCCCATGGGTATGCCGGGAGAGGCAGCGCGCCCGAGCGGCATGCGCCCCTGGCTCGTGTCGCCGCCGATGACTGTTCCTCGCGGCAGCCCAGTCGGAGGGCGACCGGCAGTGGGGGGCACCGGGCGGCCACCGATGATGCCGGTTTCACGCGGAGGACGGGGGACAGTTCCACTGCCGCCGGTCTGACCCGGAAGCGGTGAGGGGCGACCCTGTTGCGGAGTCTGGGGAGGTCCGAGCGGGCCAGGGAACCCACCAGGGCCGTTCCTGACCGGCTGGATGACGACCGGTTGTACGGCATGCGAGCTGTCGGGGCGCGGCCCAGGGCCGCTCTGAGGCCCGGTTGCGTTGAGCAGCGGCGCATTCCGTGTATCCGGAAGGGAGGTGACTCCGTCGATGCTCATGGCAGCCGGCGGTGGTGGAGCAGTCGTCTCTCGGCCGGACAGGGAGGTGAGGGGCGGAGGCCCAGCGGTCGGGGCCGGCCGCGTCGGGTTGGATGCTTCGCTTCGCTCCCCGCTGACGGCAGGGCCGGGGCTCGCCGCGGTCGTCGCTCCGGAACCGCCGACGCCAGGAGCGATGTATTGCTCCGGGCTCCGCCACTCGCCCGGAGGCAGATGGTCGGCCGGCGGCGCGAACGTAGGCGGCGGCACGCTGTTCACCTGCTGGGCCGAGTACTCGTACGTCTGCGCCAGCTTCCGCAGCTGCTGAATGGCTTCCGCCCGCGCCGCCTCCATCCGCTGCTGCGCCGCCGTCGCGTCGGACTGGGCCGTCTGCGCCAGCTTGCGGGCGTCGGGGTCGTTGCGGGCGCCAGGGTCCTGCGTCGCCGCGATGGTCTTCCGCGCGTCGGCGAGGTCCGCCTTTGCCTGGGTCGTCTCGGACGTGGCCGGCATCGCCGCCTTGGCCTCGGCCACCGCCTGGGCGACCGTGGCCATCCAGCGCGAGGCCACCTCGGCGTACTGGCCCAGACGGAGCGTCGCGGCCGCGCTCTGCCCACCCCAGTTGCGGAAGGCGTCGCCGCCCTCGCCCTGCCACTCGAGGCCCTTGACGTACGTCATGAGGTCGTCGCCGATCCCGGTGATCGTGGACGAGGCCTTGGCGAGCTTCGTGGCGAGGTGCGAGGCACTCTCCGAACTCGCCGAGTCGAGGAGTGCGGCCAGCTGCTCGTGCGTCATGGACTCGAAGTCCGTGCGGGCGAGTTTCGGCGCTCCGCGGCCTGACTGCTCGGCCATCAGTAGTTCCCCTCCTCACCGGTGGAGTTGGGTTCCTCGGCCGTGACGGCCGGTCGCTCCACATACGGATCCCGCTCCACGACGTAATACTTCTCCGCTTCCGCGTTGACCGCCCTCATCCGCGCCTTGATGTCGGCGTCCAGGTTCTCGTAGCCCACCCGGGACGCCTGCACCGCCAGTCCCATGCCCTCGATCTGCGCGCCCAGGGCCTTGGAGAGTTTCTCCAGCTCGTCGTGGACGATGGCGTACGAGTCGTAGAGGAACTGTGCTTCCTTGAACTCCGGCGCGCCCAACTGGGCGCGTGACAGGCGGTCCTGGCCGACCTTGGCCGGTGCGGCCTCGGAGTCGTCCAGTTCGCGCAGCAGTTCGTCGACGCGTTTCTTGAAGCCCTTCATGGCGCTGTGCTGGATGTCCAGCGCCATCGCCGGGTTCACACCGGACAACGTGTCGAACGCCTTCCCCGTGTCCGGCACGCCGCCCGTACCGCCGCCCCCGTTCGTACTCACCTCAACTGCCTCCCCGTGATTCCCCGTTGTCCCCCGGTTCCCGTCGATCACCCTAATGCCGTTGCGGAAGCAAGCCCACCTGAATCAGCGGCGCACCGCGCTTTCGTGACACGAACACGCCACGCCCCGGAGGCATGGGCCGGGCCCGCACGCTGCCCAGGATGTCGCCCTCGCTGGGGTCGCCCGACAGGACCAGGCCCTGGGCGCCCAGTTCCTTCAGGCGCTGCATGAACGTTTCGAACATCGCGCGGGACGCTCCCGCGGAGTTCCGCGCGATGACGAACTTCACACCCACGTCCCGGGCGAAGGGCAGGTGCTCCACCAGCTGGGACAGCGGGTTGCCGGAGTTGGTGGCGACCAGTTCGTGGTCGTCGACGATGATGAACAGCTGCGGGCCGCTCCACCAGCTGCGATCGCGCAGCTGCTGCGGCGTGATGTCCGGCTTGGGTGCCCGCTTCTCCATGAACTGCCGTACGGCGTCCATGTGCACCTGCATCGCCGACGCCATCGGGGCGTACTCCAGCAGATGGCTCTCCGGCACCGCCTCCAGCATGGTGCGCCGGTAGTCACCGACCACGATGCGTGCCTCGGCGGGGGTGTAGCGCTCGGCGATCTGCTTGGCGATCAGGCGCAGCAGGTTGGTCTTGCCGGACTCGCTCTCGCCGAAGACGAGGAAGAAGGGGTCGGTGTCGAAGTCGATGAACACCGGCTCCAGGTTGGCCTCGTCGATGCCGATCGCGATGCCGTGCTGCGGGAATTCGAAGCCCTTGGGCAACTGGTCGGCGGGCAGCTTGCGGGGGAGCAGCCGCACGGTCGGGGCCGGCGGGCCCTGCCAGTTGTCCTTGACCGTCCGGACCAGCTGGGCGGTGGCGTCGGACAGGTCCTCCGCCGTGGAGGCCGAGTCGATCCGCGGCAGCGCCGTCATGAAGTGCAGCTTGGCGGGAACCTGGCCACGGCCCGGCACCCCGGTCGGCACGTTCAGCGCGACCTTCCGGTCGAACTCGGAGTCCATGGCGTCGCCGAGGCGCAGCTCCAGGCGCCCGAGGATCTGGTCCTTGAGGACCGCGCGCACCTCCATGTAGCGGGAGGCGGACAGGATGACGTGGACGCCGTGGCCCAGACCCCGCGCGGCGATGTCGTTGACGATGCCCTCGAGGCCCTCGTAGTCGTTGCGGAAGTTGCCCCAGCCGTCGATGACGAGGAAGACGTCGCCCCACGGCTCGCCGGGCAGGTCACCCGCCGCGCGGCGTCGGCGGTAGGTGGCGACCGAGTCGATGCCGTGGGCGCGGAAGAACTGCTCCCGGCGGTTGAGGACACCGGCGACCTCGGCGACCGTACGCCGTACCCGCTCGGGGTCGAGTCGCGAGGCGACACCGCCCACGTGCGGCAGATCCGCCACCGCGGACAGGCCGCCACCGCCGAAGTCCAGTCCGTAGAACTGCACCTCGTGCGGGGTGTGCGTGAGCGCGAAGGAGGCGATCAGGGTGCGCAGCAGCGTCGATTTGCCCGACTGGGGGCCGCCGACCACCAGCATGTGGCCGGCCGCGGCGGAGAAGTCCTGGTAGAGGATCTCCCGCTTCTGCTCGAACGGCTTGTCGATCAGACCGAGCGGGACGGTCAGGCTGCCCGGCACGGGGTAGTCCGCCGGATGCACGCCCCGCTCGGCCGAGACGGTCAGGGCGGGCAGCAGCTCGTCCAGCGACGGGGCCCGGTCCAGCGGCGGCAGCCACACCTGGTGTGCGGGCACACCCTGCCCCTCCAGCCGCTGCACGACGACGTCCAGGACGGTGTCGGCCAGCGCGTCGTCCTCCTGCCGCCGGTCGGGCGCAGGGGTCCGCTCCGGGTCCGGCGCCGCGTACGTCACCGGAACCGGGGCCGCGGTGAACAGCGCGGGCCGGCGCTCGACGGGCAACCTGCTCCCGCGTCCTGCGTCCGGGTCGCCCGCGCGGTACGCCCCCGACACGTACGCCGCCTTGAACCGCACCATCTCGTCCGTGCCGCACTTCAGATACCCGGAACCGGGAACGGACGGCAGATGGTAGGCGTCCGGCACGCCGATCGCGGCGCGGGACTCGGCGGCCGAGAAGGTGCGCAGGCCGATGCGGTACGACAGATAGGTGTCGAGGCCGCGCAGCCTGCCCTCCTCCAGCCGCTGCGAGGCCAGCAGCAGGTGTACACCCAGGGAACGGCCGATACGGCCGATCTGGATGAACATGTCGATGAAGTCGGGTTTGGCGGTGAGGAGTTCGCTGAACTCGTCGATCACGATCACGAGGGAGGCCAGCGGCTCCAGCGGGGCGCCGGCCGCGCGCGCCTTCTCGTAGTCGTGGATGTTGGCGTAGTTGCCCGCCGCGCGCAGCAGCTCCTGACGGCGCTGGAGTTCGCCGCGGATCGCGTCGCCCATGCGGTCGACGAGGGTCAGGTCGTCGGCGAGGTTGGTGATCACGGCGGCGACGTGCGGCATCCGGGACATGCCCGCGAAAGTGGCGCCGCCCTTGAAGTCCGCCAGGACGAAGTTGAGGGTCTCCGAGGAGTGGGTGACCGCGAGGCCGAGCACCAGGGTGCGCAACAGCTCCGACTTCCCGGAGCCGGTCGCGCCGACGCACAGGCCGTGCGGGCCCATGCCGTCCTGCGCGGCCTCCTTGAGGTCGAGCATCACGGGCCGGCCGTCCTCGCCGACGCCGATCGGCACCCGCAGGCGCTCCGGCGTCGACCTCGGCCGCCAGGTCCGGGCCACGTCCACGGTCGCCGCGTCCCCCAGCCCCAGCAGCTCGGTGAAGTCCAGGTTGGCGAGCAGCGGTTCGTCGTCGTCCCCGCCGCCCAGGCGCAGCGGCGCCAGCTGCCGCGCGAGTGCCTCGGCGGCGGGCAGGGACAGCCCGTCGGGTTCGCCCTCGTACGCGATCCCGGCTCCCGAGTCGAGCCACAGCCGCTCCGGGCGCACGACGACCGACAGGTCCCCGCGGGGCTGGTCCAGCTCACCGGGGACGACTTCGACGATCGTCACGCCCTGCAGACCTTCCGCGGCGGCGAAGGCCGAGGTCGGGGGGACCATGCCGCCGTCGAGGACGATCAGGAGGTGCGGCTGGTCCAGCAGCGGCCGGCCCTCCCGGCTGAACCGGGGGCGGCCGTCCAGCCGGTCCGCGAGCAGCTGTTCCAGTTCGCCGAGGTCGTCCCCGAAGAGGCGACGGGTGCCGGCCCCGTCGAACGAACCCGGTGCCTGGCAGTGCGGAAGCCACTTCGTCCAGTCCCACCGGTCCACCGTGCCCGGCGCCGTCACGACGGCGAGCACGAGGTCTTCCGGGGAGTGCAGCGTGGCGGCCTGCGCGACCAGCGCACGGGCGGTCGCCCGGGCGTGGTCGGGATCGCCGGAGACCGTCACGTGGTAGAAGGCGCGCAGCGACACCGCGACCGGCAGGCCGTCCAACTGGCCGTGCACGGACAGGAATCGCTGCATGGCGCCCGCGCACAGTGGCTCCAGCTCGTCCACCGGCGCGGTCTGCGGAGCGGTCAGCGGTGTCGCCAGCTGCTGCGGGCCGAGACCGAGCCTCACCTGCCCGAAGTCGGCGTCCCCCACGCGTCGTTCCCACACCCGGCTGCCCTCGGCGACCACCGCCCAGAGCTGCTCGGGAGCGGGGTGCAGATACAGCTGCGCGTCGCGCTGGCGGCGGGCCGTCCCGCGGACCTTGCGGCGGGTCTGTGCGAGATAGCGGAGGTAGTCGCGCCGCACATCGGCCATTTGCCCCTGTGTACCGCGGCGGTGGCGGACGATCTGGGCGATCACCATCGCCGCCGTCGACACCAGCATCACCACGCCCATGATCCGCATGAACGGATGGGCGTTGGGGGAGGCGAAGTAGAACACCACCGACGAGCCCATGCCGAGCGTCGGCAGCACCTGCATCAGCATGCCCTCCTGCTGCCCGCGCGGCAGTTCGGGAGGAGTCTCCAGGTGCAGCTCGTCCGAGGGCACTTCGGGCGGCAGGGTACGCGGTGGGCGCTTGATGACGATCTGGCTCACCGAGGCATCAATCCCCCTGTGCGGACAATCGGTTGCACACCGCACCCCCGTGGTGACGGTCGTCCTCCGCACTCAGGGGATCCTACGTGCCACCACCGACGGTGCCTGTCGGTAGGGTTGCGCCCCGCAGCGTACGCATCCGCGAAGCAGGGGGGCAGTGAAGGTGAGTACGACCACGGCGACGGGGTTCTGCCGGATCACGGTGGTGGCGCCCGACAGCCGTATCGACGTGGCGCTCCCGGTCGACATCCCCGTGGCCGATGTCTACCCGGAGATCCTTCGGCTGACCGGCCAGACCCAGCGGACGGGCGCTCCGACGGGGTATCACCTGGTGCGGCGGGACGGCAGGGTCCTGGACGGGGCCCGCACGCTCGCCGACGAGCGGATCCTCGACGGGGACGTCCTCAGCCTGCGGCCCTTCGCCCAGTCGCTGCCGCCCGCCGTCCACGACGACGTGCCCGACGCGGTCGCCTCCGCCGTGGTCCGCGACCGGCACCTGTGGAGCGACGGCCTGCTGCGCGCCGCGGGGCTGACCGGAGGCGCCCTGCTCCTGCTGCTGCTCGCGTTCGTCCTGTGGTCCGCCGACCCCGTGCGGCACGACATGCACGGCCTGCCCGGCGTCATCGCGGGCGGGCTCGGCCTGCTGCTCACCGCCTTCGCGGGCGTCCGCGCCCGGGTCTACGACGACCGGGCCTCGGCGGTCTCCCTGGGCCTGGGCGCCCTGCCGCTGCTCCTCGTCGCCGGGTCCGGGATCATCGCCGCCCCGGACGGACAGGGGCCGGGCAGGCTGCAGTTCCTGCTGGGCTGCGCGGCCGTACTGGTGGCGTCGGTGGTCCTGCTCGCGCTCGCCCCCGGATCGGACGCGCCCTTCGTGGCCGCCACGTTCGTCGCGGCCGTGGGAACCCTGGCCACGTTCGGCGTCATCGTCTCCGAGGCCTCCGCGAGCGATGCCGCCGCCGTGTGCGCGCCCGTCGCGATCGGTCTGGTCGCGTTCCTGCCCGGCCTGTCCGCACGCTTCGCGCGGCTGCCCATCGGCTACGCCGCGCCGCGCTCCGCGCTCGACGACGAGTTCGACCCCGACCCGTCCCAGACGCCGGACGCCGAGGCGCTCGACGCCGAGCGCATCGCCGCCCAGGCGCGGCGTGGCCACGAACTGCTGCTGGGCCTGGTGGGCGGAACGTCGGCCGTCGTCGTGGCGTCCGCTGCGGTCCTCGGCTTCTCGGACAACGTGTGGGGCCGGCTGCTGGCGCTCGCCGCCGGCGTGTCGATGCTGATCCGCGCCCGTCTGTTCCGCTACACCTCCCAGGTGACCTGCGCCCTCGTCGCCGGCATCGGCTCCGTCGCCGTTCTGCTGCTGGGAATGGTGCTGAATCCGCCGGCCGAGGCCCTGACCGAGTTCGTGCTGCACGGCGACCGGGGAACACTCGACCTGCGTACGATCTGGCTGTCGGCGGCCGTCACGGCCGGGGCCGTGCTGATCACCGCCATCGGACTGGTCGTCCCCCGCAAGGGGCTCTCGCCCTTCTGGGGCCGCTTCCTCGACCTCACCGAGTCGGCCGTCCTGCTCACCCTCGTGCCGTTGTGCCTGGCGGCGCTGGGCGTCCTCACCGCCGTACGCGCCATGACGGGCTGAGCGGCGCGGTGCCCGGCGGGCGAAGAGACCGGGCCGATGCCCTGGTACCCTGGCTGACGGCCGTTTGTGTACGCACCCCCGGAGCGAGCTCTCGCCCTGGAGGCCGCGCCCAGCGGATCCCCGCCTTCCGAGTCATGGAAGACCCCCCGAGACGCAGACCGGGGGCACTCGGTGGCCATTCACAGACCATGAGGAGTACGCGTGTCGCTCGACGCCGCAGTGAAGAAGCAGATCATCTCCGAGTTCGGTACCAAGGAGGGTGACACCGGCTCCCCCGAGGTCCAGGTCGCCCTGCTGTCCCGTCGGATCTCCGACCTGACGGAGCACCTCAAGACCCACAAGCACGACCACCACTCCCGTCGTGGTCTGCTGATCCTGGTCGGTCAGCGCCGCCGGCTGCTGCAGTACCTCGCCAAGAAGGACATCCAGCGCTTCCGTACGCTGGTCGACCGCCTCGGCATCCGCCGTGGTGCGGCGGGCGCCAAGTAGGACGCCGTGAAGGGAGCGGTTCCCTGGGACAAGGGGGCCGCTCCCTTTGCTGTACGTGCGGACTGTCACCACGCCTTTGTAGTGTGGTAACACAACGCAAGAGACACGACTCAGTGTGATGACCCGGACCGCATCGGGTATGCGGCCCCAAGGGCACCACCGACCGACGTTCATCGGACGTCACGACGCACGAGGAGGAGCGCACCTCGCCGCCGCCGGTCCTCGGTAGTGGCCCCCGGGAGAGTGAACCCCGGGTGCTTCGATCGAAGACCGGCCCGCACCAGTGGAGCGCTTCTCCGCCACCGTCCCCCCGCCACACGGGCGAGGAGGGACAAAAGACGACAAGTAACGGAGAAAACGCTAGTGGAGAACGAGACCCACTACGCCGAGGCCGTCATCGACAACGGCTCCTTCGGCACCCGCACCATCCGCTTCGAGACGGGCCGCCTGGCCCGTCAGGCCGCCGGCTCCGCCGTGGCCTACCTGGACGACGACACGATGGTGCTGTCGGCCACCACCGCCTCCAAGAACCCCAAGGACCAGCTCGACTTCTTCCCCCTCACGGTGGACGTCGAGGAGCGGATGTACGCCGCCGGCCGGATCCCCGGCTCCTTCTTCCGCCGTGAGGGCCGGCCCTCCGAGGACGCCATCCTCACCTGCCGCCTCATCGACCGCCCGCTGCGCCCGTCCTTCAAGAAGGGCCTGCGCAACGAGATCCAGGTCGTCGCCACGATCATGGCGCTCAACCCCGACCACCTGTACGACGTCGTGGCGATCAACGCCGCCTCCGCGTCCACGCAGCTGGCCGGTCTGCCCTTCTCCGGCCCGATCGGCGGCGTCCGCGTCGCGCTGATCCGCGGCCAGTGGGTGGCCTTCCCGACGCACACCGAGCTCGAGGACGCCGTCTTCGACATGGTCGTCGCGGGCCGCACCCTGGAGGACGGCGACGTCGCGATCATGATGGTCGAGGCCGAGGCCACCGAGAAGACCATCAAGCTGGTCGAGGGCGGCGCCGAGGCGCCGACCGAGGAGGTCGTCGCCGCCGGTCTGGACGCCGCGAAGCCCTTCATCAAGGTGCTCTGCCGGGCCCAGGCCGACCTCGCCGCCAAGGCCGCCAAGCCGACCGGCGAGTTCCCGATCTTCCTGGACTACCAGGACGACGTCCTCGAGGCGCTCACCGGCGCCGTCAAGCCCGAGCTGGCCCAGGCGCTCACCATCGCCGGCAAGCAGGAGCGCGAGGCCGAGCTGGACCGCGTCAAGGCGCTCGCCGCCGAGAAGCTCCTGCCGGAGTTCGAGGGCCGCGAGAAGGAGATCTCCGCCGCGTACCGCTCGCTGACCAAGTCCCTGGTCCGTGAGCGCGTCATCAAGGAGAAGAAGCGCATCGACGGCCGCGGTGTCACCGACATCCGCACCCTGGCCGCCGAGGTCGAGGCCATCCCGCGGGTGCACGGCTCGGCGCTGTTCGAGCGTGGCGAGACCCAGATCCTGGGCGTCACCACCCTCAACATGCTCCGTATGGAGCAGCAGCTGGACACCCTCTCCCCGGTGACCCGCAAGCGCTACATGCACAACTACAACTTCCCGCCGTACTCCACCGGTGAGACCGGCCGCGTCGGCTCCCCGAAGCGCCGCGAGATCGGCCACGGCGCCCTCGCCGAGCGCGCGCTCGTGCCGGTGCTGCCGGCACGCGAGGAGTTCCCCTACGCGATCCGTCAGGTGTCCGAGGCCCTCGGCTCCAACGGTTCGACGTCCATGGGCTCCGTGTGCGCCTCCACCATGTCGCTGCTGAACGCCGGTGTGCCGCTCAAGGCCCCGGTCGCCGGTATCGCCATGGGCCTGATCTCCCAGGAGATCGAGGGCGAGACGCACTACGTCACCCTCACCGACATCCTCGGTGCGGAGGACGCCTTCGGCGACATGGACTTCAAGGTCGCCGGCACCAAGGAGTTCGTGACCGCCCTCCAGCTCGACACCAAGCTGGACGGCATCCCGGCCTCCGTCCTGGCCGCCGCCCTCAAGCAGGCCCGTGACGCCCGCCTCCACATCCTCGACGTGATGATGGAAGCGATCGACACGCCGGACGAGATGTCCCCGAACGCGCCGCGGATCATCACCGTGAAGATCCCCGTCGACAAGATCGGCGAGGTCATCGGCCCCAAGGGCAAGATGATCAACCAGATCCAGGAGGACACCGGCGCCGAGATCACGATCGAGGACGACGGCACGATCTACATCGGTGCCGCCGACGGCCCCTCCGCCGAGGCCGCCCGCACCACGATCAACGGCATCGCCAACCCGACGATGCCCGAGGTCGGCGAGCGCTACCTGGGTACGGTCGTCAAGACGACCACGTTCGGCGCGTTCGTCTCCCTGCTCCCCGGCAAGGACGGTCTGCTGCACATCTCGCAGATCCGCAAGCTGGCCGGCGGCAAGCGCGTGGAGAACGTCGAGGACGTCCTCGGCGTGGGCCAGAAGGTCCAGGTCGAGATCGCCGAGATCGACTCCCGCGGCAAGCTCTCCCTGATCCCCGTGATCGAGGGCGAAGAGGGCGACGAGACCAAGAAGGACGACGCCGACAAGTGACGTCCCGTAGCGCCAAGGCGACGGCCCGCACCTCCTCGGAGGCGCGGGCCGTCGCCCGTACCCAAACCCTCATCAAGGGCGAGAACGGCATCGGCACGGTTCGCAGGACCACCCTTCCCGGCGGCCTGCGCATCGTCACCGAGACCCTGCCCTCGGTCCGCTCGGCGACCTTCGGCATCTGGGCGCACGTCGGCTCCCGCGACGAGACCCCGGCACTGAACGGCGCCACCCACTACCTGGAGCACCTGCTCTTCAAAGGCACCGAACGCCGGTCCGCCCTGGACATCTCCTCCGCCCTCGACGCCGTCGGCGGCGAGATGAACGCGTTCACGGCCAAGGAGTACACGTGCTATTACGCGCGCGTGCTCGACACCGACCTGCCGCTCGCCATCGACGTGGTCTGCGACATGCTCACCGGCTCGGTGATCCGCCAGGAGGACGTCGACGTCGAGCGCGGCGCCATCCTCGAAGAGATCGCCATGACCGAGGACGACCCGGGCGACTGCGTGCACGACCTGTTCGCGCACACCATGTTCGGCGACAATCCCCTCGGCCGCCCGGTCCTCGGCACGGTCGACACGGTCAACGCCCTCACCGCCGACCGCATCCGCCGCTTCTACAAGAAGCACTACGACCCGACCCACCTCGTGGTCGCCTGCGCCGGCAACGTCGACCACCACAAGGTCGTACGCCAGGTCCGCGCCGCCTTCGAGAAGGCCGGCGCGCTCAAGGACCCCGCCGCGGAGCCGATCGCCCCGCGCGGCGGAACGCGCGCCCTGCGCACCGCCGGCCGCGTCGAGCTCATCGGCCGGAAGACCGAACAGGCGCACATCGTCCTCGGCATGCCGGGACTGGCCCGCACCGACGAGCGCCGCTGGGCCCTCGGCGTGCTGAACACCGCCCTCGGCGGCGGCATGTCGTCCCGCCTGTTCCAGGAGGTCCGGGAGAAGCGCGGCCTGGCCTACAGCGTGTACTCGTACACCTCGGGCTTCGCCGACTGCGGCCTGTTCGGCGTGTACGCGGGCTGCAGGCCCTCACAGGTGCACGACGTGCTGAAGATCTGCCGTGACGAACTCGACCAGGTCGCCGAGCACGGACTGCCCGACGACGAGATCGAGCGCGCCGTCGGCCAGCTGAGGGGCTCCACGGTCCTCGGCCTGGAGGACACCGGCGCGCTGATGAACCGCATCGGCAAGAGCGAGCTGTGCTGGGGTGAGCAGATGTCGGTCGATGACATGCTGGCCCGGATAGCCTCGGTCACCCCGGACGACGTCCGCTCGGTCGCCCGCGACATCCTGGGACGGCGGCCCTCCCTGTCGGTCATCGGCCCGCTCAAGGACAAGCAGGCCTCCCGGCTGCACGACGCCGTCGCCTGACGATCACCGTTAAGGAAGCAACGAGATGAGCAAGCTGCGCGTGGCGGTCCTCGGCGCCAAGGGCCGGATCGGTTCCGAGGCGGTACGGGCGGTCGAGGCCGCCGACGACATGGAGCTGGTGGCCGCCCTCGGCCGGGACGACAAGCTGGAGACCCTGGCCGAGCGGGGCGCCCAGGTCGCCGTGGAGCTCACCACCCCCGCCTCGGTCATGGGCAACCTCGACTTCTGCGTACGTCACAACATCCACGCCGTCGTCGGCACCACCGGCTGGACCGACGACCGCCTCGCGCAGCTCAAGGGCTGGCTCGACCAGTCCCCGGAGACGGGCGTGCTCATCGCCCCGAACTTCTCCATCGGCGCCGTGCTGACCATGAAGTTCGCTCAGATCGCCGCCCCGTACTTCGAATCCGTCGAGGTCGTCGAGCTGCACCACCCGAACAAGGTGGACGCCCCCAGCGGCACCGCCACGCGCACCGCCCAGCTCATCGCCGAGGCCCGCCGCCAGGCCGGCAGCGCCCCCGCCCCGGACGCCACCACCACGGCTCTGGACGGCGCCCGCGGCGCCGACGTCGACGGGGTCCCGGTGCACGCCATCCGGCTGCGCGGGCTCCTCGCCCACCAGGAGGTCCTGCTCGGCGGCGAGGGGGAGACCCTCACCGTCCGCCACGACTCCCTGCACCACAGCAGCTTCATGCCGGGCATTCTGCTCGGCGCCCGCCGCGTGGTGACCACTCCCGGCCTGACCTTCGGGCTGGAACACTTCCTCGACCTGAATTGAGCCCGGCAGCCCCATGCGCGCGAAGATCTCCTACGCCGTCACGGCCGCCGTCCTGGTCGTCTACTTCGTCCTGGTCGGCAGCCGGGGCGTGCTGCTCATCGAGGCCGGTACGCCGCTCACCGTCACGTTCGGTGTCGCGGTGCTGATCCTGCCGGTCATCGGCGTCTGGTTCCTGTGGAAGAACACCGAGTTCGTCCGCAACGCCAACCGGCTCGCCGCTCAGCTCGACGCCGAGGGCGGTCTGCCCGTCGACGAGCTGAAGCGCCTGCCCAGCGGACGGGTCGACCGCGACTCGGCCGACGAGGTGTTCGCCCGGCGCAAGGCCGAGACGGAGGACGCACCGGACGACTGGCGCAGCTGGTTCCGGCTCGCCGTCGCCTACCACGACGCCCGCGACACCCCGCGCGCCCGCAAGGCGATGCAGCGGGCGATCACCCTGCACAAGACCTCGTCCTGAGCGCGGGGGAGCGGGGGACCGCTCAGCCGCCCCGGTACTCGGCGGCCCACGCCTCCACGGTGTCGGCCGCCCGGTCGAAGGCCAGCTGGTCCCGCCCCAGGAAGTCCGCGTTGTGCGAGGTCAGCAGGGGCGGCAGCCCGTCCGGACGCCCGCGCCGGGCCAGGACCAGGGCCTGCCCCTGCACCGTCCGCGGCAGCCCCAGCCAGCGCACCGGCTGCTGCACCGTGCGTACAGAGACGACGTCGCCCCATACCGTCGTACGGGTACGGACGAAGCTCACGTGGCGCAGCCCCCGGGCGCTCACCCACACGCCCATGCGCAGCAGCCGCAGCGCGCAGGCGACGACGACCAGCGCGATGGCGAAGACCGTCCCGGCGGACGCGGGCGTCGCGGTCGCCGCGATGATCACCCCGGCGAACAGCACGAACGAGGCGAGCAGCAGCAGGAGCGCCGAGGCCCCCACCCGCCATGGGCCCGGACGGTACGGACGTCGCCAGCGGTCCCGGTCGTCGTACGGCAGGGCGACATCGTCCGCCGTGTCGAAGGCGCGGTCGGCCGTCAGGAAGGGCAGGGGCACGGCTGGTCCTCACTCGATCCATGCGTGGGCAGTGCCCGGTGAGGCTACCGATCTGTGTCACCGGTCACCACCCTCGGGGGTCCGGATGGCGCCGGGGCCGCGGACCGGGACGGCTCAGCGGCCGTCGGTCGCCTGTGACTGCTGTGTCTCCGCGCCGGACGGCCCGGTGGACACCGCGGGCATGCCGATGACCAGGGAACCCACGAGCCCGGCGACCAGGGTGAGCCCCAGCAACCAGCGCCCGGCCAGCTGACCGGCGGAGGGCCGCTCAGGGGGCGGCGGGACGACATTGCTGCGGAACCTCTCCGCCTCGGCGACGAAGGCGAACGGTACGGGTTCGCGCCGACCGAACATCAGGGGTGCCTCTCCCTTCGGAGGTCGAACGAATCACTGTCACCAACACAGACGAGCGGACGCCTCAAATGGTGCCCACATCAGCAAATTCCGTCACGGCAGGGCACTTCCCCCACCGTCGTCGGTGCCCCGTAGAGTGGGCGCCGCACAGCAGCCGCGATGGGAAGGACCCCCTTGACCTCCGCCGACGATCCCAAGCCCTCAACGCGCACCGACGTCACCTTGCGGAGTGACGTCACAGTCGAGCTGGTGAAGTCCAGCGCCTCGGACTCCGACGTCCTGTTCGCCGCCCGGGTCTCGACTCTGGGAGAGCAGTCCATCGAGGAGCTGCAGAAGGACCCGGAGCGCTCCAAGGGCCTGATCAACTACCTGATGCGGGATCGGCACGGCAGCCCCTTCGAGCACAACTCGATGACCTTCCTGGTCAGCGCGCCGATCTTCGTGTTCCGGGAGTTCATGCGCCACCGGGTCGGCTGGTCGTACAACGAGGAGTCCGGGCGCTACCGCGAGCTGCAGCCCGTCTTCTACGTCCCCGACGCCTCGCGCAAGCTCGTCCAGGAGGGCCGCCCGGGCAAGTACGTCTTCGTCGAGGGCACCCCGGCGCAGCACGCGACCGTCCAGGACGTGCTGAGTGACACCTACCACCAGGCGTACGAGGCCTACCAGAAGCTGCTGGCCGAGGGTGTCGCCCGCGAGGTCGCCCGCGCGGCGCTCCCCGTGGGCCTGTACTCCTCGATGTACGCCACCTGCAACGCCCGCTCGCTGATGCACTTCCTCGGACTGCGCACCCAGCACGAGCTGGCGAAGGTCCCGTCCTTCCCGCAGCGGGAGATCGAGATGGTCGGCGAGAAGATGGAGGCCGAGTGGGCCCGGCTCATGCCGCTGACCCACGCCGCTTTCAACGCCAACGGACGTGTGGCTCCGTAACGAGCTCCGTCACGCCGACGAGCACCACGTGTGCGGAGCAGCCGTACGAAGCGTCCGTATTGCGGCATTTCGCGAAGTTCATCTAGCCTGATCAAACGGGCCCGGTACTGCCTGAACCCCCGAGCAGGCAGTACCGGGCTCCCCCTTTGCCCCACCTTGTCGCCTCCCCCGAGGGAAGACCCCGACCTGAGCAACGAGTAGCGTGTAACCCATGGCTCCGACCTCCACTCCGCAGACCCCCTTCGGGCGGGTCCTCACCGCCATGGTCACGCCCTTCACGGCGGACGGCGCACTCGACCTCGACGGCGCACAGCGGCTCGCCACCCACCTGGTGGACGCAGGCAACGACGGCCTGATCATCAACGGCACCACCGGCGAGTCCCCCACCACCAGCGACGCGGAGAAATCGGACCTCGTACGGGCGATCGTGGACGCCGTCGGCGACCGCGCCCACGTCGTGGCCGGAGTCGGCACCAACGACACCCACCACAGCACCGAACTGGCACGCGCCGCAGAGCGCGCCGGCGCGCACGGTCTGCTGGTCGTCACCCCGTACTACAACAAGCCCCCGCAGGAGGGCCTCTACCGGCACTTCACGGCCGTCGCCGACGCCGCCGAGCTGCCGGTCATGCTCTACGACATCCCCGGCCGCAGCGGCGTCCCGATCAGCACGGAGACGATCGTCCGCCTCGCCGAGCACCCGCGCATCGTCGCCAACAAGGACGCCAAGGGCGACCTCGGCCGGGCCGGCTGGGCCATCGCCCGCTCCGGCCTCGCCTGGTACTCCGGCGACGACATGCTCAACCTGCCCCTGCTCTCCATCGGAGCGGTCGGCTTCGTCTCGGTCGTCGGCCACCTCGTCACCCCCGAGCTGCGCGCCCTGGTCGAGGCATACACCTCGGGCGACGTGCAGAAGGCCACCGAGATCCACCAGAAGCTGCTGCCCGTCTACACGGGCATGTTCCGCACCCAGGGCGTGATGACCACCAAGGCCGCGCTCACCCTCAAGGGCCTCCCGGCCGGCCCCCTGCGCGCCCCCATGGCCGAGTGCACGCCGGAAGAGATCGAGCAGCTCAAGATCGATCTTGCTGCAGGCGGGGTACAACTCCAGTAACCAGACTTCGCGCGCCCGCCGCGCAGATGTACTTCACAACTGAATACGCGGGACACCGGTGCCCGTATGCCACAACGACAATTGCTTCTGCACGAACGTCATGCGCGCCACGTGCCCACCGGTACGTGGCGCGTGTGGTGAGGAGAGTCTTTTGAGTCATCCGCATCCTGAACTCGGCCCGCCCCCGCCGCTCCCCGAAGGCGGCCTCAGGGTCACCCCGCTCGGCGGCCTCGGCGAGATCGGCCGCAACATGACGGTCTTCGAGTACGGAGGCCGCCTGCTGATCGTGGACTGCGGCGTCCTCTTCCCCGAGGAGGAGCAGCCCGGCATCGACCTGATCCTGCCGGACTTCTCGTCCATCCGGGACCGCCTCGACGACATCGAGGGCATCGTCCTGACCCACGGCCACGAGGACCACATCGGCGGCGTCCCCTTCCTCCTCCGCGAGAAGCCGGACATCCCGCTGATCGGCTCCAAGCTCACCCTCGCCCTCATCGAGGCGAAGCTCCAGGAGCACCGCATCCGCCCGTACACCCTGCAGGTGGCGGAGGGACAGCGCGAGCGCATCGGCCCCTTCGACTGCGAGTTCGTCGCGGTCAACCACTCCATCCCCGACGCCCTCGCCGTCGCCATCCGCACCCCCGCCGGCATGGCGGTGCACACCGGCGACTTCAAGATGGACCAGCTCCCGCTGGACAGCCGCCTCACGGACCTGCACGCGTTCGCCAGGCTCAGCGAGGAAGGCATCGACCTCCTCCTCGCCGACTCCACGAACGCCGAGGTCCCGGGCTTCGTCCCGCCCGAGCGCGACATCTCGGGCGTGCTGCGCCAGGTCTTCGCCGGCGCCCGCAAGCGGATCATCGTGGCCAGCTTCGCCAGCCACGTCCACCGCATCCAGCAGATCCTGGACGCGGCGCACGAGTACGGCCGCCGGGTCGCCTTCGTCGGCCGCTCCATGGTCCGCAACATGGGCATCGCCCGCGACCTCGGCTACCTCAAGGTTCCGCCGGGGCTGGTCGTGGACGTCAAGACCCTGGACGACCTGCCGGACAGCGAAGTCGTCCTGGTCTGCACGGGCTCCCAGGGCGAGCCGATGGCCGCCCTGTCCCGGATGGCCAACCGCGACCACCAGATCCGCATCGTCGACGGCGACACGGTGATCCTGGCGTCGTCGCTCATCCCGGGCAACGAGAACGCCGTCTACCGCGTGATCAACGGCCTCACCCGCTGGGGTGCCAACGTCGTCCACAAGGGCAACGCCAAGGTGCACGTCTCCGGCCACGCCTCGGCCGGCGAACTGCTGTACTTCTACAACATCTGCCGTCCGAAGAACCTGATGCCGGTCCATGGCGAATGGCGCCACCTGCGCGCCAACGCCGAACTGGGTGCCCTCACCGGCGTCCCGCACGACCGGATCGTCATCGCCGAGGACGGCGTGGCCGTCGACCTCGTCGAGGGCAAGGCCAAGATCTCCGGCAAGGTCCAGGCGGGCTACGTCTACGTCGACGGCCTCTCCGTCGGTGACGTCGGCGAGCCGGCGCTCAAGGACCGCAAGATCCTCGGCGACGAGGGCATCATCTCGGTCTTCGTGGTCATGGACTCGTCCACCGGCAAGATCACGGGCGGCCCCCATGTCCAGGCCCGCGGCTCCGGCATCGAGGACTCCGCCTTCGGCGAGGTGATCCCGAAGATCACGGAGGCCTTGGAGCGCTCGGCCCAGGACGGTGTGGTCGAACCCCATCAGCTGCAGCAGCTCGTCCGACGCACGCTGGGCAAATGGGTTTCCGACACCTACCGGCGTCGGCCGATGATCCTGCCCGTGGTGGTCGAGGTCTGACGGTCCGTCGGACCTCACGTACGAGCGAACCGGGAGCGGGGGGGGGGGGGGGGGGGGGGGGGGGGGGGGGGGGGGGGGGGGGGGGGGGGGGGGGGGGGGGGGGGGGGGGGGGGGGGGGGGGGGGGGGGGG
>NZ_JBVIGA010000007.1:251728-354437 GCF_055571035.1 Streptomyces malachitofuscus | reverse complement strand
AAGACCCGAAACCCTTCGTCTGGACGAAGACCGCGGACGACATCCTCGAACGCCTCGCCGGATATCTGAACCGAATTCCTGACTCAGGACACTAGCTGGCCCGCGCTGAACTCCCGCCCGTCCACCGCCCGAAAGGCAGAGCCACGTGACCTCCCCCGTTTCCCCTTCGGATCACGTCACCCCCCGTCCCGCTCCGCCCGCCCGGCAGTACGCCCCGTCCCGGCATGCGGCGTGGCTCGGCGCCGCCGCGATCATCACCGACGAGGTCGACCGGGTCCTGCTCGTGCACCCCACCTACCGCGAGGACGGCTCGTGGCTGCTGCCTGGAGGCGTGGTCGAAGCCGGCGAGCACCCGCACGTCACCTGCCGGCGCGAGATCACCGAGGAACTGGGCCTGGATCTGCCTCTGTCGGCCGTGCTCGCCGTCCACTCCTTCTCCCAAAACCACCCCGACCTTCAGCCCGGCACGCCCTGCCCCGGCGAGGTCCGATTCGTCTTCGACGGGGGAACCCTCACCCCCGCCCAGGTGAAGGCGATCCGCCTGCCACCCAAGGAACTCTCCGAGTACGCCTTCCTGGAGACCCGGGACGCGGTCCAGCGGCTGCGCCCCGTGGACGGTCAGATCATGCTCGCCGCCTACCGTGCCCGGCTCGGCAACACCGCCACCGCTCACCTCGCCGACGGCCAGCACATCCTCGACGTCCCGGCGCTGGACCGGCACGACGTCCACGTCCGCTACCGGCCCTTGTGGGACAGCCCTCTCCACCACGGCCGCGTCCCCGATCGGCTGCCCGTACGGCAAGCCTGGGCGTGGTGCTTCGTCCCCGACGGCCGGGTCGTCCTGGTGGCCGATCCCGGCCCGCGGGGCGCGCTGCCGAGGCTGCCCGGCGGCACTGTGGAGAACACCGACGCGACGCCCGAAGACACCCTGCACCGGGAAGCCGCCGAGGAGGCCCAGCTCACCTTGGCCGATCCGGTGCGACTGGGCTGGGTGCTGGACGAGACCGGTGAGGTCTACGGCGGCGTGGGGCCCAACGCCCGGCTCCGCCTGGCCGCCCAGGTCACCGCCATCGGGCCGGCGGCCGTCGACCCCGCCACCGGCCGCCCCTTCGTCCGCCTGCTCGCCACCCCCGCCCAGGCAGCCTCCCTGCTGGGCTGGGGCCCGCCCGGCGCGCGGCAAGCCCAGCTCGCGGTGGACACGGCACGAGAGCGGTGGTGCCTGCCCACCGCCCGCGCCACCACCATCAAGGAGATCCCTGCCGAGGGGATGCGGCAGAGCTGACCCGCACAGCCGCCCCTCCTCGACTCGTCCCGCGCCACGCCCCTCTGAGGTAGCCCCATGCCGCTGTCGCACGACCACATCCGCACCACTGTCGAGACCTACCTCGCCCGTCACCCTCACGAGCACGAGCAGCTCGGCGCCCTCTTGCACGCCCTCGAACGTCCCACCGACATCGCCAGCCGCTCCACCTTCACCGGACACGTCACCTGCGGCGCGATCGTCCTCGACCCGCTCGGCCGCGTCCTGCACGTGCTTCACCTGGCGAGCGGGAAAGTTCTTCTCCCCGGCGGACACGCCGAGCCCTCTGATGAGTCCCTGGCAGGGACGGCGCTGCGGGAGCTGCACGAGGAAACCGGGATCCCGGCCCAGGCGATCACGCTGTGGCCCGGCTACGAGACCGTGCCGTTCGACATCGACATCCACGACATCGACGCAAACCAGGGCAAAGGCGAACCCGGCCACCAGCACTTCGACCTTCGGTTCCTCTTCCGCCTGCACACCACGAACGAGGTGGAGGTGATGCTGCAGGAAGAGGAGGTCGGCGGCATCGAGTGGCGCCCCGTGGACAAGGCGGCCTCCCCTTCCCTGCGCGAGAAGCTCCTCAAACTCCCGCTCCAAGTCAAACCGGAGACGGCCAACGCCTCCGCACTGATCTACAACGACCGCGGCGAGTACCTGCTCCACCTGCGCGACTACCTCCCCGGCGAGATCTGGGAGCCGGGCATGTGGTCCCTGCTGGGCGGCGGCCGAGAGCCCCAGGACGTCACCCTGGAACACACGGTGCGGCGCGAGCTGCACGAGGAAGCCGGCCTCCACATCGCCGACCTGGCCCCGTTCGGCACCGAGGAAGCGACCGACGACGCCGGCAGGACCGTGCCCATCGCCATCTACGCCGGGCGCTGGAACGGTGACCCTCGTGACCTCCACCTGACGGAAGGGGTGATGCTGGCCTGGTTCGCTCCCGGCGACCTCGACCGCCTGCGTATCGCGGCCACCACCCGCGACCTCGTACGGCGCCACGCTGCCAGCCGTTCCGCTAGCACCGCGCCGCGGAGCGGACTCGCATCGCACGAGGAGCGCCGTCCAGCTTCGCCGCACGGCACGGTCCTCAACGTCATCGGTGTCCACCTCTACCTGGAGCGCCCCGACAGGACGGTGTTGCTCGGGCTGCGCCACCCCAACTCCAAGTTCGCGCCCTCCACCTGGCACGTCCTGGCCGGCCACTGCGAGCAGGAGAACGCCATCGCCTGCCTGATTCGGGAGGCTCAGGAGGAAGCCGACCTCCGCATCCGGCGCCAGGACGTCGAACTCGTCCACGTGATCCACCACATCGACAAGGCCGGGGACCGGCCCCGCATGGGCCTCTTCTTCCGCGCACGGACCTGGAGCGGCGAACCAGAGTTGCGCGAACCGGACAAGTGCACCCAGTGGAAGTTCTGGGACCCTGCCGCACTGCCCGACAATCTCGTGTCCTACGCCCGGGTGGCCATCGGAAAGATCCAGAACGGGGAGCTGTACAGCGAGACGGGATGGCCCGCATGACCGGCACACCGAACAGCGCAGCCTGTCGCGCATCCACTGCAACTGCAGCCGGACGTTCGGACACCCGCCTGGTGGTGATCCGCGGCAACTCGGCGTCGGGCAAGTCAAGCGTGGCCCAGGGCCTTAGAGATCGCTACGGCCGCGGCATCGCGATCGTGGGGCAGGACGTAATCCGCCGGAACGTGCTCAGGGAACACGACACCGCTCGCGGCGCCAACATCGCCCTGCTGGGCAGGATCGCACGCGCAGCCCTCGACGCCGGCTTCCACGTCGTGCTCGAAGGGATCCTGTACGCCGACCGCTACGGCCACATGATCACGTCACTGGTACGGGACCACCGCGGCGTCTCCAGCTGCTACTACCTGGACGTGCCGCTGGAGGCGACATTGGTCCGGCATGCCTCGAAGGCGGACGCCGCGTACCTGGCGCACGTCACCGACGACCACCTCACCTCCTGGTACCGCGAGCTGGATCTACTGCCCGGCGGTCTGGAGACCGTGATCCCAGCCGACAGCACGCTGCAGGACACCATCGCGCGGATCGCGCGCGAAACCGATCTGGCCTCTGCCTCCCCTGTCCCGCCACAGCAGTGCAAGCCGTCACAGGGAGACTCGATGAACCCTCTGGTGTTGATGTCCGATCCGCGGGTCGCCGCGATCCCGGTGCGCGAGTGCGGGGAGCCTCTCGTCGACGTGCGTGACCACGACTTCCGCGTCGATCCCCGCAAGCAAGATCCGCTGGGCGCGTTCGCCCACGTCCGCGAGGGCGTCCTCGCCCGACTGACGCACGCCCGCTCACTCCTGCCCGCCGGCACCGACCTGCTGTTCATCGAGGGCTACCGGCCGCTTACCCTCCAGCAACGCTACTTCACCGAGTACCGGGACGAGCTGGCCGCCACTCACCCCGACTGGACAGCTGAGCAGCTGCACCAGGCCGCCAGCCGGTACGTGTCGCCACCGGAGATCGCGCCCCACTCCGCGGGCGCGGCGGTGGACGTGACCCTCGTCGACCAGGACGGTCACGAACTCGACCTCGGCACACGTGTCAATGCCTCCCCGGAGGAGAGCGACGGTGCCTGCTTCACGCACGCTCCGAACCTCAGCGATCGCGCTCGCCACCACCGCGCGCTTCTGCTCAACGCCATGGAGGAAGCGGGTTTTACCAACTACGGAACGGAGTTCTGGCACTTCTCGGTAGCGGACCGGTACGACGCCCTGACGCGGCGGCAGCCGCACGCGCGCTACGGCCCCATCGAACTGGCCTGACTCACCAGCAGTCTCGTCCACTTCCTCGCCACCGGCTCCGATCCGGAGACGCAGGAGCGCGATCACCGCCCCATGGCCGGTCGCGAACCCACGACCGGCCACGGACGGAAGGCATCGAACGGAGGCAGGTATGCCCGACGACATCCAGCAGGCGAGCCCAGCCGTCCCGGGCCCGACGACTGGAGGTGAACCACAAGAGCACCACATGCACCTGCTCGGGCGGTACTACCGGCAGGTGGAAGCAGGGCGCAAGACGATCGAAGTGAGGGTGGCCACCCCCACCAAGCGCACCGTCGCCGTGGGCGACACGGTCGTCTTCCACGACCGGGACACCGGGCGAGAACTCGACGTCATCGTGCAGCGGATCACCCTGTACCCCTCCTTTAAGGACCTGCTCCGCGCGGAGGACACCGCACGTATCAACCCGGACGGGCCGCCCGACGAACTGCTCGCCAACCTCCGCGACATCTACCCGCCAGCCAAGGAAGCCCTCGGCGTTCTCGCCCTCGCTTTCGACCACCGCCCTGCCCGGCCCGGCCGCCCCCTGCCGATGACAGCCGAGGAGTACGCGCAGACCGTCCCCCACCACACGGTGTACGGCTGCCTGTACATCCGCGACGAACACGACCGTCCGGTCCAGCTCCGTTCGGTCTACGGCTCGAGACTCTGGCAGTTCCCCGGCGGCAACCTGGACGCCCCAGGCGAAGACCCCCTGCAGACCGCCCTACGGGAGGCAGTCGAGGAGACCGGCCTCGAACTCGCCCTCACCACGCCGCCCCTGCTCCTGACGCACTTCCTCCACGCCGGACCACGCCAGCCGCTGAACAAGGTGGGGCTCATCTTCGACGGAGGCCGGCTGACCGCCGACCAGCTCGACCGGATCCGACTCGACCCCGCGGAACACGACATGTGGGCCGTCCACGACCTCTCGGCCTGGCGGAAGCTGATGGCCCCGGGCGCCTTCGCCCGCCTCAACGCCGTCGAGCAAGCCCGACGCGGCGAGGGCCCCGCCTATCTGATCACGCACACCTGACCTCTGAACACCCGCACACCAGGAGGCAACCGTGCCCGCCGAGGACACCAACACCCGGGCCTGGCAGATCTACGGCCAGCGCCAACTCGCTCGCGCCTACACCCCGCCCGTCCCCGAGCGGCTCGGCTGGACGCCCTGGGACGGGATCGGACCCGGAGCAGAAGTCCTCGGCGACGTCACCGGCCGCCGCGTCCTGGACATCGGCTCCGGGGCCGGCCACCACGCCGTCCACCTCGCCCAGGCACACGGAGCGCGCGTCACCGGCATCGAGCTGTCCCCGACCCAGCACGAACGCGCCGTCAGCACCCACGCGGACGTGAACGGCGTGGAGTTCGTCCAGGCAGACGTAGCCGAGTACCTGACCGGAGCCGAGCCGTTCGACGCCGCGTACGCGATCGGGACGCTCGCCTTCATCGACCCGCACCGCTCGCTGCCTGCGCTGCGCGATGGCCTGCGTCCCGGCGCCCCGCTGATCCTCTCGCTCCTGCACACCGACCTGCATGGCCGCGGTCCGTCCACGGCAGTGGCACCGCGCGAGGAGATGATCCTGCTGCGCGACGACCCGCCGCTACCGACGCAGATGTGGGTCCTGGCACCGCAGCTGTGGGAGGACCTGCTCACCGAGTACGGCTTCCGCGTCGAAGCCATCGATCTGTTCCCGCACCCCGACGAGAGCGCCTCGGTCATTCAGCAGCTCATCCGCGCCCGGCGCCTTCCCGACCGGTCCACGCGCGTCTCCAGCCGACCCCGCAGCACCCGAGCGCCGGCCGCCCACGCGGCCGTCGGCGTCGGAGCGATCCTGCTCAGCGAGCAGGGCATCCTCTTGGGCCGGCACCGCCGCGGCACCCTCGAACTGCCCGGTGGCAGCATGGAGGCCGGGGAATCCTTCGAGGACGCGGTCGTTCGCGAACTCGCTGAGGAATCCGGTCTAGTCGCTCGGCCCGGCGACGTGGGTCTCCTGGGCACGCTCGTCGACCGCGTCGAAGGTGTCCTACGGGTCACCGTCGGTGCGCTCGTCCACGCCTGGCAAGGACAGCCGGCCACGCAGCCGGGCGAGAGTGTCGGCGACTGGGCGTGGTACCCGCTCGATCAGCTCCCCGACGGCCTGTTCGTGTGCAGCGCCCAGATCCTCACCGCGTGGCGGCCCGACTTGCCCATCGACCACCCGCCCGCGCACTTCACGCGTTTCGCATCCGGACCAGCGGCCACGCCGGGCAACGGCTCAATCTGAACGCCGGCACCGACGTACCTGTCGCGCCACCTCAGCCTTCCCGTCGAAGGAGACAAAAGTGGGCGCGGGGTACTCGTAGAAATCTGAGTATTCGCCGAGGAGCACGAGGGCGCGCGGGAAGGGCCTCCGCCCTTTCAGATCTTCTTGCGAAGAAGAAGATCTCCAACTTCGGGCTCGTGATGGGATGAGGTTGCCGTCCTGGATGGTAGCGGCTGGTGTTGCGCGCGAGATCCTCGAAGTCCCTGCGGTCTATGGGTGTAGTTCAGAGCGTGCGGGCGTGCTGGAAAACGCTGTCGAGCCGTTCACGCAGTCCGGGGTCGGGAATCAACTTCACAGCGCGGGTGAAGTCGTCCTGGGCGACGTCCAGCCGGGGCCGCTGTTGGCGTTCATGGTCGGCGAGGACGGCATTTCCGGCTCCGGTGGCGCGGAGCCGCGCCCGGGCGGCGTAGATCATCGTGAGAGGGAAGGCGAAGCATGCGTGGAGGAACCCGTACGCGGGCCGCTGGGTGCCGCGCCACGGGGAGAAGTATGTCTCGTCGTCGGGGATGGTGATGTGGAGCGCGGCGAGGGCGTCGTTGAGCCAGTTGTGGGCGGCTTCGTGGACGAGGTCGCGGCCCAGCACGGCAGCGTCACCGGTGTGGTCGGTAAAGACGGTCGCCGGGAGCCGGGTAATCGCGAAGCTGCGCAGGGTCTGGTCGGGACTGCGTCGGTCGGTCAGGCAGATCACGGCGGCGTGCGCTTCGACAAGCTCGTCGAGGCCGGTGGCAGCGATGTGGCCGGAGGCATCGTCGGCCAGCGCGGCCAGGGGCTGGGCGGCGCCGGTCGTGTCGGGGCCGAGGACGTAGTACGGGGTGTCGGAGTGCGGGCCGCGGATCATCTCGTCCTCGTTCGGGGCAATCACGATGCGCGGGCCGAGGCGAGTGGAGTGGGCCAGGCGAGCCAGGGCGGGGCCGGCGGCGTTGCGGTACCAGTCGAGGGCGGTCGTGTCGCGGCGGCGTGCGGCGTTTTCGGCGCCTTCGAGCCGGTGGTGTGCCAGGGCGCAGGCCAAGGGCAGTGCCTCGTCGTCCGGCGGCAAGACGGAACCGGGGTCGAGCAGGGTCAGCGCGGCGGCGGTGCGTTCGCGGCGGTGGACGGCGATGACGTCCAGGTCGAGGGCGGCGGCGATGTCGTTCATGTCGGCAGGCTCCTTGGCAACGGGGGCCCCGGTGCCGGGCCGTGGGGCGCCGGCACCGGGTCTGTGATGTGGGGCAGGCCGGATGGGCTGGCCCGATCAGATGGCGCTGTCTGCCTCCGAGGTAGCCGGGGCCGGTTCGGCGCCGGTGGCCGGGGCGCTCCAGGCGTCGGCGGAGACGCTGGAGGTGTGGGCCGTCAGGCGCACGGTGCCGCCGTCGTCGCGCAGCTGGTCCACGGCGGCGAGGAACTCGCCGCACGCATCGGTCGTCATCTCTTCCTCCGTGGGTTGCAGGGACTGGTCGGGATGCAGTGCCTGAGGAGGCGGGCTGCGGATGGGCGGGGGCATGGCCGGTCAGGCTTCGTTGATCAGCCAGCTGATGAACTTGCGTTCGCGCCCTGCGCGGACCGGCTCGGTGCCGTGGGTGACCTGGGATCCATACAGCAGAGCGGTACCGGGCGTGGGGCGCACGTTCCAGCGGGTGCGCGGCATGGTGCGGAACCATTCGGCGGAGTGGTCGGCACCGTCGTGGGTGAACGCCATGCCCGGGTGATAACCGTCGCCGCCGTGCTGGTCGCTCCACAGGACGGCGTGGGAGGCGGTCTCGACGAAGAACTCCCCGCCGTCGTCGGCGTGGTCCAGGACGACGCTGATCCCGGCGAGTTGGCGGACCGGGTCGGTGGGGTTAGGGGCGATGCCGTCGACGTGGGGGGTGATGTGCTGTCCGGGCGCGTACTCGACGTACATCCATTCACGACAGGAGGTCAGGGCGGGCAGGGCTCGCCGCAGTGCGGGCATCGCCCGCTCGACGGCGTGGGCGAGGATTTTGGCCGCGGTCTCGGGCGGCGGGTGGATTTCTAGGCGGCCGGCGGGCTCGTAGACGGTCATGGCCTGCTCGCTGGTGTGGCCGGGGATTGAGTGCAAGGTGGTCGTGCGCTCCGTGTCGAAGCGGCGGATGCCGTCATCGCCGAGGGCGTCATCCACGGCGGCGGTCAGGGTCGTGATCTCGTCGGGGGTGAGGAAGTTCTCGATGCTGGAGACGGTGAGCGTCTCCGCTATGTGGATCATCGTGCCTCCCGGGCGGGGCGGGGCGGGCGAAGGGCGCAGGCGCATCCGGTGACCGCCGGGGCGTGGCGGGCGACGTGCGTGAGCGTGCGTACAGCCTGGTCGAGGTCGGTGAAGTAGTCGGCCCACGTGCTGCCGGGGGCCGGAGTGAGGGCGAGGTTGAGGACCTGGTGACGGCGACCAGTGCGGGCGCTGGTCAGTTCGGTGCGGACAAGGTCCGCGGTGACGGCGGCGGGCAGGAAGCCATCGGCGGCGGCGAGCGTGTGGCACAGCCGGGCGGCGAGCGCGGCGTACTCGGCGCGGGTGCGCGGCAGCAGGCCGACGCGGAATGTGGACGGCGTCAGGCCGGTGCCGGTGTGGGCGTGCCCCTGGCAGGAGTCGTAAGTGATGGCCTTCCAGCTGCGGGTGATCGTGTCGACCAGCGGCCACACTCGCTCCTCTATGCCCTCGCGCCACTGGGGGTGGAGCGGGTCGAGGTCGTCGGCCGCGTGACCGCGGGGCAGGCCGGCGGCATTGATGTTGCCGTGGTCACTGGCCCGGAGCCGGGCCGGGAAACGGTGGGCTGCCGGATCGTCCCAGCGAGCGAGGAAAGCGTCGACATCGTGCATGACGTTCGGGGCGACGGGCCGCCAGTGGGCGCGGAGGCAGAGAGCGCCAGCCGGGTGGTCGGGGGCGGCGAGCAGATGAGTTATGCCGTCGATGAGGCGCACGCGGTGGTCGCAGTACGCGTTATCGCTGCCGGTCGCCTTCAGCA
The DNA here is from genome assembly GCF_055571035.1 of Streptomyces malachitofuscus. Lineage (NCBI taxonomy): Bacteria > Bacillati > Actinomycetota > Actinomycetes > Kitasatosporales > Streptomycetaceae > Streptomyces > Streptomyces malachitofuscus. The sequence goes on along the minus strand of NZ_JBVIGA010000007.1, from coordinate 345,094 downwards.
TGCGCCAGCGGGTGGCCGTGCACCCGCCGCCGCAGACCCTCCGGTACGGGCAGGGGACGCACTTCATCATCATTTCCCGTCCGGCGGTGAGCAGCGGGTTGGTGTGCTGGGCCTCGGTGACGTCCGGCTCGCTGCGGGCGGCGGCGAGCGGCAGCAGATGGGCCTGGGGCCAGGGAAGTTCGTCGCACGAGCCGAAGCGGCCATCGGGGTAGGCGGTGAAGACGTGGGAGCACTTGTGCGCGGCGAAGTGGCAGTGGGCGGTGTCCAGGCCCTTGATGCGGCGGATCGTGGCGACGGCCGGGTCGAGTTTGATCCGCCGGAAGTGGCCGGCGCCGATCCAGCGGGCAGCGGCCTCGATGACGAACTCGGCGTACTGCGCGGGAGTGATCGCCCAGGCCGCTCCGGCGGTGCCGACCGCACGGGCCTGGAGGCGGCGGCTGGGGCTGGTACGGCGGCCGGTCGCCGTGAGCGGCTTGGTGACGGTGGAATCGAAGGCGGGCAGGAGGTGCACGGCGCGTACCGCGTCGAAGGAGGCGATGTGGTCGATGACCTCCGCGGCGCGGCCCAGGACGGCGGGTGTGACCACGGTGACGATGCCGCAGGTGCGTCCGCGCTCCGCCAGCAGATTGAGGGTGTCCACGATGTGCGGGTAGATCTTGGTGCCGTCGTAGCCGACGCGCCAGGAGTTGCCCTGTTCGTCGCCGTCCATGGAGATGCCGATGTGCAGGCCCGGATAGTGGGCGTCAAACAGGTCGAGCCACTCACCGTCCAGCCGCACGCCGTTGGTCTGCAAGTGGACGCGGTGCACGGTGGGTTGGGCGGCTTGTTCGTCGAGGAGCGCGGCCATGGCGTCCTTGCCGACGGTCAGGGGCTCCCCACCGTGCAGTTCGATCGCGAGAGGCCGCTCACCGAAGATCTGGCCGAGGCGGCGTATGTGCTTGACGGTGATCTGGGCGCCGCCGGGGACGAGTTTGCGTTTCTCGAAGCAGTACAGGCAGTCGACGTCGCAGGTCTCGCCGCGCAGCTTGAGGACGACGGAAACCGCCGCGGCGTTGTCGGTGTCCTCCAAGGGCCGCCACACTTCGGCGCCGACAGTCGTCGTGGGGGTGGTGAGCGTGCTGGGCATCGGGACGTCCCCTGTCGTGGGTGGACGGATGGGTTTCAGGTGCGGGCGCGCCGTGCGACGGAGCGCTGCCAGGCGCGCATCTGGCCGTCGGTGAGCGGAACGCGGACATCGCCCCGGCGCAGGAACCAGCCGTCGCTGTATCGCTGCGGCAGCCAGCCGAAGCCGCCGAGCCCCGCCTCGTCGACCGGCTCCGGCTCGGCGCTGGTGGGCCAGAGCGCGAGCAGGGCGTCGGCGAGGCGGGCCTGGACGGAGGCGAAGAAGGGACTGTGCGCGGCGGCGCTCAGCCACCGCGGCTCGGGCAACGCGGGCACGGGCCTGAACCGGTCAGCGTCCTGGATCGAGCGCGAGGCCGCCCAGCTGGTCATCGACGAGCGCGCGCAGACAGGCGTCGACGTCGAGCGTGCCGAGTCGGCCGACGCAGATCAGCAGCGGGCGCCGCTCGCGTGCCGTAGTAAGGAACTCGGGACCGAACCGGCGCCGGTTCTCGCCGGTGAGCGGGAGCGCCACGACGTGGGCGTCCGCCCACGTCGGCAGCTCGTGGCCGGGGCGGGCGGGCAGGGTGTCGGGCAGGCTGGGCCGGGCCGCGAAGGCGATCTCATCGACGTACGGCGCGAGCGCGGTCGCGCACGCTCGGCCAACGGGGCCGGCACCCCAAATCGCCACCCTCATACGGGAGATCGGCGGGGCGATGCACTGCTCCTTCGTGTGCTGCCCCCTGAACAGGGTGGCGTGCCCGTACGGAATTCGGCGAGCGAGGCCGAGCAATGCGGCCAGCGCCCATTCGGCGACCGCGTCGGCGGCCGGGGCGGGGTTGCGGTGCACGGTGACGCCGCGTGCGGCCAGGGCCTCGACGTCAAGGCCGTCCAGCCCCGACCCGGCGCGGATCACATGCCGAAGCTTCGGCCACCGGGGCAGGCGCTCGGCGTTGAGCCGGTGCCCCGACCTGAGCACAAGCACCTCGGCGCGGGCGGCCAGATTTAGGTCGGCCGTGTCGAGGGACTCAATCACGCGGATCGCGCAGCCGGGAAGGTGCCGCCTGAGCACCACGGGGTCGGCCGCGCCGGGCACAATCACGAGCAGCGGGGCCGTCGAGATGCCGCTCACTGCTCTGCCCTCGCGGGCGCGGTGTAGCGGCCGAAGGCCAGGTCGCCAGCGCCGACGATGACCTCCAGCGGCGACGGCGTGCGATAGTAGTCCTCGCAGGCCGCTTTGACGCCGGGCAGTCCGTTCCACGCCTTCGGATTCGCCTCCAGGTCGGCGTAGTCGTCGACGATCAGCGTGCCGCCCGGGGCCATTCGGGGAACGCAGGCGGTCAGGCAGGTGCGGATGGAGTCGTAGTAGTCGCCGTCCAGGTAGGCGAAGGCGATCCGGTCGGGCAGCTGGTCGGGGAGGGTGTCGGCGAACCAGCCGGGGTGGATCACGGGCGGGCTGCGGCCCCAGCGGTCGTGCAGGGCGAGCACCTGCTCCGGCTCAGCGCGCAGGGATCCGGCCGGGAACAGCTCCGGGTCCTGTTCGCTGCGTTCGGGCAGTCCCTGGAAGGAGTCGTAGACGTGGACGGGGCGTTCGTGCTGTGCGGTGGCGTCCAGCACGGCCCGCATCCATAAGGCCATGGCACCCTGGTAGCAGCCGAGTTCCACGACGGCTCCGGCAACCTGACGAGTGGCGAGGTGTTCCAGTTCGGTGCGGATGGCGGGCAGCCGGTCCGCGTCCACGGTGTCGCCGTGGTGATCGAGGAGCCAGTCGCGCAGTTCGGCGAGGTTCAGCACAGAAGCGGGGCGGGAGTGCATGGTCACCACCGGTCCACGAGGACGTCGCGGTCGGCCGGGTCCCCGGCAAGCGCGTTGAGCAGTTGCTGGTTGACCCGCGGCAGCAGGTACTTGTCCCCGAACTCCTCGAGCGGCACCCATTCGAAGCCGACCTGGATCGGGTCCGGCGGGTCGGACTCGCGCGGCGCGGTGTCCTCGTCGAGGAGCTCGGCGAGGAAGTTGTGCTGGGTCTTGTGGACGGTGCCGAATTCGTCGTTGTACTGCTCGGGGACGTACTCGACGACGAACAGCAGCCGTGAGGTGCGCACCCGGAGCCCGGTCTCGTCCTTGACCTTGCGCACCACGGCGTCGCGCAGCGGCTCGCCGGCCTTCGCCTTGCCGCCGGGCAGGTTGTAGTGGAAGCCGGAGTGGTCGTCGTACGACATGAGCAGGATGCGGCCTTGATGGACGATCGCGGCCTTGACCGACACGCTGATGCGGGGCAGGGCTGTCATGGCGCGGAGTGTTCCTTCCCTCGTCGAGCCCGCCGCGGCCGATGCCCGGCGGATGCTGGTGGTGCGGGGTTGGAGCGGGACGAAGTCCGTGAAGCAGGGCCCGGCGGCATCTACAGGCAGGCGCGGGCAGCCGGGTCGGCGACCTGCAGCAGGTCGGCGACGTCGCTGAGCGGGATGCCACCGGCGGTGAAGGAGCCGGTGGCGGAGAAGGAGGCTGCGACCTGGCGCATCGCGGCGAGCGCGGCGCGAGAGAGGTGGTTGGCGTAAATGGCCAGCGCGAAGCCGGCCTCGCCGAGCCGCTGGGGTGCCAGGTGCGGGAAGGCGGTGGGCACGGTCACCAAAGGCACGTCGCCTGTCCAGGCGGCGCCGGTGGCCAGGGCCTGGCGGCCGGTGGTGTCCTTGGAGTGGATCAGGACGGCGTCCGCTCCGGCCTGCTCGTACGTGCGGGCCCGGCTGATGGCCTCCGGCAGATCGGTGCCGCAGATCAGGGCCTCGGTCCGCCCGATGAGGAGCATCTCGTGCCCGGCTGCGGCCCGCATCACCGCCAACTGTTCCTGCATCAGCGCGGGTTTGGCGAGCTCCTGGGTGCGGTGCAGGGCGAACGAGTTGGTCTTGGGATAGGCACTGTCCTCCAGGCACAGGGCTGCGGCCCCGGCGTGGGCGAGGTCGTCCGCGAAGCGTCGGGCGGTGGCGACCTGGCCGCCGGCGTTGTCGACGTCGACGATGACCGGCAGCGGCGCGGTGCGAGTGAGGGCCCGTACGACGTCGGTCAGGTCGCGGGGGCCGAGCACATTCTCGTCCGGCAGGCCCAGGGCCGTGGAGACCTCCAGGCCCGACACCCACAGGGCATCGAACCCGGCCTCCACGGCGACCTTGGCCGCCACCGCGCTCGCGGCGCCGACGGCGCGCAGGGGCGTGCGGGCTAACCGGGCCTGGGCGAGGCGGTCCTTCAGCGCTGATATGTCCACGTCCGTGTGCGTGCTCACTGGGCTCCTTCGGACAATTCGGGGAGCAGGCCACGCTGGTCGAGGGCCTGCCAGGCGGTGTGCAGGACGGTGGCGCGGTCCTGGGCGGCGTCGATGCGGACCACCGGGCCCAGGGCCGGGTAGGCGGCGGCTTCGTCGGTGACCGTCTGGTAGATCTCCCGGACGCGGGCCTGGATGTCCAGGACGTCCCAGTCCGGGCGGGTGGCGTCGCCCGAGCGGGCGGCGGCCCGCTCCATGGCGGCCTCGGGTGAGATGTCGAGGACCAGCGTGAGGTCGGGGATGACGCCGAGGTGTTCGGCCAGGTGGGGATAGGTCTCCTTCGGGCTCCGGTCGTGCTTGACCGCGAAGAAGGCGAGTTCGGACAGCAGCCACCGGTCCGCGATCACCTGGCGCGCCGGCAGCGACGGCACGATCAGTCGGGTGGCGGTGGCCTGCTTGTCCGCGGCGAGCGCGGCCAGATAGCGGTACTGACTGTCGGCGGACGGCTGGTACTTGCCCTCGACCAGGTCGGCGGCCACCGACGCGTCGAGGAAGTTGGTGGTCAGCACCGCGAGCGGGGTGACCCGGTACAGGCCCTCGAAGAGGCGGAAGAGCCCCTTGCGCAAGGTGGTCTTGCCGGTGCCGTCCATGCCCTCGACAACGATGAACGGGTTGCGCGCGTTCTGCATCGGCTCACTCCACCTGCCCGGCGCCGGTGCCTCCGGCGTACTTCGCGAAACGGCCGCGCCAGGGGATCGACGTGGTCACCAGGTCCACGAGCCGCAGCTCGCCCAGCTCCTCCAGGAGCGCCGGCAGCGTCGGCTCGATGACGATTCCTTCGGTAACGGCCCGGCAGTACGCGAGCCGGACTGCTTCCTCACTCGCGTCGTGCCGCAACTGGTGGGCGAGAACGCGTTGAGCGGTTCCGAGTGCGACGACGCGGACCGCCTCGCGCAGTGTGTCCGGACCGACGGTGTCCTTGACGGGCGTGAGGCTGCTGTGGTGCACGCCGAGGTGCCGGATGGCGGCGAAGACACCGACCCACCAGGCCGATGCAGCGACGACCACTCGCACGGCGCCGCGCAGCGCGTCGTCGGTGACGCCGGGCAGAAGCAGGGCGTGGACGTCCTCGGCGGCGCTGGCCAAAGGGCTGACCGCGGCATCGGGCCGGCCGTGCTCGGCGGGCAGATCTACCCAGGCACTCAAGCTAGCCGCGTCGATGAGCGCCAGGGCCTGTGCGGTGGGCACCTCGGCAGGACGGGCGACCAAGGCAGCAACCGTGATGCCGGTCCCCGCCGTCTGCGTGGTGAGCTGCTCGCGCAACTGCGGCAGGTGCAGGGCGAGGCGCTGGACGTGAAGGCCGTCAGCGAGTACCTCCCACGACTCGTAGAGCGTAGGCGGGGGCAGCGGGGAGGGCGGCACGAGGTCTCCTTCGGACGGCACAGGTGCGGGGTGCACAGGCATCATGGCCACGGGCCGAGGCAGGTTACCGGCCTCGCAGGGCTGTTCCGGGTCGGCGGCACGATCGTGCTGAGCCGGTTCGGCGCCGGGGGCCGGCAGGCAGGCCCATGACACCGAGCCGCAGCGATCGGCATCGGGCCGGCGGCCCCAGCGCAGGCACAGAGCCTCGACGATCTCCAGGCCGCGGCCGTCCTCAGCGTCCGGGCCCGGCCGCGCGGCTACCAGCTCGCCGTGCGGCTGCGGGTCGAAGACCTCCACATGCAGCAGCGCGTGCTGGCGGCGCAGGCGCAGACGAATCCGCTCGGCCTGTGCGTGCTGCACGGCGTTGGTGAACAGCTCTGAGACGATCACCTCGGCAGCCTCGGCGGCGTCCACCTCCACGGACCAGGCCGTCGCGGTGCGCCGCAGGAACCGACGGGCACATCCGGCCATCTTCGCGGTGCCTTCCAGCGTCGTCTCACGGGAAGTCACCGGCTGTGCCGGTCGCGGGTGAGCATCGGTCGGCTCGGGGCGTCGGGTCACGGTGACGCTCATCTCGGCGCCTTCGGGCGCAGGATCACGAACACGGGCATGTGGGGGTCCTTCGTCGGCATGGGGGCGACCGCGACGGTGCGCGGCCGGTGCTTCAAGGACACCGCCACGCTGAACCGGTGCCCAGGTCTTCCAACGGCCCCTCGCCGTCCGGGAACCGGCCCTCGATCGGCCTTTTAGCGGCCTTCTCACCGGCCATCGGCCTTTTGACCCGGCCGACGGCTCCCATCGGATGCAGGCCGCCACTACGGTGGGTGAACACACGTGAGGACTCCCGCCGGGGGACGTATGAGCGAGGCAGCACGCGGTAACCGCCACCTCAAGCGGGAGCGCCGACGCATGCACCTGACACAGGAGCAGAACGCCGAGGAGCTCTCCAAGCTCGCCGCGGCGATGTTCGAGACGGGCGAACTGACGAAGCGCACGTCCGTCAGCCCCCGGCAGTTCCGCCGCTGGGAGAGCGATGCTCCTCCGTGGCCACACCCCGACCACCGCAAACTCTTAGAACGCTTCTACGACAGACCGATCCACGAGCTCGGCTTCAGCACGACCGGAGACACCGCCCCGAGCACTCTCGCCGTCACCGAGCCGGTCCCGCCTGTCATCCGCACGGAATTCGAGACCCACGATCCAGTGAACCGCCGCCAACTCTTCGCCACCGGAGCCGCCGCGCTCGGCTCCGCAGCCGGCGCCGGCCTGCCCTGGCTCTCCCCCACCGCCTCGGCAGCACCAGGCGATGACGAACTGCGGGTCAGCCACGACGACGTGGAGAACCTCCGCTCCGCCGCACACGACCTCGACGCCCTCGACCAGCAGTTCGGCAGCGACCGGCTGTGGCGCGGCGCCCGCAACCAGCTCCTGTGGCTCCACCACCTCATCGACCACGGCACCTACAGCGAACCCGTCGGCCAGGAACTCCATGCGATTGCAGGCCAGTTGACGACCTCGCTCGGGTGGTTCTGCTACGACGCCGACCGGCAGACCGAGGCCCGCGTCTTCTTCTCCGAAGCCCTCAACACCGCGATGCTCGACGGCGACGACGCCCTCGCCACCCGCACCCTGTCCAACATGGCCCGCCAGTCCGTCGACCTCGGCAAAGCCCGCGAAGCGATCCGCTTCTCCCGCTTCGCCCAGGCCCACGCCACCGAGTGGTCCGCGCCGCCCCGCGTCGCGGCACTGCTGGCCATCCGAGAGGCCCAGGGGCACGCTCGCCTCGGCGACGAGATCTCCGCGGGCAACGCCATCAAGCGGGCCTGGAACCACTTCGAGCACGGCACCAGCCAGCGCGATCCCGACTGGACCGGCTTCCTCAACGAGGCCGAACTCACGTGTCTGGAAGGCATGTGCCGCCTCGACCTCGGACAGCACCGGCAGTCCGTCAAACTCCTGGACCGCTCGGCGCAACTCCAGGACATCGCACGCTCCCGCAACCGCGGCATGTGCCTGGCCCGCCTCGCTTACGCCGCCCTCCAAGGCCACGACCTCGATCACAGCGTCCACGCGGTCGACGAGTCCCTGCAGCTGATCGAAGGCGGTATGACCTCCACCCGCAACATCAAGCAGCTCACCCTCGTCCGCAACGGCCTGAGCCTGCACAAGGCCCACCAGCCCGCCCGCGAGATGGCCGAGCGCCTCACCGCATACACCGCGTAAGCACCCGACGAAGGGAACCCAACACCGTGGCGGATATCGACCTCGCTCTCCAGCACTACGGCGGGGACGCGGCTAAGGCGATCGCCGACGAACTAATCGACACGTACGCCGAGATCTACAACGTTCCGCCGTACGCGGACGATCCGTTCTTCTCAGTCGCCTCCTACGCGGACCGGCTGCATGCCGCGTTCACCATGACGGGCTTCGAAACCGTCACGGCACGCCTCAACGGGCAGCTGATCGGCTATGTCCACGGCGTGACCCTGCCCGCCGACAAGCCCTGGTGGACCTCCCTCGGCGACGCTCGGCCAGCCGACGCACAAGCCGCCGCCAAGGCCGAAGAGATCTTCTGGCTCCGTGAACTCATGGTCCGCCCCGCCCACAGCAACCACGGTGTTGGCCGCCGCCTCCACGACGCCGTCATCGCCGGCCGCCGCGACCAGCCCTGGACCGCCCTCACCTGCATCATCGACAACGAGCCGGCGCACGGTGCGTATCTCCGCTGGGGCTACCAGATCATGGGACGCATCAAGCATGCCCCCGAATCCCCCGTGTACGACGCGATGCTCCTCCGCCCCGCCTGATCGCTGGAACACCTGCCGCCTGCGTACAGCCGCAGGCGGCAGCATCGCCATGCCCGCCGCCCATAGCGCTTGAGCGGTATCTCTACAGTGCGACTTCACAGAATCGTTCTCGGTGGCGCCGAGCAGGATCTCAGCGATCGGCGTCCAAGTGCAGCAGCGGTGGTCGAGGTTCTGGTGCACGTGGACAGCTACGAGACGGCTGATGGTGATCTCGACGCGCTTTGGCCATCCTCGGGGAGGCACACGAAATGCTGCCACCCTCTCCGACCGCCGGGCTGTCCTGCTCACTCGGCGCCGCCCCACTGCGATCCCGGAGACATCGGGCCCAATCGATAGGGTGGCCGAACCCAGGTACTCGCCCGCTCCCCGTTCTCACTGATCGAAGTCGTCCGCTGGGACCGCACCGTCACCCGCGACCTGGACTCCGTGATCGGCCTCCAGCTCTCCTACAGCTACAGCAGTCCCGCCCAGCTGGGCGACCACAAGGACGCCTTCGAGCGCGACCTCCGCCAGGCCCTCACCGACTTCAATCGCGCCGGCACCTTTGACGAGCTCGTACGTACCGAAGCCATCATCGCCACTCGACCCCAGTAACCAGCAGCTTCTCAGTGATGCGGATGCCGAACGGGCCGCTGCTATTCTCCGGCCGTCGCTGCCCTCCCCAAGGAGGGCAGCGACGGCATGGGCTCCACCGGATCGTCCGATCCCCATCACCGTGAGCGATACCGCAGAAGTTCGGGCCATCCCGAATGGGCGTGCCCCTTCCGTGAGTGCAGCAGCAAGGTGCCGTGGAGTCTTGTCCGGACCTCACCGGGAACCGCGGAATCGTCAAGCAGTCTGCGCACCCACGCAGGCGTGATATCCGTCTTGTCCACCGTCTCCACCAGCACTGAAGTGGCCAGGGTAGGTTCAATCATCAGCTTACGGGCGAGAACCTCCCGTTCAGCCTCCCTCAGCCCTTCGGTGAGCCGGAGAACGGTACCGGTCCAGGTTCGGGCAATCTCCCGCTTCCATTTGGCTCCGTCCCGCTGGACTTCCTGCAGGGCTTCCGCGGCCATGACCAGTAGCTCCGCTGCCCAGGAGGCGTTGTGATCCGCCATCCTGTCGATGAGAAAGCCGTAGGGTTCAATGATCCTGCTCAGGAACCCTCGCTGAGTCTCATCTCCGACGTCGTACTCGGAGTCCGTTGCCAGGGAGAGGAGGGCTTCGGCCACGTCGTAGGCGTCCTCCATGTTCCCTAGGTTCGCGTACGTCTGGGCCATCACCCGCCTGGCTGTCGCCTCCTGGGCGATGGCTTTCCCCTCGGTTACTCCCGTCGCACGCCGACGAGCACCCGCGTCGATGATTGGCTGGAGTACCTGATGCACCAGGGGTACCGAATCCGGACCCCACCGCCGGGCACGGACTGTGTCCTCGGCCAGCCCGAGCAGGGACTCTCGCAGGTCCTGCGCGGCCGCGGTCTTGAGGGCGTCCGTCATCTCGGTGGCTTGAGGATGGACCTCGACCCCAACATCGAGAAGAGCTCTCCACAGCATGTAGCCCTGGCGTCGGATGTGCGGCAGGGCATGTTTCACCAAGCGCTTGCGGTAGTCGACCAGGCGCGACCACTGAGTCGACGTGAACCAAGCCTGAGCTGTCGACCGGTCCGCCCTGTGCAACTTCGTGACGGCCTGCTGCACGAGGTCGGGCTGATTAGTGCTCTCCGCGTAGGGGAGCAGGTCGTCGATGAGGTGCGGGTGCGTGGTGACCTTGCGCTGTAGGTCTCCTCCGATCCTGGTGACGCTGTCCTTTCCGGTGGTCAGCGCGGTGACACGCTGGCGAGCGTCCGGGGAGGTGAGGAACGTATGCAGCATGCGCTCTGCTTGAGGGTGGCCCCCGGCCGCCGCATCCACCAGGAACACACAGCACGCGTCCGAGGTCAGCCAGTAACGTTCGGCTGCCTCCTCCTGTACGACCGGAAGCAGATCGCGCAGCATGTTATCTGGCAGGTCAGCGTCCTGAAGTGCCCTGCGCATCAGCCATGGGAGTGTCTTGGCCCCGTCCGGATCCTTGTGCTGGCAGGGTAGGGCCTTCAGGGCTTCCTTGCACCGGAGGACGACTTGAGCGGTGAGGGGAGAGGCAGTGACGTTCTCGTCAGCGCCCCACGCTGGTGCGGCCAAGGGCGTGCGTGTGAAGCGCTCCGGCTGGCCGATCAGCGCCTCGGTGAGAACCGCGTTGCAGACCGCGACCTGTTGGTGCGGCTTCCGGGTAGAGAGGCATTCACTCAGGAAGTTGGACACGTGTGCCTCGTCGGCCGCCTGCATGACGGCTGCGGCCCATCCCCGAAGTACCGCGCGGCGACTCAGCGGGCTTGCCCCGCGGTTCTGGTCGGCCTCGAAAGCCTCTGCAACGGCCGGTGCGGCGTCGGCGCACTTGGGTCTGGTGGCAAGGAACAGGCGAGCATAAGCACGTTCCAGGTCGAGACTGGTCATCTTCGGGTTCAGCCGCTCCAGTGCGGTCAGCACTCCCTTGGCCGCGCGACCGGCGAGCCGGGGGGTGTGACACCAGCCGATGACGCCCAGTGTCAGGTCCGTCAATCCCCCGCCGTTGCCGGCCTTGGCGAGCCGCTCTGCGAAGGCGAGCGCTTCGTCCAGCACAGTCTCCGGGTCGGCTGCGGCGATGGCCGAAAGGACGGCCGTGTACGGGTACTCGTTGTATCCCCTGTTGTCGACGGGCCGCTCCCGCAGCCAGTCCAGGCATGCGTGGTCCTGAATGAACCGCCACGCTTCCGTGGCGTTCGTAGCGGCGAGGCGGATCAGTGCCTCCAGAAGCGGTCTGCGCAGGGCAAATCGCTGGCTGTCTGGTCGGTTCCAGATGACCGCAAGGTCCCCGAAGGGCCGTGCCGGATCGGGGTGTACGACCGAGGGCAGCATGGTGAGAAATCGGCGGACGTCGTTGGGTTCAGCACGCTCGAGGGTGGCGCGTCCAAGGGTGACCAGCTCGCCGTCGGGATGCTTGAGCTTCGCATAGACCGGCAGAGCCAGGCTCACCAGCGATGGACGGTCCGAGGTCAGCCAGGGGCCAAGCAGGCCGGCAAGGGGGTCAGTACCCGAGGCGTACCAGCGGTCAGCCATGAGGAGCACCTCGGAGGCCACCTCGCCGAAGAACAGATCGCCTGGGTCCTGCTTCACACGTTCCAGTAGCTCTTGGACCGCCTCGGCACCGCACGTCAGGACGCCTCGCGCAGCCGCGTGCTCGAAGAACGTCTGATGGAAGAACCACAGTCGGTTGACTTGCGGGCGCAGGGTGAAGACACCTCGGGTCCGCAAAATATCGATCGCGGCGGAGGCCCCCACCGGACCGGAGGTCTCCATGGCCCGCAAGCGCGCTTCAAGTTCCGGCCGAGTGATGTCAAGCCGACCGAGAGCGAGCAGGAGCCGCGCGGTCGACTCGGCAAACCCGGAAAGATCGACGTCCTGGTCTTCCTCCGGACGCCGCCATGCCCGCCGATCAGCGCGGATCCGCTTGTGCCAGTACTCGTCGTACAGCCGCGGCGTGTCCACGTCCTCGTCCGGCTTCTCCGGAGCGTAGACCTCGAACAGCAACCGCAATGCGAATGGGTTGGCACACACCTCCCGCAGCGCCCGGCCGCGGGAGGCGGCATTGAGAACGCTGTTCGCCACCTCGTCCGCGGTGAAGGTCCGCACCCCCGCGTAGAAGTGTCGGCTATAGGCGTGCACGGCGGCCCGGCATTCCTCGTCGTCGTACGACAGCAGGTTGATGCGCCTGTTGGGTAGCTGGTCCTCTACACCAGTGGAGCGCAGGAGGGTGGCTTCTACCGGACGGCACGTCACCACTGTGGGAATGCGCAGCCGCACTAGGGAGGTCAGCAGCTCGACGACCACGTTGCGGGTGTCGTCACTGTGCAAGAGCAGGTCGAGGGTGTCGAGGAGCAGGACTGGCCGCTTCTCCGACTGCGCCAGTCCGGGGAGTGCGGCGTGCAGCTGCGGCGGAGAGATTCCCGCCGTGCTTTGGCCTTCCCGCCTCAGCCCGGCGAGTAGATCGCTAGCTCGCACGAGCACGGGCTGCCGTCCTTGAGCGTTCAACTCGTGGTGCAGACCCCACAGCAACGTGGTCTTGCCGTGTCCTGCCTCGCCGACGACCAGGGTGACCTTCCCCTCGTCCAGGCGGCGCAGGATGTCCGCCTCAACATGGCGGCTTACGTACATGCCGCCCGAGAGCATCAGTAACTGCTCGTCAGGTCCCCTGGCCACGATGTTCGCGTCGGAGACGGCACCTTCCGACAGTCGAAGCAGCAGGTCGAGGGCATACTCGGCTTGGGCGTCCGGCGGCTCGTCCGCGGACACGGTGCTCAGTACAGGCACCTCCGCATAACGCTCCATCAGCTCGATGAATTCCGGATGAGTCACGAAAATGTGCGCCGGGCAGGCATGGAGCCTGCGGTTCGCAAATGCGTCGTCGTCATGGATGGCCACACCGACAAGATGGTCGTAGCAGAACACCGCGCTGCCCGAAGCACCCGCCCAAGCCTGCTCGCCATCCTCAGACTCTGCCGGGGCCACATCCTGATCCAGGGCATAGTTCTTGCCGGGGCCGTTACCCCCGGTCAGCACAGGTAGGTTGCCGCGGAGATGCTCAGGCTGCCGCCTGCCGTCGGCCTTGACCGCTGCCTCTGGGAAGCCGATCGCCTCGTACGGCAGCGGCTTCCTTCCGACGGGTTCTCCCCAACGCACTGGGCCCGACACCGGTACCGGTTCGTCCAGCAGGAGAACAGCGACATCCTGCTCGGGATGGACCCACGCCACCGTCGCGGAATGCTCCACCCGGCTGCCCGGCCTCGGGTGGCCGACCCGCACGATGATGCGCGGCCACGCGAGCGATGCCTCCTCCCTGACAACCACGTGCCGGGCCGTCAGTACCAGCCTCGGCGCGATGACGTATCCAGAGCCGAGGCTCCGATACCCGTCCGCGACGCCGCCGCGGACGTCCGCCAGCCTGCGCGCGTCCAACTCAGTCCTCGTCGTCCCACGAGCCGGACCGGTTGTGCGAGATTTCAGGGCTCGACCCGCCGGCTGCCCTGTCCTTGACCTTCAGCTTGAGCGTCAGCTTGTGCGTGCGGCCCGAGGCTCGCGTACCCCCAACGCCTCCCCTTACCACCCCGAACTCCACCTTCCCATCGGCCTGGCCGGTATGGCGCAGCTCCAGCGTGAGCTCCAGCTGAGCCTCCTCCACCTGGAAAGAGAACTGTTCACCACTACCTTGGTCCTGGGCCTGATACAGCTCCTGCCGCAGCTCCTCGATCGCCGCAGCCAGTCCGATCGCCGCCATACGACCCTACCTTCGTCCTCGTGGGGTTCGGGTAGTTCCGAACCAGGTGGAGCCAGCAGTCTGCCAAGGGATCGCCTGATTCACAAAGCAGGTTCGCTGTAGGCGAGTTGGGCCGAGTCTCCGAAAACTCTGGAATGGCGTGGAGCGGGCTGGCCCCCGCGGGCAACGTCTCTCTCCTTCCCCCCGGCGGATCGCTGCTGCAGATCACTCCCCCGAGGGACTCTTCGCCCTCAGACCGGCAACCCCGGACATGTTCGCTATGTTCAGCCCAGGTCACAGCACATCTGCGGACACGCAACCAGGAATCTGGAAGGTCCTCGCCGAAGGACGTGAGGAGGCCGAGCCAGAGAACCTGGGCCTCCAACATCGTCGAGGACGACTGGCTCAAGCAGCGAGTTCACCGACGAACAGGTGAGGGAGCACCCCCTGGCGCTCCCCCCGGCCACCCGATAGGAGGCAAAATTGTTCCGTCGCGGTCATGGGCGACGGCAGCCTGTGGACCGCGCGCACCCAGTGGACCGACGCGCTGCGCGCCCTGATCCAGGAATACCTGGGCGAGGAGCGCAGAGCCGGGGTGGGCAAGAAGTACGCCACGCACAACCGGCCCTACCGCGACATCCTCGCCGAGAGCGCGTTCGGCCGGGTCGAGGAGCACGCCATCGCCGTCGAGCGGGAGTGGACCACGGAGACGGTGATCGGCTACCTGTACTCGACCAGCTTCGCCGCCCGGCCGCTGTTCGGGGAGCAGCTCGACGACTTCGAGCGTCGAGCCCGCGCCCTGCTCGACAAGCACACCGCCGCCGACGGGCTCATCGAGCACGCCTCCTTCCAGGTCGTCCTCGGCCGCCGCGGCTGACCCGCTCCCCACCCATTCGCACCGGGGCGGCCCCTTCCCGCCCCTGCCCCATTTTCTTCTGGAAGGAGCTCACCATGCCCAGCCCTGCAACATGGAGCGACGACGAGCGGCGCCGATTCCTCGACGACGGCGTCCTCATACGCCGGGGCCTGGTCCATGCGTCGTCCTGTCCCGGGCCCGTGGCCTCGTCGGCGGCTGGCTGACCGAGGCGTACGACCCCGCGCGACTCACCGCCTACACCGAACGCACCTTCGCCCCCGAACTGGAAGAGCACCCCGACATCCTCGCCCTCTACCAGCGCAGTGGCCTTATGGAGCTGGCCGGAGATCTGCTGCTGCCCGCGAGGACCGCCCCGGTCAGCCGGGCGCAGATCCAGATCCGGCTGCCGCAGGGCGTCGAGCAGCCGGTGAGGCGGATGCACGTCGACGGCGTCTCCTGCCCCCACCTGGAGCCGCGCGACCTGCGCACGTTCACCCTCATCGTCGGCGTCGTCCTGGACGGCAGCGTCCACCGCGGACGCCGGCACTCTGCACTACGTGCCCGGCGGGCACCACCGGATGGCCCGCTACTTCGCCACGGACTGCGTCCTATGGCAGCCGGCCCAGACCCCCGACGACACCATCCGCCCGGGCGAGAGCCCGGAGGCCGCCGCGTTTCGGGAGGCCGGCGAGGAGACCGGCCTGAGCGACTTCGAGATCGTGCGCAAGCTCGGCGAAAGCGAGTACGACATCAGCCCCTACCGGTTCGAAGTCCAGCGGCGTCACTTCTTCCACCTGGGGCTGACCGAGCCCACCCCTGAGCGGTGGGACAGCCAGGAGGACCATGACGGTGACCAGGAGCCCACCCGTTTCGAGTGTTTCTGGATCCCGCTGGAAGCCGCCCACGTCCTGCAGTCGGGCCAGGGCGCACTGTTGCGCTCGGCTGTCTCGGCGAGCGCCGGCCGCAGGGCGAGGCTGACCGTCACGGCGCAGTCATCTACACCGGTGACGCAGAGGTCATTCGTTCTGCAAGGTCCGGTCCGCGTAGGCAGGTGCCCATATCCGCTGGGGCTACCAGATCATGGACCGCATCAAGCACGCCCCCGAATTCCCGGTGTGCGACGCGATGCTTCTCCGGCCGGCCTGATCCAGAGCAGGACTGCCGCCCACGCCTGACGGCGGGCGGCAGCATCGCACCGAGAGGCGGGCCTGCTGGGCTCCCACCACCGGGTCAGCGCGCCAGATGGAACACCGCCGCCGCCACGATGGTGCCAAGGATCGTGCCGGCGATTACCTGGTTGCGTGTGTGGTCACGCAGTTCGATGCGGGACCAGCCAACGAGGATGACCAGCAGAAAGCCAAGAGCCATCCACGGCCCATAGGTCTGCACGAGCATCGCGCAGGCGCCCGCTGACACGGCCTGATGAACGGAGATCTTCCAGGCGAAGGTGATTGCAGTGAGGATCGCGAGCGTCACCAGCATCGAGACGATGAGGCCAACCATGGTGCGCGGCGCCCCCGCAACGAGCATCAGGACGATGCCGGTGGCTACGGAGAACAGGATGACGGCCATCACGACAAGCCGTGCTGGCTTCGCCCCGACGTGCCTGTCGCCCCAGTGACCTTTGCGAATGCCGTACTTGATGAAGGTGATTGGGATGACGGCCGCGAAAAGGGCGCCGACTACTCCCCAGGCAACGCCTGTCCATTGCGCGGTGTGCCAACCGACCAGCAGGGTGACAGCGATGATCCAGTTCTTCGGTTCAAGCCAGTCCGTAATGCGGCGGGCCAGCCGCGACTCGCTGGGGCGAAGGTCAGTTGTCATGTGAGGAGATCCTTTCCGAATCGCCCTGCCCGTGGAATGGATTACTGCTCTTGCCGGACGAATTCCGAAACGACTGGCGAGGAGAGGTACGCACGGGCAACGGTGCGCAACCATGACAGTTCACTCGCCCTGTCCCGCCCAGTGACACCGAGGGGTGGATATTCAACTCCCCGCAATCGCTCCCCATTTCGGGCGCTCTGGACGGCTGCACGCAACCAGCAGGCTTCCGCGACTGCGTCAGAGTGTTGCGCGTCGACTCCCTCCTGGTGGACGAACTTCCGAGCCTTGGTGTGCATGTCGATTGACACGTACTCGCGAAGCGCTAAGGGCTGTCCCGTAAACGATCTACGGCGCGTAGATCGCGTATCGGCGTGCCTCATCCGACGAGGGTGATGTTGTGGAGTCGGGCGATGCCGAGCATGGCGCGATGAACACCCTCGCCCTTGAGGCGGCAGTCGCGGAGGATCTTCCACGTCTTCATGCGCGCGAAGGCGTGCTCGACGCGGGCGCGGACCTTGCGGTGGGAAGCGTTGTGCTCCTCTTTCCAGGCAGGCAGTTCGACCTGACCGCGTTCACGGCGGTGCGGGATGACCAGGCCGGTACCGCGGTAGCCGCCGTCAGCGATCACCGTTGTCCTGCCGACAGCGGCCTTCGCGCCGGACAGCTCCCATGCCTTGCAGTCGTTGCGGTTGCCGGGCAGAGGTCGGCCGACGGCGACGACAAGCCGGGTGTCGGCGTCGATGACGACCTGGTGATTGGTGGAGTACCGGTAGTTCTTCGAACGCTCGGCGATGCTGTGATCGTGGGTGGGAACCAAGGTGCCGTCTACAATCAGCACGGCATCCTTGCGGAACCGCTGACGCTGGCGCAGAGCGAGGGCGGGCCCGAGGTGGTCGACGATGCGGGCGGCAGACGACTTCGAGATCCCGAACAGCGGAGCGAGCTGTCGCAGTGTCAGGTTGGTTCTCCAGTAAGCAATGACGAGCAGGACGCGGTTCTCCAGCGGCAGACCCCACGGCCGTCCCTTGCGTGCACAGGCCGCTTCTTTCACCCGCAAAGCGGTGATGAGCGTGCCGAACTGCTGCGGACTCAGCCCGGTGAACGGGCCTATCCAGCGGGGCTCCGATGCCGTGATCACACCAGTCATGGCGAGATCATCTCCCGAGTATGGAGGAGTCGTGTGGAGCTACGGGATCTCGGGGTACTGGGGGCGCTTCCGCTTGAGCTTGGCCAGGTCACTGAGATCGATGCCGGTGGCCTTGGCGTACTGCCTGGACCAGTCGGCGACGGCCTGCCGGAAGAGGTAGTCGGGGTAAGGGGCCACCGGTTCCTCGCCGCGGTTCCGCAGCTTGGTGACAGCCGCCCGCTCCAGTTCCTGATCACCGCACTGACGAGCCAGAAGGATGGCCTGTGCAAGCCGGGCCGGTCCGCTGTTGGCCGGTGTGAACGACCAGACCCCCTCCCGGTGGACGTGGGTGTCCGCCAGAAGCAGCAGCCCTAGGTCATGGGAGTCGCGAACGAAGTGCAGGGAGGCTGGACCGTAGCGAGTGACGCCGGCGGCGATCTCGGGGGCGAGCGGGGCGCTGCCTGCCGGCCAGGGATAGCAGGCGGCGGGAGGGATGCTGGACGGACTTGCGTCGCCGGTTGGCGTGGGGTGGTCAATCCGGATGCCCACCCCACCGAAGTCGTCCATCCGATCACGAAGACCGGTGTAGTCCGTGTAGACCATCCAGCTGAAGGCTGACCGGTCGTAGCGGTCCTTCCAGATCGAAAGCATGGTGCACAGGCTTCCCCGGACGAACGTCAGCTTGCCGCCATCGACGCTGACAGGAGCCGTTCCGAGCAACTCGACAAACTGATCGGCCATCCTTCTTACCGTCCAGGGGCGCGTCACGACGGCATGGTAGGCGCTGCCCCCAGGAGCCAGATCGCCAGGGCTCCTGTCAGACCGCCCATCATCCGTAGATCATTTACGGGACAGCCCTTAGTAGCGAACGCAGGACGGAATTGTTCAGTCTCTTCCTGCAGTTGACGCTTCTCCCGACGCCGTCTTGGTCGCGCCTCCATGCTTCGTCACTCTGGGACGGCATCGGATACGGACCGCACCATGAGTAAACGCCTTATCTGTTGCCTTGCTTGCCCATACGTACGCTTCACCGGGTTGCAACTGTGACATCTGCTCTGAACGCAGCCCGGAGAAAGCGGCGTTGGCCTTCTGAAGGTGCTTCAGCCAGGCGGGCGACGTGAACTTGTGCAAGATGACGTGATCAGAGAGCTCAATCAGGGAGATCGGTACCGACGGTGGATCCTGGCTGGCAACCAGAACACTCATGCCCTTGTGCCGCATCTCTCGGACCGTCTCCACGAGTCCTGCGACGAGGTCGGGGCTGTCGATGTATTTGTGCGCCTCGTCGAACACGACCAGCTTATTGAAATGCTCACCGCCGCTGCGTGCCTCGGCGAACAGTTGCATCAGCACGACGAAGAGGCCGAGCGCCTCGTCCTTCTCAATAAACTCGTCACGAAGGTCGACGATGATTAGACGCCCCGGGCGGATGAGGCTGGTGAGCTGGGCGTTGTCGTCGATGTAGTCACTGGCGAGGTCGAGTCGCTCCTGGGCAAGCTGCTTGACATGGTCCGGCATGCCCGAGTCGGCCACGCCCTGTCGGATGACGTCGAGCCTCAGGTCGTTGCGATGCGCTCGCATGATCCGTGTGAGCTGACGGATGTAGATGGACTGGTTGCCCACGGCTCCCATGAGGAACCGCCAGTGGGAAGCCTGCAGCTCGGCGGAGGAGAAGGCAAGCGGCTGGACTGCAATACCAGGAAACTGCCGCTGCCGATCGGCGACTTGGTCGGCCGGCGCGAGCAGCAGGACGTCCTCAAGGGCTCGCGGCTCGGTCCCGTAACGCTCCTTGAGTATCCTCAGCTGAGCCTTGTCGTCGTTGGGGCGGGCCATCGAGGTGAATTCCGGGACGTAGTCCATGGTCTGGCTGTAGTGGAAGACCACGGTTGCCAGCGGGTGCGGGAGCTCGTTCACCGGCGGTGACGGGAGGGAGGCCATCTCGATGATGCTGCCAAGGGTGTAGCTCTTCCCGCCTCCCTGGACGCCGAACAGGCTAATCGTGTGTGTCTCGTTGAGGTCGAGCACGACCGTTCTGCCTGCCACCTCGCCCAGCACGCCGTGCTGTGGCGAGGGGTGGACGACACCGAGAAAGACTCCAGGGGCCGACGAAGCATGCGCTGAAGCCGCAACTGAAGGAGCCAAGGGAGCATCGACGGTGACAGCGTCCGGGAAGCCCTGTGGGGCGTCGACGGTGGCTGAGCGGGGAGGCAAATCGGTGTCACCGGGAGCAGGGACATCGTGTGCACTATCGTGCACGTCACCCCGCTCGGGGTTAGGCTCCGATTCCACCGGACCCTGTCCCGGCCTAGGAGTTACGGAGTCCATTCGGTCCTGCTGGTCCGACGATGCACTCGGGGTGTCGGTAAGTGTCCGGACATCAGTTTCGTCCGGCTCGGTGACGGCCGACTCCGACACCTGAGCGTCCTCGCGGCCACTCTCCGGGGGAGCCTCTGCGTCCTGCGCACGGAATTCCGCGTCGGCCAGGCGTGGCACCGACAGCTGCAGCAGCGCCAAGGTGGGCGCCGTAGCTTCGCCGTCCGGCTCCGGGACCTGCTCCTCCACAAGGTTGTCCCCGAGCTCAGGCAATCCCGGCCGTACGGTGGGGATGGCGTTGATCAGTTCGGTGATCAGGTCGCTGCCGATCCGGTGGAAGTGCACACCATCGTCGAGCTCCCGGTCGGTGCCGCTGCGGGCGAGGTCGAAGATCAGGCCGCTGCGGGTGAAGCTCAGTTTGTACCCCTTGTCGAGGCTGTCGAGCAGAGCGTGTGCCGCCTCGCGGGGTTTGTGGCCCATGGTGCCGTGGCGTGCTGCTCGCTCCAGGTAGAAGCGCAGCATGGAGCCAAGCACAAGGTTCTTGACCGTGCGGTCGACACGATCAGAAGTGGTACGCGCCGGGTCGAAGGACTCGGCTAGGACGGTTTCGCTGCGTTCCAGCTGCTGGGCAACCTTCGTCTTCAGCCTCTGGTAGGCACCGATGTCGTCAAGGGCGGTGTAGCACTTGACCTCGATGAGGTGGCAGACGACGGTCCGTTCCCTGGCATTGAGGTGGAAGAGGGCCAGGTCGCTGCGCTGGAAGGAGAAGGCGTCGCCAAGCTCCCGGGCCAGGCGCCTGGCTTCGCTGTACAGCTCAGGGTGGGCGTCGAGAGGGACGACGATCTGGTTGTGGAGGACGTCCTGGTAGTCCAAGTAGAGGCGGGCCAGGGAGAGGCCAAGGACTTCGGTGCGCTGGTTGGGTGCGGTGGAGGCCAGTTTGAAGGCGAGGTTTCCGGAGAGCAGACGCAGCTGCTCGAAGAAGGTGTTGAGGTGGCGTTCTTCGACGTCGAGTCCATGCTGCTCCGCCGTGGGGCCGAGCAGGGTGCGTAGTTCGTCGACCGAGTTCGAACTCACCATGATCTGGTGGCCCAGCCCGCCGGCGAGAGAAGGCGCGTAGTCGATGACGTATTCGGGCCTACCGTGCTGTCCGGCCTGGTCGAAGTACTCCAGGCCAAGGGTTCGGTCGATGGTGACGACCCAGTCGCCCACCCGATGTGCCTGGTAGAGCAGGGCACGGTCCGCGGTGTCGAGCGACAGGACGGTGCACGGGACGTTGCGCGGTGCCTGTCCGGCCGTAGCGACATTGGCAGCAGCGCTGGCAAGCAGCCCAGGCATCCTGCTCATGAGTGTGGCGAGGTCTTCGGCGTCCTCTGTGGCCAGGGCGGTGCCGAGGCGCGGGACGGTGCGCCAGACGATCTGCTGTCCGTTGTCCTCGTAGGTGGAGGCTGTCGTTTGGACAAGTCCGTGTACCGGCGCGTTGACGATGTCCTGACGTACAACGGAGCTGTACTGTTCGCCGCCGAAGGCGTCGATCATTATGGTCAGGTGGGCGTCGAATTCGGCAGGGCGTTGGTTGAACTCCCGTACGGTGCGGACGGAGTAGACGAGCTTCGCGGTCCGCGTGCCCCCCGCCGTATGCAGAAAGGCTTCAGCCTCGGCGGAGGCGATCTGGTTCTGAGCGCTAAGCAGTTCGCCTAGGGCCGCTCCGGCTTCCTGGGCTTCCGGGTCGGTCACGCACAGGCGGATGTCATACGTGAGGTCGCGGGTGGCCGTGCGTTGCTGCAGTTCGAGGAGCGCGTCGGCGATGATCTCGCCGCGGCCCGCGTTGACGACGTTCAACACGAGGGTGCGGACGTACGGATGGAGGCGGACGTACCTTTCGATGCGGTCGGCCAGCGCGGTCCCGGACAGTGCGCTCGCGCCGTTCGAGGTGCGCGAACTTACGGTGGGGAGGTTCAGGGCGGTGGATAGGCGGCCGAGCAGGCCGCGAGGGTCCGCAGTCTCACTGGGGAGGTAGGCACCCCAGTACGGGGTGAGGTTGTCCGCAGCGGCCATGAGTCGCCCGTCCTGTCGGGGAACGGCGAACGGGAAGCCCAGTGGGGACAGGGCGTCAAGGAGCGATTCCCGGGCCGCGATGATCTGGCGTTTGTCCGCGTCGCCGAGTCGCCCGACCCACTCCTGGCCCATAGCCGACCAGGTCGCCAGCCAGAGCGCGCGCAGGGGATGGGTAGGCGAGACGAGCAGGACCGTGTCGCGCTGCCCGAGGCCGTCGGTGAGGGTGATTGCGGCACAGTCGATCTGCTGAAACCGCGCCAGTGTCACGAGTGCGGCACCACGGGTGTCGTCTGTGGACCGCTCGACCTGGAGCGATTGAGCTGCCACTAGCTCAGCGTACGCCTCAGCATACGCAACTAGGACTTCTCGTACGCGCTCGAAGTCGATCGCCTCGCTCACCAGGAGGTCCCCGGTGTCCGCCCCGCCCGCTGTTTCGTCGATCTGACCGCTCACTGCGGTGAAGTAGGCGTGCCGTGCGGCGAGGAAGGTGTCGAACGCCTCGGCTGCCCGCCCGCTCAGTTCGCGTTCCAGGTTTTCGTCGGTGCTGGTGGGCCATTCGGCTGTGCCATTCGAGTTAAGCACCAATCGGCGCAGCGTGGTGTCGCTGGGCCGCGCCAGCAGGTCCTGCTGGATCTGCACCAACAGAGGGGCGAGGCGGATCTCGGCGCTGCCGGCCGTGTGGATTCTGGCGTTGAGAACCCGCTGTGGACTGCGCGGGGTGATCGCCTTCCAGCGGATATCAGTGACCGTTACACGCGACGGGGCGTCGCCGGCGGCCAGTGCTTCGAACTGCAGGGACCGCAGTGCCTGGACGACGCCGTCGTAACGCCCAGCGCTCCGATCGGGCGGTTCCTCGGTCTCCGCATCGGGGATGACGTAGAAGCGTTCGCTCTCGCCGCCCGGTTGGTCGTGGGCGCTGGGTGCGACGTCGAGCGCGACGTCCGACGCGTCGAGTGGGGTGACGCGCACGTAGTGCCACCCCTCCTCCCAGTCGATCTTGTTCAGACGGCGCAGCGGGGCCCTGAACTCGGCTGTCGCCGTCTTTCCCTTGCCGCGGTAAGCAATCCGTCCGATCGGTCCGCCGGTCTCAGAGACGATCTCCACCCGGAAGCGTTCGAGCCCGTCCACCTTGCGAGGATCCGGCTGCACGGAGAACCGTGCTGTCAGCTCGCGTACGCCCTTCTCGCCAGCGAGCAGGTAGGGCTGCCCCACCATGGCCTCCAACGCTGGATAGGCGCGCAGATCCTCGGGATTGTCTCCGGCAGCCGGCAGACCGAGCTCTTGCACTTCGATGGAGACGGTGGCGCGCCGTCGCTCGTCGATGTGCCAGTTACCGAAGGACAGTCCCCAGTTCTCCCGCTCGACGACGATACGGCGGGTCCAGGCCACCGGATCTTCCAGTCCGCAGCGGGTCGCAAAGCCGGCGAGCCGGGCAGCGAAGTCCGCATCGCTGAGTCCGAGGTCCAGGACGCGCTGACGTTCAGATCGTGTCGATCCGGTCAGCTTGTCGACCAGCCCGCGGTTCCGCTCTACGCGTTCCCTGACGAGGGTAGGGTCGGCGAACAGGTCGAAGTCGGGCACCAGCCCGAAGTGGAAGACGGCGGCGCCAGCGACCTGCTCACGGTACGCGTTGGCCTGAAGTGTCAGCAGGTACATCGTGACAGCACGGTCACCCATGCGACGGTCCGAGCCGTCCCGGAGCGCTGCGAGCAGCTCGTCCACGCCCTGCCGCAGTTGGTCCGGCACCTGGTCGAGAAGGCGCTCTGCCAGCTGCTCGTATGCATCGCCCAGCGGCACCTCTTCGAACGTCGCGATCCCGAAGGAGTCTTCGGCGCTCACGCGCATCCCCGGCGGCACGAAGACCAGCAGAGGGCCTGGGAGGACTTCGTCCTCCGTACGGTTGCGGAGCTCGACCAGCTTGGTGCTGGTGACAGTGACGTCATGGAACGGCAGGTCAGGGGCCAGGTCTTCGGCAGTGCCGAGGACACAGACTGTGGCGTCGGGGCCGAGCGCTCCCCGAAGCCGGCGCACAAGCGGCGCCGCGAGTTCGGCCTCCACCTCTGTGATCCGCATGCAGTGACCAGCGGTCCGCTCACCGACGAGCTTGGCCAGCCGGGGAACGAGGACGCCTTCGAGGGCCTCGCGGAGATCTTTGGGGGTGATCTCTGCCAGTCCGATTGTGCTCATCGGGCCGTCACTCCCATCTTCTCCACTGTGCCAATGGTGTAGCGGGGAGTGATGGTCTGCGTCAGATAGGCATCCGACATGTCCTGGTAATAGCCGATCTCGCGAAGCCGGTTGAGGAATGCCGCCAAGTTGGCGCGCAGCGCTGCCTGGTCGTCGAGGTGTGCTCCTGAGAAACCGTCGGAGTCGGGCACCTGGTCGATGTACAGCCCGTAGCGATCCCGCAAGAGGGCGAGGAACTCATCCACACGCATCGGCGATGTCTGCAGATCACCGGACGAGTCGTTGCCCTCCCGGAGCAGCGACACCTGAAGGAGCACTTCTAGTAGCCGCGCATCCAGCACAAAGCGGCGGGCGGAGTTCTCGCCACCGCTGCGACCGCCACGCGGTTGGGCGAGCAGGGCACCGGGCCGATGCTTGAGCAGCATTGAGTCGAGGCAGTCGACGAAGTAGCGGCGGTAGTAGCGCCCCTTGTAGTGCATCAGCATCTCGACGTACTCGTCGAAGGGGTCAAGATCAAGCTGGGTGATCTGCTTCAGCTCCGCGGGAGTGTCCTCTTCCTCGTCGCGTACCCGGTTGGTCCGCTGCAGGAAGAAGGCGTCGCGATCCTTGCGGTACGACTTGCCGAGCAGCCGCAGAACTTCCTCCGGGGTGAAGTAGTTCCTCCCACGGGGCCGACTGAGTTTGTCTGTCTTGACGGCAAGGTGCTCGGCGAAGTCGTCGAGCTTCTTCACCTGGTAGGTCGCCTGCACAAAACGGGGAATCCGCCGGTACCAGATCTCCGCGCTGCGTTCGGCCAGCGCGGCGGCCGGGGTGCCCGGTGTTCCTTCGACGTCTAGGAAGAGCCGCACCCTGTACGGACAGCGGTCCGCCGCGTCCTCCCCAGCGTGTCCCTTGCGGCAGGACGCGGGGGCCGCGCCCGCCTCGACGACGGCGGGCAGCAGCTTCATCATGCGCAGGTGGTAGAGGGACAGATGGAAGGCGAAGAGGATTTTCAGATAGTCCACGAGCACGGTGCGAGGCATGTGGTCCTGGTGGTACAGCAACCGCATGACGTCCTGGCACAGCTGCCGCGCTGGCTGAGCGCACAGCGGCGGGTAGGGCGTGCGGGGTTTGCTGGTGTCCGGCCGGTCCTGCATCTGGTTTCCGGCCTTCTCCACCAGGTGGAGCAGAGCCTGCGTCTCCACGTCGGTGCCCGGGCCGGGAGTGATCGCCCCGGTGGCCCGGTCCACGTCGGAGAAGAAGAACTCACGCAGGCCGGCCAGGGCACCTGGGTCCTCGGCGAGCATCTCGTACAGCTGCTCGTCGGCCCCGTACGGGCGAGACTTTCGGCTATTGCGGAAGCGGTAGGTGAATCCGTGCAGAGGCCGGGGGCTCGCCACCGCCTCGGTTGCCTTGCCCCGGTTGACAAGATCCAGGAGATGGGTGGCCGTCCAGCGGGTGGTGGTCTCCCGGTCGAAGCCGTCAAACACCTCGGGATGTTGCAGGAACAGCTTGACGAACACATCGACCTCGAGGGTCTTAGCCCGGCTGATCTTGCTGGGCAGTCCCTGGTGCCAGAGCCGGGCCAGGAGCGCAGTGAGGACACGGTCCATGTCCAGCGCCTTGTAGTCGATCCGGCTGATGCCGGGATGGTGGAAGGTGCCCAGGGACCCGGTCAGCGCCATGTCGTCTCCTCCACCCGGTCGGCGCCCTCGGCGAGCGGCTCATCTTCGCTGTCCTGCTGTCGTGCCGTCAGCTCTTCCATGTGCAGTACGGAGTCCTCGGTGCGGTGGATGCGACGCAGGTCGTGTCCGTGTGTCGTTAGCAGCACTTCCTGATACGGGACGGCGGCCAGCCTATTCTTGAACACGGCAAGGGAGAGCTGCTGTCCTTGGAGGTCGGCGACAGACGGCCGGTAGCCACGCTCAAACCGCTGCAGGAGCTCGAACAGGTCGAGCCGGATGTCCAACTCGGCTGTCCCGCCCTGGCTGCTGGCCGGGTCGCGGTAGCTGAGACGCAACGAGGCGCGCCCGGACTCGATGTATGTCGAGTCCGGGGCTTCTCCGGGTTCGAGGCGGAACCCTGCGGAAGGGAATCGACGGAAGCTGCGGACGGTTCCGCGCTGTACGTCCCGCACCTTCAGCGCGAGGGCGTCACCGATCCGCTCGGGGACAACCAGTCCTTCGCCGCGGTTGAGCGCACGCAGGATGCCGTCCCGCTCCTCTGCAAGGGAGCTCCGGGCCGAGAGCAGGTCCATGAAGCGCAGCACCGAGGGGAACGGCAGCATCCGCTCTGCGCGCTCCTCGTCGTGGAGCTCGAAGTAGAGCAGCCGGCGGGCCGCGTCCACGTAGCGGCGGTGCGCTGCCGCCTGGGAGGTGTGAGCGGCAGCCGACCGGCCCAGCTGCTGGAACTGCTGATCCAGCAGTGTGCGGCCGTGGTCGCTGCGGCCATCGACCGCGACCAGCGCACGGTCCTCGAGAAGTCCCGCATAGTCGAGCCGCCGATCGAGCTGTGGCTGAGGAACCGACGCCACGTCGGCCTCCCGCAACAGGGAGAGCAGCCGGTCTCGTTCCCGTGGGGTCCCGTCGGCTGCGGGCGGAGTGCCAAGGTGCGCGGAGAAGTAGAAGCTGTCCAGAATCTCTCGGGCGTCGCCAGCCGCATACAGCTGGTGAATCTCGGCGCAGTCGCGTCCCGAGGTGAGGGTGAAGGCGAGAGCCGACCTCAGGTCCCGGAGGGTGATGTGCAGCTTGCCACGTAGCTGGGTCAGTTCGTAGATCCGCCTCAGCCGCCGCTTGACCTGTGGGCCAGCTGCGGGGTGCTGGAAGGTTTGGGCGTTGTGCCGTGCGTAACAGGTCGCGGCGAGGTCACAGCTCTCGCAGTCCTCCCAAAACCGACTGTGCGTCATCCGGTCGAGCATGCGCTCAAGCAGCGACTCGCCGTCTTGGGGCGTCCCATCCGTGTCGAGGGGACGGGCCGCAACGTCACGCGCGTTGAGATTGACCACGGCTGCGGCCCGTCCGGTTGGCCGGCCCGCCAAGCCCAGGTTGACGAGCTTGGCAAGGTGTGGAAAGCGGTCGTGGTGATGGCTGAGGAAATCGACCAGGCGCCCCTCGTTGATGGCGATCAGCCTGGTCTCGCCTTGAATCGGCCACGCCGAGTCGTCGGCACCGGTGAACGGCGCGAAGAACTCTTCCAAGACCTCGTCGCCGCTGGTCTCGCCTTCGTCCTGGCTTCCGTCGTGGTTGGTGCGGAAGCGGTGACCATCCAGGGTGAAGTCGGTACCGTTCGTCCGCCGCGGCCCGAACGTGGCCCCGAGATCGCGGGCCTGCCGTTCGAAGCTCTCCAGAAACGCGGTCTTGCCGTCGCCCGCGTTGCCAGTGACCACGACGAGCGCGTGCCGACCTTCGCGGAGTGCCGGTACGAGCTCACGATCCAGGACTGTCTCGACATATACGGACATACTATGCGGATCGAGTCCACGAGTGCCTCGGTTACTGCGGCGGCTCTGGCTGTACAGCGTCTGGAGGTGCGCGACGAAGGGATTGCTGTTCGGCTCGGGCCGCAGAGGCTCGTCACCGCTGTTGGTGGCCGGCGGAGCGGGCGACAGTTCGGAGCGCGCAGGCAGTGGCGGCGGTACGGGCGCGATGCGCGCGGATTCCAGGGCCTCCAGTGCGCGCAGCAGCTCTTCAGCTGTGGTGAACCGCTCGCCACGGTAGGGGGAAATGGCCCGCAGCATGATCTCAACTAGGCCCGGTGAGAGGTCTCCGAAGCCGCTGTAGGCGGTGCGCGGATCGACCGGGCGCACCCCGGGCGGCGGATACTCAACGCCTTCCCACGGATACTGTCCACCGGTCAGTGCCTCGTACAATGTGACGCCGAGGCCGAACAAGTCGCGGTCGGTGTATCCGGTGCCGTCAGCAGGGACCTGGTCCAGATCGGGCGGGGTGTAGCGCGGACTGGTGTAGGTGTGCCCTTCGGAGGAGTCCGAGGTCTTGGATATCCCGAAGTCGATCAGTTTGACCCCGTCGTCGGTCCAGAGCAGATTGCTCGGCTTGACGTCGCAGTGCCATACCCCGAGTTCGTGGATGTGCCGCAGCCCGCGGGCCGTGTCGATCGCGAGCCGCAGCACGTCCGCCGCGCCCATCCGCCCGCCGCGGACCACCTCGGCGACGTCCTTGCCGTCAATGAACTCGAAGACCAGGTAGGGGTATTCGTCAGGAGGCAGCAGCCTGTCCGCGTCCACCATCGACACCACGTTGCGATGCGGCGCGTGTTGGAGTCGCTGCAGTACGTCCGCTTCACGGCGCAGCCGCTCCAGGACGGAGTCCCGGTCACGAAGGACCAGCTTCACCGCGCGATCAACGCTCCTGATGGTGTCGTACACCCGGTAGGCCACGCCGAACGATCCGGGGCGGCCCAGCCGGTGCCGCACCAAGTACTTCGTTCCGAGCTGGAAGTCGGTGGGCAGGTCCTTGAAAAACTCAGGGCCGCGCGGTCCATCCACGCCCGCCGCAGAGGCGGACTGGGGCGTGGCGGAGGAGCCGATGCGCTTGGACGGGATGTTTCGCGCGCCCATAGCGAGATCGAGTCGCCGCAGCGCCTCGAGCGCAGTCGGCCGATCCGCCGGGTCCGTCGCGCAGAGCTTCTGGAGCCAATGGGCAAGCTCAACCCGGACACCGGCGCCCTCCAGGCCGCTGACCGGGAGCTGCCCAGCCACGCTTACCTGCTCCGTGGCCGAAGTGAAGGGAAGCTCGCCGGTGAGGAGCTGGTAGCCGATGACGCCAACCGCATAGGTGTCCGACTTCATGCCCATCGCGGCGGGGTCCGCATGACATTCGGGCGCCAAATAGGACCGGTCGGCAACCTGGTGGGCTTCCTGCATCACCGTGTGGACGCGCCGCTGCGCGGTCTTCGCGTACTCGAAGCCGGTCAGCATCGCCCGGCCATCCTGCGCGATCAGGATGGTCGACGGATTCAGCTCTCGGTGGGCGATACGCCGTTGGTGGGCATGGGCGAGTCCCATCAGGACATGCCGGATGATCCGCAGTTTCGCGTCGGCCGTTAGCGGATCCTCGGACCCGGTCAGATGCAGCTTCAGAGCGTGGCCGGGTACGTCGTCGAAGACAGTGACGAAGACGTCCTTGTCCTCGTCCGCGAAGAAGTCCCGCACCCCGACGATGTTCGGGTGCGAAGGCAGCTTGCCCAGCGCCTCGTAGGCGATGCCTATCCGCTTTTGCTGCAGCAGCCGATCGGCCTCCGGAGCGTACGGATCGGCCTTGCGAACGGAGAGCCGGACCGTGCCCGACCCCTGCACGGCCAGCGCATTCTTCGCCCGGTACTCGCTGTGGATGTCGGCACCGTCATCGGGTGCCGTCTCGCTGAGCCGCTCGATGACCTCCCAGCTGCCGAATCGCAGCGGCCCGGACGGCGGTCGGGAGGACCCCTGGACCGTACGCACGATCAGCTCGTGATGCGCCGCGATGTCCGTGTCGAACCGCCCCGAGACCGTGGGGACACGGGTCACATCAGCAAGCCGTCCGATCAGGTCGGGCAGCGTGACGGTGTCCCTGGCATCCTGCTGTCGCGGCGTGCGATCGATGAGCAGGGCATCCCGCGCGGTCAGCACCACAAGCGCGTCGGTGTAAAGCCGGGACAACGGCCGATGGGCCGTCTCCAGGATCGTCTTGAGCTGCTTGGCGTGCCCGCGCAATTTCGGCAGGGGGCTCCGGAACGGGGCCCGCCTTGCCGGATGCCACCGGTTGCCAGCGACCTCAACACGGCCGCGGGTGCCCTTGACGTCGATGACGAACACGGCATGTCCGGTGACGACGACCAGGTCGACCTCGAACAGCTCGTTCCGGTACGGGATTTCAACAGAGTGCAGGACCGTCCAGTCGTCGGGGGCATGATCACGCAAGTGCGCGATCACCCTCCGCTCGGCATCGTTGACGGCCTCCCCAACAGCAACGATCCTGGCACCCATCAGCCAGCGGCCTCCTCGATGGCAGCGGTGAGCAGCGCGAGCGCCTTGTCTTCCAGGATGTCGGCGCGGTCGCGGCATTGGTAGGCATAGCGGACGGTCTGGGCGATGCGAGCCCGGTCGGCGGGCGGCGCAAGCGGGATCGGCATCTCTCGGAGCAAACGGGGATGGTATTCCTGCTGCTTTCCACCCACGCTGAGCGAACGCAGGATTCGAAATGCCACCTCTGACCGAAAGAAGGCAAAAAGATATGCGCCGGGGACGTCTGCATCCCCACTCAAGAGTCGAACGAAGTCCTGGCTGTAGGCATGCTCAAGCCAGGCTCCAGTGACAAGAACTGAGCGGCTGTACACCTCATTCTCGCCGAAAGTTCCACGCGCCGCCACGAGAATCGTCTCGTCCTGTAGACGAATGTCCTCCGGCGCCTGAGCGGCGCTAATCCATCGACCTTCAGGGCGAATCCAAAACGCTTGCCTTTGGCCGATCAGACGAACGCCATGAGAAGGATCAGCATCAATTCGCTTGAAGCGCGCACCAGTCCGCAGTGACCCCCCGGCGCAGATATCACCGAGTGTCGCTCCTGGAACCGAAGCGAGCTTTTCGATCAGCTGCCTTGCCCTCGGCGCAAAGTTCAGCGCTCGCAGAGAGATCGACTCCGCGGCCGGAATCTCAAAACCGAGGTCCCGCTCCTGCTGATGCCAACGGAAGTTATTCAGATCCGGAAGCCCGACACTGTCGAAGAAGTCCTTCGTCGCAGCAACAAGCTCGGCCTGGTACTGCGCGCGCAATCGCGCGCTGTACTCCACCAGCTGGTGAATTCGCCCTTCCAGCTCCTCATCGAACCGAGGTACGGGAAGCCCTGCGATGTGGTGCGGCTCGATGTGCTTCACGGCAGACCCGTAGACCGATCCGCGGACGAGTGACTCCCCGAACCGGCTGAGCAGGAAGGCGTACAGGTACCCGGACTTGATCTCCTCCGGGTCAGGTTCAACCTTGAGCGTGTCCTGCGAAGACCAGCAGTTACCCATGTCAGGTCGGACGTACGCCCTCCTGCCGGCATTGAAGCCTGAGCATGAGATCAAGGTCATCCCGGGCTTGACCTGAAGGTACGACAAGGCCGCCGACGTGGCGTCGGACTTCCGTAGCCGGGGCAGCCCCGTAAGGTCGGCCGCCATCATGTCCTTCGTGCCAACGAACGGCACGCTGTGCTCAGGGTCGGTGAGATAGACCCGGCGAAACATGGGCCCGTTGAAGATGCCCCCGTTGTAGCCGGCCGTCACGCTCGCCAGCGGCACTGTGTCTGGCAAGCGCTCCAGCATCTTCTTCGCTTCCAGGGAGCCCGCGATGTATGGCGATGCGTCGAGCCGGAGCCCCTGATCCGCCAGCCAGTCGGACATCACCGGGTTGGAAGGGCTGGCGACCTTCACGCGCCCGCCTCCGCGCCCTTGCGCGGGTCCACACCCGGCACCGGGTGTTTGGCCCGGAACTCCCGGTATTTCTCCGCGATCACCGGCAGGTCGTTGTCGATGACCGGCTGGCTGCGCTTCAGCGGCCGGGTCACCACCTTGCCCCCGATGCGGAGCCGCTCCATGTCGACCTTCGTCTCCACCACGATGTCCCCATTGGGCTTGCGCTTGTAGAGGTCGTTCCCCCGGCGGTCAAATCCGACCTTCTCGGCGACCGCCATGAAAATCGGATACGGCTTCTCCGTCCCCAGCCTGTGGTTGCGCACCTCCCGGTCGGTCTTCCGCTTCAGGAAGAGAAGTGTGGTGAGGATGTTGACGTTCGCGTCGACGATGAAGGTCTCCACCGGCAGTTCGATGCTCGCGAGCACCCAGCAGTGCTCCAGGATGTACCGGCGGATCGCCTCGTCGGTCGGCCCAGGGTTCGACAGGATGCCGTTGGGTAGGACGATGCCGATACGGCCACCGGGCTTAACCCACTCGATGGCGCGCTGGATGAACAACTGCTCGGGCGCCATACTCGTCGGCGTACTCGTCCCGCTGGCCTCGACCTTGCCGGTCTCCTTGTTTCGCCCCCACGACTTGGCGATGCCGTCGCGGAACGAGGCGAGGACCGACTCGTCGCTGACAGGGATGTCGGCGCCGAACGGAGGGTTGGTGAGAAGCACGTCCACTTCCTCGCCGAGCGGAATTTGCTTCTTCGCGAGCTCGACGTCAGGCAGGTGCCCTCGGGGGAAGGCCAAGGAGTCCATGTGGAAAACATTCCCGGTGGTCTCCGCGAGCGTCATGATGTTCATGGTGGTCGCCCGGACCAAGAACCGGTCGAAGTCCGCACCGAACAGGTGCTTCTCCGCGTACGCTTTCAATCGATCCCGGAAGCGTTCGCGCTGCTCCTCGGTGTCAGGGAAGCCGAAGGTCCCCTCCTCTTTCTGCCAGGTGTGATGCAGGTGGTTAAGCGTCGCCTGGAGGAAGCCACCGGTACCGCAGGTTGGGTCGAGGACAGTTTCGTCCTCCTGGGGATTGAGGATCTCGACCATCAGGTTGACCGCGCCGCGCGGCGTGAAGTATTGCCCCCGGTCGCCGCGCAGGTTCGTGCCGACGAGCTCCTGGTAGGCGATGCCCTTGGCGTCGACGTCCGTGCCGCTCAGGTCGTAGGGCGCAAGCTCGCTGACGATGAAGGCGAGGGCTCCGTCGGACAGGGAGATTTCGTCGGTGGGCTTGAAGACGTCTTTGTACTCGCGCTTGACGTCCTCGAACAGTTCCTTGACCCGGGCGCTGATGGCTGCACGGCCCGCCGGGTCGAAAATCTCCTTTAGGCCCGTACGGAACCTTCCGTGGACGGTTCCCCGGCTGACCCGCTCGTCGTACATCTTCGCGAACAGGAGGTAGAGGAACTGCCAGAAGGCAGCATCCTTCGGCATGCCCTCGTTGCCGTGGATGTAGTTGTGGCAACGTCGGAAGGTCGTCTTGAGCATCTCCGGTTCGGCTCGCCGCAGCCGCTGATGCGAAGCCACGGTCCGGCTGCCTTTCGTCCCCTCTGCGACCTCCCAGTCGCTGCGGTCCTCGAAAGTCGCGCCAAAGTCGCCGATCACCTTCTTGAGGAAGAAGAAGTCGACCCCGTCCGTCCACATGCCGTCCGTGCATTCGGGACGATCTTCGTTGCCCATCAGCTCCTGTAGCTCGGCAAGATCCTTCTCCGCCTGCCGCGGCTCGCGGAGCTTGACCACATTCTTGCCGCGCTTCGGCTCAGGCTTGCAGATCACCACGCGGCGTAGGTTCGCCGTGGTGTGCTGGGCACCGGACTCGAAAATCGCGATGTCGGCCTTCTTCGTCCGCTTACGGGGAGCCCCTTCTTCACTGACCGTGACCGAGAAGTCGCGCGACATGTCATGAGGGTCGATGCCGTGCTCGTGTACCAGTGCACGAACGATCCTCTGCCGGACCTTCTCCTTCGGGGTCTCCTTGATCGCCTCGCCGCTGATGTAGTCGACGACCTGGCCCTCCTCCAAGGTGGTCACCCTGGGCTGGGTGTCCTCCGCCGCAGGATCGGCGTCATCCCCGAGCTGCTGCGGGATGTCCAGGTCCAAGGTCAGTTCCTCCATCAGCGTGCTACTTCTTTCCTGTGCTTGTGGTACTGGGGGTGCTTGTGGGACCTGACTGGTCCGCACCCATCGCAACCCGCAGCCTGCGATTCTACGACCGCAGCGGCTTCATCTGCGGCGCTTCCCTCTAGGCTGCGGGCCCTCTGTCATGCGGTGCGGCGCGAGCCTACAGCGGACCAATGACAATGCCCCTGTCCCCCTGGGCAGCAGGCCCGCCGCACTCCGGGAGCTCCGTCGCTCGGGCGGGCAGCCACCGTCCGCGCCGGGGTCAGTCGCCGGCCGACTCGTCCCCCGTGTCCAGCCCTTCCTCCAGGCGCACGGCCAGCGCCAGCTCATCGAGTGATCCTTCGCCGGGCACGAACCACCGGAGGGTGCCTTGCACCGACGAGCTCACCCCTGAGGCGAGACGGCGCATCTCCCGAGCGAGGCCACTGGGCGAGTACCACTCCTCGTCCGCATGCCATTGCAGTGGGTAGCGGCCACCGTCGTTGCTCCAGGTCGCGCGCGAACGCTTCGGGTCCTCCGCCAGCCACTCTGTCATGTCGCGGCGCTCGGGCTTGCTGTACGGCCGGTACTCGAGGACCGTGCCGTCCGGAATACGCCCCTTGGCGATCAGGGTGGTAACGGCGTTGACCTGACGTCCGCGAGTCTCGGCCGCCGTGACCTGGTAATTGTCTTCCAGGGCAGGCGCGTTGCGACCAGAGTCCAGGCCGCGCAGGGCTGCCCTTACGACCCGCTCGATCCGCTCGGTGTTCCGAACTGCGGCGATGATGTGGCTGGTCTTGCCATACTCCTCGTCGATGGCGGTCAGCGACCAGGCGAGGGTGTCCCGTACCAGGTCGGGGACCTTCGCCAGCTCTGCAGCCCAGTCGTATTCCGGGTCCTCGATTGAACGGGTGTTCAGACGGCGGAAGACGATGTGGGTGACCAGGAGGTCTCCATAGAAGGCGGCTGCATCGGCGCGCCAGAGCAGTCCATCCCGCAGTGCTTGAAGCTGGGTGCGGACCTCGCGGAGAAGCTGGACGCAGCGCCAGACGCGGAATGCGCTCGGGGCCGGCCCGAAGATCTCTTGGTACGTCTCGTCCTCCCACAGGCCGGCGAGGTTCTGATCACGCTTGGCCACGGCAGCGAGTTGGGCGTTCGGGCTCGTGGCGGCCAGAGCCTCAGCGGCCTCCGCCATCGAGCAACCGTGCTCCGGCTCCGGCGTCGTCTCACCCCGCTTGATCACGTAGCTGAGGTGCAGCAGGAGGGCGAAGTCGTCGCGAAGCTGGACCTGTCCACTGTCGAGGGACTTGAAGTCGCGTTCCTCGATCGGGTTCTGCGTATTCGTGGTCGTGGTCACATGATCGCCGAAACCAGGAGGGCAGTCCTCCAGGGAGATCAGACGCACCATCACCCGGCCGTATTGTGCGGTGTCGGGGTCGGCGGTGTACGCCCGATGGATGGCACTCACCGTCTGGGCACCGTTGACCACGCTGGCCCCAGTGAGCTGGAAGTCCCCGACCTTGCCGGGCACCGCCTTGCCGACCGGCTTGATCGTCTCGCAAAGCATGGTGATGCCATTGCTGAAGTACCAGAAGTGCTCCGGCTGCTCAAGCAGAGTGTTCCTGATCTTGATGTTGACGTCGGTCAGATCCAGGGAGTCACGGATATTCCGCGCGAAGAGGCCGCGCCGGTGCTCACCGTAGAGGTCCGCGAGGTCGGGAACGGTCATGGTGCCGTACAGCGCCTTGTACGGAGTCGACTCCTGCACGAAGCCGTCCAGTCGGACCTTAGCGTCGATCCTCGGCGCCGCGGCGTCGCCGAGGATGGCACGGTGGAAGTCACGAAGGTCGAGGATCTTGTACTCGACCATCTCCTCAACCTGGTTCAGCTCCGCGACCTTCTCCTCCAGGAGCTCGCGGACGTCCTGGCTGATAGGAGCCGTCCGCATTAACGCGAGGACAAGTGTGATCTTCGGCGTGCCAACCTCGTACGCCCGCTCGATGTCGGGGACAAATGGCTGGAACCGACTGTTGAACTTACTGAAGTGACGGTCGAGCATCAGGTTCAGGCCCTGGATCATCTTGTGAACCTCGGCCTCACCGAATCCGCCCTTGCCCTGGTCGCTCCATTTGGCCTGCACCAGACAGATTCGCGGCTGGACGGACCTCAGTTCCACGGCGATGGAGTCCAGGCCGCGGTCATCCTGGCCGTCGAAGACGCTGACTGCCGCGGCACGGTCACTGCACGGGTGCTCGATCTGGACGGCGAGTGCGGCCAACCCGCGGCTAAGAAAAGCTTGATGCTGCTTCTCGTCGGATAACCGTGCTTGGTCCGTCATGTCGATGAGGCCGGTGAAGCGCTCCTCGATCGCCTTGCGGACGTACCCGACGTGCAGTTTACTCATGCCCCACTCCCGTCACCGCTCCTGGCCAACGAGACTCTATCGGGGGAAGAACCTTGGTGTTCCCGTTGCTTCATACGTTGGCCGGGGGGACATTTCGCGTGGTCGTCGCAACGTTGCAGGGTTCATGGCGCGAGAGCGCCAGCGAAGGCAAGGGCTGGGGTCTGCCAGCGCAGGGTCTCGCGGGGACGGTTACTGCGGTCCGTGAGGGCTCCATCCCCTGAGGTACGGCTTAAGTTCCTCCGGCGTGGGTTCGTGTGTGTGCGGCATCTCTGGGAGCCTGCTCAAGGGGTCGATCGACCTCACGTACTCCCTTACCCATTGCAGCCAGCGTCGGGCCGATTCCAGAGCCGACTCGTCCGCAGCACCGTCCAACTCGCTGATACGGCGTTCCAATGCCGTGCAGTACGCACTGAGCACAGCGGCCTCTTGCCAGCACCCGGCCTGTTCACGAAGCACCTGGGCAAGTTGTTCGCGGACAGCCTGTTCCCTTGCTACGTCCATGGCAACCTGCCAGCGGACCTCACGTTCTGCCCTGGCCTGCTGTTCATCCTGCCTGCGCCGAGTGTCCTCCCCCGCTCGTGCCTCGATCTCTCCAAGGATCACACCCAGGGCTTCTTCAAGCGTCCGGGTCTTCCGATCCCGCCAGCGACCGGGCCGATCATTCAGGCCATGGGCGATCTCTACGACGAGCCGAGCGGAGCGCTCCGGATCTGTGGATTCCGGGAACTCCTGTCTGACGGTGACGGTATACGCGAAGCCGTCGACAGCGACATCAACTCCGCCTTCGCGCGGGTAGAAGGATGACCGGGTCTTCCGCACCTCGTGGCCTCGTCGGACTGCCTCAGCTGCCAGTCCCTGCAACAGCAGGAGCGACCTTCGGCGCAATGCTGATGGCATCACCAGCCGGCTCTCGTCGTCTTTGAGCGCGGTCACCATCGGATGCAGGTGCCCCAGTCGTGAGGGGACGGGAACCAGAGCCCCGCCCTCCTTCGGCCGCTCACTCCGCGCGTTGGGATGCGGTCCCTCCGCGAGGAACAGCTCCAGCCCCGGCCCACCGTGCGGGACCTTCTCGATGCGTTTACCTGCCGGTTCCAAACCGTGCCGCTTCGCATAGTTGACGACGCGCCGCCATTCCGCGACCTCGTCGTCGTCGGGATCAGTGATCCGGACGCGGCCCTCGGCGACGAGCCGCTCGATCAGCTCCTGTGCCTTCGCCCGCCGAGCTCGCGCGACAGGCCGCTCGCCATAAGGCGGGCGAGGATTGGCCGGCACCGCCGACTCACTGCCGTCGGAGGCCAAAGAGTCGTCGTCGATCATCAGGACCCCACGATCCCGCAAGGCATCGGCTGACCGCCAGGCTCTCGACATCCAGGTTCCAGTGCTCTTGCGTTCGACGAGCCTGTACTGCCGTAAAGAGCCGAAAGACGCCCGTCAGCAGTGGGAGTCCTCTGGGACTTTTCTGGGACTTCCGACCCTATTAACCGGCACGAGCGTGAAAGAACCGAAAGGTCATTCGCGCAGGTCAGCAGCGATCGGCCGCTCATCGTGGCAGGTCACGGCGTTCGCTGGTCTCTTCCGGGACATCTGAAAGCCGTCAGAATTAACGCCGTCGCCCCCCTCTTGACCTGCACTTACGCGAGCCAGGAGGGGATTCGGCTTCGCCCGTGGTACTTCTCAGGGACTCTTGGGCCGAGCCAGGAGTCTGCCGGGCCGAGGGACAGATTGCCCGGAACTGCACACGTGAGGGGCCACGGGCAGGGCGTCGGCCTGAACGACACATGGACGAGGACAAGTGGGGCCGGGGGCGCCGCTAACCGGGCGAGCACCGCTGCCGCGGTCTCAGGCTCGCGTACCACGGCGGCACGCCCGGGTGACGTGGCGTCGAAGCCGGCGAGCGTCTCGGCGGTGGTCAGCGGGCGCGGGGTCCGTCTTCGGCAGGGCGTGGGCGAGCGGGTGGGCGAGCAGCCGCCGGCTCGTCCAGCGCCGGCAGGGGCAGGGTCAGGGCGAGCGGGGCGAGGAAGTCCTCCAGCAGCTGCCGCTCCTCGCCGATGGCCGCGTCGTCCGGGAACCACACCCCGAACACCTACCAGGTCACGTCCAGCACGGCCCGCGGTCCGCTCGGTCCCCCTTCGGTGCCGTCCGGGCCGGACGCGGCCGCCCACTCCCGCGGCTCGGTTCCGCCGCCGGATCCCAGGGTGGCGGAGGTCACCACCGGGCAGATCGAGCCGAGCGGCCGCCCCTCGGGTTCTGGCACAAATCTTGGGGGGCCGTCCCGGAGGGTGACGGTGTCGCTCGATTCGAAGGGAGGTACACAAGCTCCAGGCCCGTCAGCGTTCGGGCATTCTGGTCCACCACCAGCCGAACGTCGCCGACTCGATGTAGTTGGGGTCGGGCAAAGTACGACGCTCGAGTTCCTCATCGATGCGCGTAATCAGTCGGCCCAAGTCCCGTTTGGCTCCCGGCGGGAGATGTCGCATCGCCCACTCCAGGTCATCACGGGCATCGTTTATCCCGGGTGAGTCGAACGCGGAGGCGTCCAGGTACCGGCCAGGCTGCCTGAAAAGCCACTCGATAAGAGAGAGCGCGGCAGCGACCGCGTTGGGCCACATCTCTTGGTCTTCGACCCGGCGGATCGCTGCACGAGTCCGCGCGGAGACACCGTGGACCTTCAGGACCGGACACTGCCATCTTGGCCGATACCGCTCTGCCCGGACGGCCTTGGGACGCCTACGCGGCATCGCCCTTTCGGATCAACATGAGGCCATCCTGCCATGGCTGGGCACCTACCTGGGCCTCGATCCACACCCCCACCGCAGCAAGATCGGTTCTGGCGCAGATCTTAGGTGTTCTCGGGGTGCTATTGGAGCAGGATCCTCTTGCGTAGGAGTTCGCATCCGGCTCGGCCGTAGAGCTGCCGCTTGACCTTCTTGATGCGGTTCACGGCGCCTTCAATGCTGCCTGAGCTCCAGTCCAGGGTGAGGCCGGCGGTCACGGCGTCGAGGTCTCGGAGCAGATGCTCAGTGCGGCAGGGTGGCGGGTGAGCCAGCCGGGCCGAAGCACGCGCGCTCGTCGGGGCTGTCATCGCACCTCCGTCGTCTCTCGCGCCGACGGCGCCGGCCACGGATCCGACCAGCGCTCGCCTTTCTGATGCCGAGGCTCGGATCGCGGATCTGCTCAACCAGCTGTACGTCGCGACGCGCAGGGGCGAGGCGGCTGAACGTGAGGTCGCGCAGCTCCGTCACGATCTTGCGAACGCGGAAGCGAGCGAGAGCAACTCGCCGTGCTCCGACAACGCCTGGGAGGCCTGGCTGACACGGCGGAACTGGTGAAGAGCCTCGCTGACGCGGAGGAATCTCAAGAACTCGCTTTCGCCGAGAACTCCTTGCTGCTTGCCCCGGGCATTCAGCCACCGCACGGACAGGCTGACGATCAAGAACTACAGCTGCCGTGACGATTGAGGCTCGGTTCGTCCGGGTAAGTCGGCGCCATGCGTATGCGCGTGGGGACGACGAGCCGGAGGAGCGCAGCCCGATTATGGTGCGCTTTGTTCCTCGCTCTGAGCGCCGCGATCACGGCCTGTTCCGGAAGCGGGGAAGGCGCGATGGGGAACGACAAGTCTCCCGGTCCTCCACGCGAGGTGTCGCGGACACTGCCGGACATCGACCCACCGCTGGACTTCGAAGCGGGCGGTATACCCCTCGGCACGGTCAGCCCGGTCAGCGAGGCCGGCCTCCATTACGTTGTCGACGACACCGCGATCTACTACCGGAGCGGCGACACCGAGGTCGTCTCTTACGAACTCGCCACGGGGCGACAACGCCTGTCGGTCTCCTTCGACATTCACGATGACTCATCGCTGTATCTACCTGCTGTCTCGGAGGGGCGCCTGTTCGTCGCCCACCTGGCCGAGGTCAGGGGCACCGGCACGCAGGCCAACCGGTACATGATTCGCGTCCAGGCACTGGACGCGAAGACGGGGAACACCTTGTGGGTGACCGACATCGCGAAACAGTACTCCGACGATCTGGACGGTCCGTACGCTGACGGCCCGCGACTCTTTGCCGCTGACGCGAAGCACATAGTCGTTGAGGCGAACCTCAATACGGCTACGTACACGGCAGTGCTGACAGCCGAGCACGGTAAGACCCTGTGGGAGGAACAGCCGTTCGTCCCCGTTGCCTTCGACGGACAGGTTCTGGTCGGAAAGGTGGAACGCGCAGGGTACGGGGGGCAGCCGGAGGGCCGGGCGGTCGCCGACGGCAGCAGACTGTGGAAGCTGCCCGCCGCGCCACCCGGCGACGACGGTGCGACCATCTGGGCCGCAACCAGCGGTGTGCAGGGGGCCGACAGCACGCACCAGGCCTTCTTCACGATCAACATCGAAAAGTCGACCGAGGCCGATCCGTCGCCGCACGTCCTTCTCTACCGTGTCGCAGATGGCAGGCCGTTCCTCGGCCTGGACCGCGATATCTCCAAGGCAAACCAGCCCGGCGACTGCCGTCACGACGGTCGGCGGACCATTGTCTGCGGCACGGACAACGTGGTGGTCGCCTACGATGATCGGTCCGGGAAGAAACTGTGGAAGCTTCCGGACGAGGCAGCCGGACGCATCGCGCCCGAGGTCACGTCCGTGCGTCACGGGATCGTCTACGGCAGCACCGACAACGGGGCCGTGGCCCTGGACGCGCGTACGGGCCAGGACAAGGCGACGGACCTCACCATCACACCCGAATACGTCGGTCCGGGCTTCGGTATCGCTCCGAAGGGCGAGTTCGGCGGTGACCAATTGGAGCTGTATCTCCACCCGGCGACCGACTGACGGTTTCTCAGTGGTGATCACTTCCATTTTGTGTTGAGGGTGAGGGCGGCGCGGGCGATGTCACCGATCCGGCTGGGGCTGAGGGTGATGTGCGGGACCACTGCCGAGGCTCTCGACGTGGCGTCTCTGCTGTTTTACGTCTGTCTGCGGGCGGGTGCAACCGTCCGCAGACAGACGTGAAACAGCTGAAAGAGCATTCACGCAGGTCAGCACCTCGCAGCTACTCATCGCGGCAGGTCGCAGAGCCGCCTGCCTCTCCCGGGACATCTGAACGCCGGCCCGACGGCTGTCGGCATGCCCTCGGGGGCTCCCGTGCTTACGGTGAGCAGGACGGACGCCGTCACGGGAGAGGAGCCGTCGGATGCCGGTGCGCGAGAGCCCGCTGGGCGGAAGGACCGCCGTCGTGACCGGAGCGGCACGCGGTCTGGGCGCCGCGATGGCGCGGGAACTGTCCGCGCGGGGGGCGAAGGTGGCGCTGCTCGGGCGTGAGGAGCGGACGCTGAAGCAGGTCCAGGAGTCGCTGCCGGGCGTGAGCGGGTGCTGGGAGGTCGACGTCACCGACGACCGCGGCATGGCCCGGGCGGGCGCGGACATCCGTGCCCGGCTGGGGCCGGCGTCCGTGGTGGTCGCCAACGCGGGCGTGGCCGAGGGCGGTCCGTTCGCCGAGTCCGATCCCGCGGTGTGGCGCCGGGTGGTCGAGGTGAACCTGATAGGCAGCGCCACTACCGCACGGACGTTCATCGAGGACCTGTTCGAAACGCGCGGCTACTTCCTCCAGGTCGCGTCGCTCGCCTCGCTCGGTGCGGCGCCGATGATGAGTGCGTACTGCGCCTCCAAGGCGGGTGTCGAGTCGTTCGCCCACGCGCTGCGGGCCGAGGTGGCCCACCGGCGCGTGGGCGTCGGCATCGCCTACATCAACTGGACCGACACCGACATGGTCCGCGACGCCGACGCGTACGCGGTGCTGCGCGAGTTGCGTGGTCACATGCCGCGGCCGGCGCGCAAGGTGTACCCCGTCGAGCACGTCGCCGGGCGGCTGGTCACCACCGTCGAACGGCGCCGCCCGTCGGTCTACGTGCCCCGCTGGCTCCGGTCGGCGCAGCTCGTACGGGCCGCGATGCCGCCGGTGGTGACGGCGCTCTCCCGGCGCGAACTGCCGCGCCTGGCCGCCGTCGAGCCGTTCCGGCCGACGGGGCTGCTCGGCGCCGGCGGCCGGGCCGACCAGGCGGCCTCCCGGCCCGGGCCCGGCGGCCGGCCGGGGTCATAGGGCGGCTTCGCCGGGCGCCGGCGATCGGCGGCAGTCCGGGATCTCGAACCCGTCCCCGGCCGCGGTGGGCCGGGGACGGGCCGCCCAACGCGCAGGAGTCGACGCATCCATACGGGGGCACCCGGCCGAAGCCATGGTGTGCAGGTGACCGAACGTGAACAGGGGTTGTGCATGCTGGGATTGCGGCCCACGACGGCCGAACCGGTCGGGCGGGCCGACGGTCCGCTCACTGCCCGCGACGCGGCCTTGGCCGTCGAGGCGGAGCTCCGAGGGGTCCTCGACGACGTGCTGGGACAGGCCCACGAGACGGATCCGGTGTTCGCCCGTGACATCGCCGACCGGGTCGCCGCACTGGTCCTGCGCGGGGGGAAGCGGCTGCGCACGGCGTTCGCCTGGTGCGGGTGGCGTGCCGCGGGCGGGACCGGGGACGCGACGCCGGTACTGCGCACGGGCGCGGCCCTCGAACTCGTCCAGGGCTGCGCCCTCGTCCACGACGACGTGATGGACGGATCGACGTTGCGCCGGGGCGCACCCTCGGTCCACGTGGACCTCGCCCGCATGCACGAGGCGGCGCGTATGACGGGGTCGCCCACGGCGTTCGCGACGTCCGCGGCGATCCTCGCCGGCGATCTCGCCCTGGCCTGGGCGGACGACCTGCTGACCGAGACCGCGCTCGGCTCGCCGCACGGTCCGCGTCTGCTCCGGGAGTGGCGGGCGATGCGCGCCGAGATGGTGGCGGGGCAGTACCGGGACATCCACGCGCAGGCCACCGCCGCGTCGGGCGTCGACGAGGCGGTGGCCATC
Source organism: Streptomyces malachitofuscus (assembly GCF_055571035.1). Lineage (NCBI taxonomy): Bacteria > Bacillati > Actinomycetota > Actinomycetes > Kitasatosporales > Streptomycetaceae > Streptomyces > Streptomyces malachitofuscus. The sequence continues at coordinate 302,043 of NZ_JBVIGA010000007.1, read as the reverse complement.
GCCACCCTCAAGAGCGCCCTGTACACGGTGGAGCGGCCGCTGGCCCTGGGCGCGTCCCTGGCCGGCGCCGACGCCGGCGTCCTGGACGCGCTGCGCTCCGCCGGACGGTGTGCGGGCCTCGCCTTCCAGCTCCACGACGACCTCCTCGGCGCCTTCGGCGACCCTGCCGTGACCGGGAAGCCCGCCGACGACCTGCGCACGCGCAAGCTGACCTATCTGCTCGCCGTGGGCTCCCTGCTGGCGGAATCCTCCGGTGACCGGGAGGCCGCGAACGTGCTCGCCCCGGGTGAGCCGTCCGTGTCCGACGACACCGTGCGCCGGATGCGCGCGGCGCTGGAGCGCACGGGGGCACGGGCCGTCGTCGAGTCGAAGATCGCGGAGCTGGCCGCGACGAGCCTGCGGCACTTCGACCGGGCCGGTGCGGAGCCGTCCGTACGGCGGGAGTTCACCGCTTTGGTCGAACGGGCCTCCGGGAGCACGCCGCGGTACGCCGGGGAGGCCGCGTAGCGACCGCACCGGGTCCCACGACCCACGTGACGTGGTGGGCGCCGGTGCCCCGCACAAATCCGCGGCCTCGGCTCACCCGCCCACGACGGACTCGACGGCCGTGACGGCCTCGGCGAGCCCTGAGGGGTGCGGCAGTCCCGGTGCCGTCTGGCCGGCCCAGCCGGGGCCGAGCGTCAGGACGACCGGCTTCCTGCGGGCGCCGCGCACGCCCCACTCGATCGCCGCGATGTGCTGGGCCAGGGGGCGGCTGGCCGTGGTCCGGGACTGCGCCCACAGGCCCACCACGGCGGGGCCGGTCCTGCGGACCGCGGCCACGAGGGACTCCACGGGCAGCGCACCGCCGAACATCCGGACGGGCAGGTCCCGTTCGGCCAGCGCGGCGGTCAGCGCCTCGAGCGGCAGGGTGTGGTTCTCCGCCGGGACGCAGGCGAGGACGGTGGTGGCGCCGGGGCGATCGGCGGCCACAGGCGGCGCGTGGCGGCGCAGCGCGCCGGAGACGTGCCAGGACAGGAAGTGCTCGACCTCGACGTACCGCTCCCCCGAGCTCTCCCACTTGCGGCCGACCGCCTGCAGCGTCGGCATGATCACCTCTGTCCACGCCGCCACCAGCCCGTGTTCCTCGATCACTTCCCTGAGCAGGTCGTCGAGGGCGGCGGTGTCGAGGCGCAGGGCCGCGCGGGCGATGCCCTTGCACTCCTGGCGCACGTCGCCGAGCCGCAGACCCGTTCCGGCGCGGCTGGGCGCGCGGGACACCGGCCGGGGGGCGGGCGCGCCGTCCTCCGCTCGCGGGGACGGCGCGCCCTCGTCCGTCCCCCCGAGGGCCAGACGGGCGGCCTCGGCCGGCGGGAGCCCGGTCGCCGTCAGGGCGCACATCCGCTCCAGCCGCGCCAGGTCCCGGGCGGTCCAGCGCCGGTGCCGGCCCCCGGTGTGCGCGGCGGGGCCGAGTCCGTAGCGGCGGTCCCAGGAACGGACCGTCGTGGGCGCCACGCCCAGCCGCCGCGCCACCTCGCCGGTGGTCAGCCCTCCGCCGTGCGGTACGTCCGCCTCGTCGTCCCTGCTTCGGTCGATGTCCATACCTCCACCTTACGACGCACAACCGACGCATGTTGTGTGCGTCGTTTCCCTTTCTCAAAACTGGTCGCATCAGCCGGTGGCGGCAGGAGGAAGGTCATGACCACGTACACGCGACAGACCGACGTACGTTCTCCCGTCACCCGGGAGATCCGGGACGAAGAGGAGCTCGCCCGCGGTCTGGCCGCCTCGGACGAGATCGCGTTCGCCGCCGTCTACCGGCGCTGGGGTGCGCTCGTCCACACCATGGCCACGCGCTCGCTGGGTGACGCGCACGAGGCGGAGGACGTGACCCAGCAGGTGTTCATCGGCGCCTGGCGGGGACGGAACGGCTACCGCCCCGAGAAGGGGCCGCTCGGCGGCTGGCTGGTCGGCATCACCCGGCGCAAGATCGTCGACGCGCTCGCCGCCCGGACACGGCGCCTCGCCCTCCTCGACACCGTCACGCACGACACCGACGCGAAGCGGCACGACGAGGGCGCGACGGACGAGGTCCTGGACCGCGTGCTGCTGGTCGACGCGCTGTCCCGGCTGCCGCACCGCCAGCGCGAGGTGCTGTGCCTGGCCTTCTACCAGGACCTCACCCAGGCCCAGATCGCCGAACGCACCGGCATGCCGCTCGGCACCGTGAAGAGCCACACCCGACGTGGCCTGCACCGACTGCGCGAGGCGGTCGAGCAGGGCCGCGTCGGCGAGGGCGCGGCGTAGGCGCCGGCAGAAAAGTCCTGCCGTTCGCATCCGTGGCGGCATCCGGGCGGGAACCACCTGCAAGACCTCGCAAATAACGCATATGACGCGAAGGAATGATTTCCATGATCTCCCGGACCCCTCTCGTCCTCGGCGCGTCGGCCGGAGCCTGTGCCCTCGCTCTGGCCGTCACCGCCCCCGCGGTGGCCGCCCCGTCGGCGGACGGCGACGACAAGGCCTCGGTCTCCGTCTTCCACGGCGTTCCCGGGCTGACCGTCGACGTCTACGCCAACGGCGACGAGCTCCTCGGCGACTTCGAGCCCGGCACGGTGACCGAGCCGCAGCCCCTCGACGCCGGCACCTACGACATCCAGCTGTTCGAAGCCGGCCAGGGACCCGAGGGCACCCCGGCCGTCGAGAAGGAGATCAAGGTCCCGGCCGGGGCGAACGCCACGATCGCGGCCCACCTCTCCGCCGACGGCAAGCCGCAGCTGACGGCCTTCGTCAACGACGTCTCCCAGGTCGACGCGGGCAAGGCGCGGCTGACGGTGCGTCATGTGGCCGCCGCACCCGCCGTGGACGTCCGCGCGGGCGGACAGCCGGTCTTCCAGGGACTGGAGAACCCCGACCAGGACGCCGCCGTGGTCGACGCGGGCACCGTCTCGGCCGACGTCGTCCTCGCCGGCACCGACACGGTGGCCATCGGCCCGGCCGACCTGAACCTCGAGGAGGGCGCCGACACCATCGTCTACGCCTGGGGCAGCGCGGACGACGAGAACCTCGCGCTGGCGACCCAGACGCTCAAGGGCATGGACTCCGCGCCGAAGGGCGTCCACGCGGGCGGCAGCGGTGCGGCGGTCACCGCCAACTCCGTGGACCAGGGGCCGCTCTGGGCGGGCGCGGCCGGCCTGGTCGCCCTGGCGGGCACCCCGCTGCTCGTGAAGGCCCTGAGGCGACGTGGGTGATGTGGCGCAACGGCTCACCGGCCTCGGCGTGACGGCCGCCGCCCTGGCGGCGGTCGTCACGCTCGCCGCCGCACCGCCGGCGGGCCCGTCGCCCCCGGCCGACTTCGGCCGGGCCGACGCCTCCTCCGCGCCCACGGCCGCCCGGCTCCCCCCTGCGAGTCCGCCCGGCCCGGCGGCCCGCGCACCGGAGTCGTCCCCTCCGCAGCGCGTGGTGGTGCCCTCGGTGGGACTCGACGCCCGCGTCCGTCCCGTGGGGGTCACCGCAGCGGGCGACATGACCGTTCCGTCCGATCCCGGGATCGCGGGCTGGTACCGCTTCGGACCGGCCCCGGGAAGCGCCCGCGGTTCGTCGGTACTGGTCGGGCACGTGGACGACGACACCGGGGCCCTCGGCGAGTTCGCCGCGCTGTACGACGTGCGGCCGGGGGACCGGGTCGAGGTCCGGCGCGCGGGAGCCGAGCCCGTCGGCTACCGCGTCACCGCCCGCGCGACGACGGCGAAGGACGCGATTCCGTCCTCGGCCTTCCGCCGGAGCGGCCCGCCGGTGCTGACGCTGATCACCTGTGCGCCGCCGTTCGTCCCCGAGAAGGGCGGCTACCAGGCCAATCTGATCGTCACCGCGGAACCGGTCACCGGCTGAACCACAGTGAGGAGAGTGACGGTGCCGCATGTCGACCCGCCGCACCTGCTGGAGCTGGCCCTGGGCAACGGCGCATCGCACGACGACAGAAGGGCCCTCCGGCACATCGCCGTGTGCGGACGCTGCCGGGACGAGCTGGGCCGGATGACGCGTCTGGTCACCGCGGCCCGCTCCGTCGAGGAGTCCGATCTCCCCGCGGCCCCTCCGGAGCGGGTGTGGCGGCACGTCGCGCAGGAACTCGCCGACCCGCCTCCCGCGTCGGCACCGGCCGACGCCCGTCGCACCGGTCGGTCACCGGACATCCGGCGCGGCAGGGCCCGCCTGGCGTGCGGCCTGCTCGTCTGCGCCCTCCTCGTGTGGTGGCGCAGGCGCGAGGGCCGTGCCACCGGGCCGCCCCGCCCCCGCTCGGACAGTGACCGCTCACTGTCCGCACGGCTCCGTGTTGGGCACGGCCACAGACCTGTGCCCGGGACGCACGTGCGTGCACACGGATCTGATTGACTCCGCGCTCACCCCCACACCCGTACCCGCGCCCCCTTCCGGGTGCCGGATCGACGTGAGCGGAGCCACCACATGTCCTTCGGACCGCAGCCCTGGCACGGGCCACCGCACCATGACGAGCCGGCTGCCGGGGCGTGGCCGCCTGCGGAGCACGAGCGGTACGACGGCGAGGAGGCGGCGCGGCTGTCCGTCGGGCTGCGGCTCGGTGTGCGGGTCGCTGTCGCCTGGCTGCTGTACGTGCTGCCCGCCGCCCTCGCGCCGGGCGTGTACGGCACGCAGGTCGCCGGGCCGGTGAGTCTCGGCGTGATCCTGGCCGTGGTGCCCCTGGCCGTCGGTGTGCACGCGCTGGCGGTGCACGGGCGGCGGGTCGATCTGCTCCAGCCGCGGCCGGACGTCCGGAGGTGGTCGTGACCACGCTGCTCGACCCCTCGTCCCGGTCCCTCGTCTTCGCCGTGTTCTCGGTGTTCGTCGTGATCTGCCTGATGCTGTGCATCGTCACGGGCGCCGACGAGGACGACCGGGCTCTCGTGCGGTCCGACAGCCGCCGGCTGCGTTCCTGGCAGCAGGGCATCGCGATGGGCGGCGACACCACCACGGTCGCGACCGTCACCGTCCTGGTGGGCATGGTCGCCACGTCCGGCTTCGACGGCCTCGGCGTCATGCTGGGCAGCCTGATCGGGGTCGTGCTCTTCCTCGTGCTGATCATCGAGCCGCTGCGCGGGCACGCCTCGCGGACGGCCGCGGACATGCTGGACGCGCGCGGCAGCGGCGGGCCGGCGGTACGCGTCTCGTGGGGCGTGGTGACCCTGCTCGTCTGTTTCCCCTTGCTGGTCGTGCAGTTGGTGGTGGTCGGCAATGTGGCGGCGGCACTGATCGGACAGCCCGGCGTGCGCACCGGCTGCATCGTGGTGATCGGCTGTGTGATGACGGCGCTCGCCGTCAGCGGCGGGATCCGGGGCACGGGTGTGGTGATGCTCGCCAAGTCGGCGATCGCCCTGCCCGTGCTGGTGGTCGCCGCCGTGCTGGTGCTCCACCGCTTCGGCGGGGACCCCGGGCGGCTGCTCGACGCCGCGGCGCACGGCTCGCGGATGGGCGAGGCGTATCTGCGTCCGGGCGGCTACACCGGCAAGGGATGGGTGGGGGCCGTGAACCGGATCGGGCAGACCTTCGGCATGACGATGGCCACGCTGGCGATGCCCGCCGTGCTGATGCGGGCGATCTCGACGAAGAGCCCGCGCGGCGCCCGGACCGTCGGCCGCTGGATGCTCGGCGAGCTCACCCTGCTGTACGGCGCGCTCGCCGTCGTCGGCGTCGGCGCGGCGGCCCTCGTCGGCGAGGCGCTGCGCGAGGCGGGTCCGGCGGCCCAGGTGTTCACGCCGCTGATGCTCGGGCGGGCGCTCGACAGCGGCGGCGTCCTGGTCGCGGCCCTGGCCTGTGTCCTCTTCCTCACCGCGCTCGCGGCCGTGGTGGATGTGACCCTCGCCGCCGGGATCGCCCTGGGCCGGGACGTGCTGGGGGCGTCCGGCAAGGCGGACGGTGCCACGTCACGGTGGTCGGCGGCGCTGACGGGTGGCGTCGCCGCGGTCGTGGCGGTCGTCGTCGCCGACTGGAACCTGGTGGTCGTCTCGACGCTCTGGCTCGGCATCTGCGGCGCCGCCCTCGCGCCCGTGCTGCTGTACGCCCTGTACTGGCCCGGGTTCACCGCCCGCGGTGCCCTGTGGTGCCTGTGGGGGGCCACGGTGGTGAGCATCGCGGCGCTCGCGTTGTCGCCGTACGCCTCCGGCGCACCCGGGTCGATCTTCCCGGGGCACGACTTCAGGGTCTGGGACGTGACGATCCCGGGCCTGGTGACGGTGCCGGCCGGATTCCTGCTGGGCTGGCTGGGCAGTGTCACGGATCCGCGCCGGGCGGCGCAGGGAGCCGAACACGGTCCGAGTCGTCCGCGTGCCGCCCACCGATGAGTTCCGGTGGGTGGGACGGTCTTATCCGGTACACGCACCCGGATACGGAGGACACCATGTCACGGAAGATCACCGCCAGTGTGTTCATCTCGCTCGACGGCGTCGTCGAGGCGCCCGACCAGTGGCATTTCCCGTACTTCAACGACGAGATGGGCGCGGCCGTGGGCGCGGGTCTGGACACCGCCGACACGATGCTCTTCGGCCGCGTGACCTACGACAGTTTCGCCGGCGCCTGGCCGGAACGGGAGGCGGCGGGCGCCGAGGACGCGGGCTTCGCCAAGCAGCTCGGCGACATGCGGAAGATCGTGTTCTCGCGCAGCCCTCTCGATTTCCAGTGGCGCAACTCCGAGCAGGCGCAGGGTGACGTCGCCGAGGTCGCCGCCGCGCTGAAGCGGGAGCCGGGCGGCGACATCGGGCTGAGCGGCTCGATCTCGATCATCCGGCAGCTGCTCGCCGCCGGGCTGCTGGACGAGCTGCAGCTCCTCGTGCATCCGATCGCCGTGCGCCGGGGCATGCGGCTGTTCGACGAGGGCGAGCCGTCGATCCCGCTGAAGCTGCTGTCGTCGAAGACGTTCACCACGGGCGTGCTCCACCTGGTGTACGGCCCCGACACCGCGCCGCCGACCGGGGGTTACGAGAAGGCGGTCGCCACGCTCGGGGAGTAGGAGGCCCCCACGGCAGGCGTGCTGTCCGCCCCTTCAGCGGACGGCACGCCCTCACGTCGCTCAGCGCTCCGACGCGAACCGTACGAACTGGCCCCAGCCGTCGCGGCTGATGGCGAAGGACGGGCGGGTCACGTCCTTGGAGTCGCGTACGTGGATGGCCAGCTCGGTGACGGCGACCTCCACGCAGTCGTCGCCCGAGCTACCGCTGTAGGTTGACTTGAACCAGGCGAGTTCCGTCGCGCTCATGCCTCTCCTCGCAGTCGCTCCAGCAAGGCCCGGGAATCTTTGGGGTGCAGGGCCTGCGACCGCAGTGTGTCATAGCGCTGTTGGAGAACTCTCACCTCTTTCGAGTCGCCGATCAGCCGCCCGCTTTCCTGGCCCTCCGAGTAGGCGAGCCGGCGTCCCTCTGGTGTCTCCAGCAGGCGCAGGGGCCCGTCCATGCACGAGTGGTACTCGGCTTCCAGCGGCATGATCTGCAACGTCACGTTGCGAGGCGATGTGTGCTCCAGAACGTAGTCCAGTTGCTCGCGCCGCACCTCGGCGCCGCCGAGCCTCCGCCGAAGGACCGCTTCTTCGACGATGAAGTGGAACGGAACTGTCGGACGCTCGTACAGCATCCGCTGCCGACCCATCCTCGCCTCGACCTGAGCCTCCAACTGCTCATCCGTCAGCAGCGGAATGCGATTCTCGAAGAGGGCCCGCGCATACCCCTCCGACTGCAACAACCCCGGAACCAACCGGCACTCATACGTGCACAGGCTCGCCGCCTCCCGCTCCAGCCGCGCCCACCGCCTGAACCACGCCGCCAGCCCTGCCTCCCCGCGCGTCAGGTGCCGCGCCGCCTTCCGCAGCGCACCCGTGTTGCCCAGCGCCTCCTCCGCCCGCTCCACGAACGCCTCGTCCGGCATCCGGCGCCCCAACTCCACCGACTCCACCGTGTGTTTGGAGTACTGGACGCGAGCGCCCAGGTCGACCCGGCTCAGTCCCGCGTGCTCGCGCAACGCCTGGACGACGGCCCCGAACGTCCGGAGGCTGTCCGACGGATGCGGTTCCCGCTCCCACTCCCCCGCCGGAACCGCCCGCGCGCCGGCGCTCCCGGCCGTCTCCCCCTCGACCCCGACCACGTCCATCCGCCGCCCCTTTCCTCTCCTTCGCACCGCACCGCGACGGCCGTCTCTCGCGCCGCCCGCGTTCACCCCCAGCCTGACGGATCATCAGACGTACCGTCCACTCTTCGTGTCCGTACGCTGACGCAGCGTACGGGGTGCCACACTCGTCCCCGCCCCCGTCCGACCGCCACTCTGAGGTCACGGAGATCCGGGACAGCCGCCCGTGTCCACCGCTCACCTGCGGAAACACCCGGGCGGGGGCGCCCCCTCCGTGCATCCCCGCCCACCACGGGCGGCGGCGGCCGGACCCGGCCGCGTCAGACGAGCTGGAAGGTGCAGTCATGCAGAACGGAACCACCCTGTACGCGCTCGACATCAGCGGGGCCTCGTTCACGAGGGCGTGCGGCGGCCCCTGCACCGAGGGGTGCGTGACGCTGGCCCGGATCGGCGCGGACGCCTGGGCGCTGGGCGACAGCAAGCGGCCGGACGTACCGCCGCTGCGGTTCACCACGGCGGAACTGGACGCCGCCGGTATCGACCCGGCCCGCTTCGGTCTCGGCGCCTGACCCTCCTCCCTCCCCCTCCCCGTCGCCGGCCGGACCGGGTTGCTCCCCGCGTCCGACCGGCGCTCCGCACTCCGGGAGCAGCACGTGCACCACCACGCCTACCTCTGGACCGGCCCGAAGGAACGCTTCGACGACGAGGCCCTGCGACGGCCCCCGCACCCCGACCCGCCCCCGGCCGGGAGCAGGCCGGAACTGATCGAGCGCTACCGCCTGGTGGCCGCGGAGTTCCGCACGTCGGACCTCCCGCCCCTGGAGACGGCGTACTGGCTCGTGAAGCCCCGCTCACTGGTGCGGGGCACCTGGGACGAGGCGAAGGAGGCGGCGGCCTGGCTCGGCGAGCGGCTGGCCGAGTACACGCCCCGGTTCGCGGCGGAGTCCGACCGGGACACCGCGCGCCTGGCCCGGCTCGTGGACGCCGCCGCCCAACGGCTGCGCGCGGGCGGCGACGTGTCGTACGGCCACTACCTCGAACGCCCCTCGTACCTCACCCTGGCCGTGGTGACGTGTTCTCCCCACCGTGCGGTCCCCGAACTGACCTGCCCGTGCGGGTGACCCGGGACCGGAGCTTTCGTCCTCTCAGTGGAAGGCCAGCCACCCGATGCCCAGAGCGCAGGTGAGACCCGCGGCGGCCACGGCTGCGGGCCGGTTGCGGTCCAGCGTGAACCAGAGCAGCGCGGCGGTCACCAGCACCGCGCCCGTGCCCGTCGCCGCGCGCAACGGCCCGTCGCTGTAGCCGTATTCACCGAAGTGCTGTGCCAGCCAGGCGAACCAGGTGATTCTCATGACGCTTGTCGTCTCCCCCTGCGTACGTACCCTGATGCGCCGAAGGGGGCGCAACAGGGTGAACCGGTCGCGTTGTCGGCAGCGGTGGTCAATCGCTGCGCCGACGCCCTACCGGGATCACTTCCTCAATGGCAGCTCAGTATCGCGCAACAGGCGAGGAGCTCACCGGCGTACCGCCCGTCTCTCCCGGTCGTACGCCCGCTCTCCGTACGGGGCGCGGCACTCGCCCCCGCCCGCACCGGGCCGCCACTCTGACGCCATGAACCAAGCAACACCTTGCGTCGGCACGCCCGTTCACACCTTCACGCAGTTGCTGTCGTCGACGCCGCGCGGCGCCCGTCTCGCCCGGCTGCTCGCGGTGACCGAGCTGCGTTCCCGGGGCGCCTCGCGAGAGCTCATGGAGCGTGCCGAACTCGTCGTCGCGGAGTTGGCCGCCAACGCCGTTATGCACGGCCGCGTGCGCGGCCGCTGCTTCCGGCTCACGCTCGCCCTCGACCCGGCGGCCCGCCTGCGTATCGAGGTCAGCGACGCCCGCGGAGACCTGCGCCCGCTCCCCCGCCCCACGGACACCGACCCACTCGGCACCACCGGACGCGGCCTCACCCTCGTCACAGCCCTCGCCGACTCCTGGGACTGCGTCCCCTACCCACCCAGCGGCAAGACCGTCCGAGCGGTGCTGACGACACCGGACTCCGGCGGCCCGGTCAGCAACGCTCCGTCGCCGCGGCCGTGAAGCGTGCCCCGAGCTCCGCGACGGCGCTGCGCAGTTCGCTCCCGCCGTCGACGCGGAAGGGGAAGGGCACCCTCGCCAGCCACTCCTGCGCGTACATGTCCGGGTTGCGGGTGCTGCCCTCCAGCAGGCATCCCTCTCCCCGGGGTTCGAGCCGTCCCATGGGGGGACGGATCCACGGGGCGACCTCGGTCAGGGGTGCGTCGAAGACCACGCGGGTGGGGAACTCCCAGCCGAGGCCCAGGTTCTTCTCCAGTACGGCGATCGGGTCGAGGCCCCTGGGCGGTGCGAAGCCGTGTCCGGTCGGCCGGACGGCGCGGACCCGGTCGATGCGGTAGGTGCGGATCGCGTCCGCGCGATGGGAGTGGCACAGCAGGTACCAGCGCCCGTACCGGACGACGACGGACCAGGGATCCACCTCCGCCTCCCACTCGTTGCCGGCCTCGCTGCGGTACGTGACCGACACGCGTCGGCCGGCGGCGACGGCCTCGACGAGTTCGCTGGTGACGGCGGGATCCGGGCGTGCCGAGTGGGGGTCGGGGGCGGCCGACGCGTACGACCGGAGCAGTGCCGCCTGCCGGCCGACGCCCTCCGGGAGCGCCTTGACCACCTTGTCCAGGGCCGTGCCGACCAGATCGCCGGCGTCGGCCGCGGCCGGCTGGCCGCCGAGTACCGCCATCACCAGACCGACCGCCTCGGCCTGCGTGAACTGCACGGGAGGCAGCCGGGTGCCGCGCCCCAGCCGGTACCCGCCGTGCGGCCCTCGCGCGGACTCCACGGGGATGCCGGCCTCGCGCAGAATCCCGACGTACCGGCGTGCGGCCCGCTCCGTGACGCCCAGCCGCACGGCCAGTTCGCCGGCCGTCGTACTGGGCCGGGCCCGGAGGATCTCCAGGGCGCGCAGCGCTCGCGCGGTGGGACTGAGGTCGTTCGGCACGGGAGCAGGCTAGTCCGCCGGCTCCTTGTGCGGGCTCCGCGGGAATCCGGCAGTGGATCGTCCGGATCTGCTCCTACGGTGAGGCTCCACGCAGTCGGAGAAGGAGGTACCGATCATGGACATCGTGCTTGTCGGCGGCCTGTGGCTGAGCGGTTCCGTGTGGGACCGCGTCGCGTCCGCGCTGGAGGCTCTCGGCCACCGCCCCGTGCCACTCACGCTCCCGGGGCAGGGGGACGGTTCCGTCTCCGCCACGCTCGACGACCAGGTGGAGGCCGTGCTCGCCGCCGTCGACGGGGCGTCGGGCAGGCCCATGGTCGTCGGTCATTCCGCGGCGTGTGCGCTGGCCTGGCTGGCCGCCGACCGGCGCCCGGAAGCGGTGGCCAAGGTCGCCCTCGTCGGCGGCTTCCCCACCGTCGACGGCGAGCCGTACGCCGACTTGTTCGAGGTGCATGACGGGGTGATGCCCTTTCCGGGGTGGGGCCCGTTCGAAGGGCCGGACGCCGCCGACCTGGACGACGAGGCCCGGAAGGAGCTGGCGGACGGCGCGATCCCGGTGCCCGAGGGCGTGGCCCGGGGCGTGGTACGGCTGGCGGACGAACGGCGGTTCGGCGTCCCGGTCGTCGTCGTGTGCCCCGAGTTCACCGTGGCGCAGGTGCGGGGGTGGATCGACGCCGGCGGGATTCCGGAGCTCGCTCGTGCGGAGCACGTCGACTTCGTCGACATCGGCTCCGGCCACTGGCCCATGGTCACCCGGCCCGAGGAGCTGGCCCGGATCCTGGCCGCCGCTGCCGACGAGGGCTGACGGGGCGGACCGCGCCGGTCCCGACGGAGCGGATCAGGTCCGTTCCGGCTCCGGCGACCTGGTGGTGAGCAGGGCGTGGAGCATGGCGAGGAAGACCAGGGTCCAGGCGGTGAGGGCGACCCAGAGCCAGGCCTGGCCGATCCATTCCACGATGGGCAGGTCGTCGGCGCGGCCGAGGTACATGCCGGCGACGGCGTACATGCCGAGGGGGAAGACGATGCTCCACCAGGTGGGCTCGTAGGCGAGGGGCACCCGGTGGACGGCGTGGCGCCAGACGCCGACGGCGATCAGGACGGGGACGAGCCAGGTCGCGAAACACCAGAAGACGACCGACATGCCCGCCACCAGGCCGCGCACCGCGTCGACCATGGGGGCGCTCTCCATCTCCACGATGCGCGCGCCCGCGACCACCGTGATGGCGACCGCGCCCATCGAGACCCAGTAGGGCGGGTCCAGTTCGCGCGGTTCGAGGGGGTAGAGCATCAGCCGGAGCGAGACGAAGATCGCGGAGGCGGCGTAGAGGACGCAGCCGACCGACCAGGAGAAGACCGCGACGACGGCCAGGCCCTGGCGTGCGGCCTCGTAGTGGGGTTCCAGGGTCGCGGCGGCCACGGCGACCGACTGGCTGGCGACCACCCAGACGAACCAGGTCCCGTTGGCGGCCGCCACGACCGGACGTTCGCTGCGGCCCAGGACCGCCGCCCAGGGGATGGTGTAGCCGAGGACCACCCAGGTGAGCGCGGCGATCACGAGGAGGACGGCGGCCGGGACGAAGTGGCCCTGGCCGGCCAGGCCGACGGCGAGGACGTCGGTGCCCGCGACGAAGGTGAAGAAGAGGAACGCCTTGCGGGTGTCGTGGGCATCCGCGGCGAGTTCACGGCGGTGCGCGACGAAACGCCAGACGGTGAGGACGACCAGCAGGGCGTACTCGACGGCGGTGAGGACGAGCAGGGACCGGGAGACCGGCGTCCAGCCGCGCAGTTGGCAGCCGACGGCGAGGATGCCCGTGGCCATGACGAGGGCGAAGTACCCCGGGGACAGACGCGCCGGTGTCAGGCCGGCCAGCCGGGGGGACGGAGGCAGGGACGTGGGGAGCACCCAGGCACCGTATGTGATCAGGACCCGGGAGGTCCCGGGACGCTCGGCCCTCCCGGTGACGACGGTGTGCACGACGGCCTTTCCACCGGCCGCCGTGCACCGTCAGGCGGCCTCGTGTATCACCAGTTTGAACTCCGCCAGGACGATGTTCCGCGCCACGCTGTCGTCATGGGTGGCGCGCAGGGCGAGCGGGACGGCCGGGTCGACGAAGATGCCCCAGTGCTTCGTCCAGCACTGCATGCCGGGACTGGGCGGCCGGTGCTCCGTCGCCGTGGTGTCGTTGGGCGACGGGGTGAGGCCGAGCGGGTCCCGGACGAACTGGTCGCGCAGTTCGTCGTAGCCTCCCGCCTCCCACTGGATCATCGCGTACAGGGTGCCCCAGCCGGCTGTGCTGGGCCATATCAAGCCGGAGCGGTTGTCCGAGTCCCAGTTGGTGACCACGTATCCGTCCGGCTGGTTGACCTGGTGCATGGCGAAGCGGTCGGTGGACTCGGCGCTCCCGAAGGGGAACCTGATGATCGTGTACGGGCTGTTCGCCGGGATCGACTGCGGAGTGTCCCGCTTGAGGGAACAGACCTGCACTCCGGGCGAATTCGGTGGAGGAGTGGACATGCTCTCCTATATGCCCATCATGATGCGGTTCGATGTGACGTCCGGTCATCAAATCACTTGAGGCGTACAACCGTTCGGCTCGATGATCGGTCTCCTGAGTGACCGATCCGGTCGCCTTCACGAGGAGAACGTCATTTCCGCCATACGCAAAACTCTGACCGCCACCGCCGTCGCCACCGCCGTCCTGGCCGGTTCCGCCGCCTGCGGCACCGTGGAGAACCTGTCCGCGGGTCAGAAGCTCGACAACGCCTTCGACAAGCTCGGTGAGAAGCGCTCGCTCTCGTTCGAGCTGGATCTGGACACCGACGCGGCCACGCTGAAGGCCCTGGACGCCAAGTCGTCGGAGCCGGGCGAGGAGATGCCCGACGAGGTCGCCGAGTGGCTCAGCGAGGCACGGATCTCCGTCTCCGTGCAGTCGAGGAAGCCGCTCGAGAAGTCCGGCGAGAAGGATTTCACCGGCATGGCGGTGAAGGTCGGCGGCGCGGAGGGCGATCTGCTCGAGTACCGGCTGGTCGGCGACCACGTCTACCTCCGCGTCGACGCGGAGGAGCTCGCGACGATGGCCGGCGCCCCCGTGCCGCCGGCCGACGAACTGCCCGCCGAAGCCGGGGCGTTCAAGAAGCTCCTCGCCGGTGAGTGGATCAAGGTCTCCACGAAGGAGCTGAAGGAGACCGGCGAGCAGATGTCGGGGGCGGAGGGCGCCGGGGGCGCGGAGCCCTCGGCGGAACCCACCCTCTCCGCCAAGGCGCAGAAGAAGCTGACCAACGCGCTGCGGCAGGTCGTCGCCCGGCAGGTCGACTTCGAGACCTCCGGCGGATCGGACGGCACCGAGCACATCAAGGCCACGGCGCCGTTCCGCACGCTGATGACCGAGCTGTTCGACGCGCTCCGGCCGCTGCAGAAGGACCTTCCGGGGGGCGGCGGGGAGCTGCCCACGGCCAAGGACTTCAAGGACGCGCCGAACAAGAAGGTCACCGCCGACTTCACGCTGAGGAACGGTGAGTTGACCGAGGTGTCCGTGGACCTCGCCAAGCTGGCGGAGACGGCGAAGGTCAAGAAGTTCGCCCTGGTGCTGCGGGTCGGCGACGGTGCGAAGGAGGCCACGGCTCCGGCGGGCGCCACCGAGGTGCGCGTCGACGACATCCTGGAGGGCTTCTTCGGCGGCATGGGGGGACCGCTCGGCGAGGAGGAGTTCTAGGACGAGGACGGAGCGGGCCGGCGCGGCCCGCTCCCGGTTCCCTCCGACGTGCGTGCGTGCCGGGGGTCAGGTGAGCACCTTCGTCGCCGTCGACGTCACCGTGTCCCACTGGATCGTACGGTCGCACCAGCGGTTCAGAAGGGTCCGGTCGTGGCCCACCGCCAGCAGGCCGGCTCCGGTCGAGGTGCGGTAGTCCTCGACGACACGGACCAGCGCGGCCGTCGTCGACGCGTCCAGCATCGCCGTCATCTCGTCGCAGATCAGCCAGCGGGGGCGCAGCACCAGCGCGCGGGCCAGACAGGCGCGCTGGAGCTGGCCGTCGCTGACCTCGTGGGGGCGGCGGGTGAGCAGGTCGGGGGTGAGGCCGACGGTCTCGGCGAGTTCGGCCACGCGGTCCGGGACCGTGGCCCGCCGGCCCGTGGCGCGCAGGGGTTCCGCGATCAGGTCGGTGAGGCGCAGGCGGGGGTCGGCGGAGAGCCGGGGCTGCTGGAAGACGACGCCGACGGCGGTGCGCTGGGCCCGGGGGGCCCGGTGGCGGTAGCGGTGCACGGGGGTGCCGTCGAGGACGACGGTCCCGGAGTCGGGGCGGTGGAGGAGGGCGGCGACCCGGGCGAGGGTGGACTTGCCGCAGCCGCTGGGGCCCAGCAGTCCCACGGCCTCGCCGGGGGCGACGGTGAGGCTCGCGTCGCGTACGACGGGGGCGCGGCGGTCGTAGCCGGCGGTGACGGCGTGCAGCTCAAGCACGGATGTCCTCCGGGGTGGGGGCCGGGACCGGGTGGTGGCAGGCGATCGAGCCCGTGAAGGGCGGCAGGGCCGTGCAGGCGTCCGTGGCTCGGTCGCAGCGGGCGGCGAAGGCGCAGCCGTCGGGGAGGTCCCCCAGCTCCGGGGGCAGTCCGGGGATGGGGGTGAAGGACCGGTCGGGCAGTGCCTCCAACAGGCCCCGGCTGTAGGGGTGGCGGGGGCCCGGGGCGCCGAAGAAGGTTTCTGCCGCGGTCAGTTCGACGATGCGGCCCGCGTACATGACGGCGACCCGGTCGGCGATGCGTTCCGCCGCCGCGAGGTCGTGCGTGATCATCAGCAGGGCCCGGTCGGCGTCGACGTGGCGGCGCAGTTCGTCGACGGTGCGGTCCACCAGGTCGCGGTCCAGGCCGGTGGTGGGTTCGTCCGCCAGGAGCAGGGGTGCCTCGCCGACCAGGGCCAGGGCGGTGGCGGCCCGCTGGGCGAGGCCGCCGGAGAGTTCGTGCGGGTGCCGGTCGAGGTGACCCCGGGGGAACTCGGCACGGACGGCGGCCTGTTCGGCGGCGGTGCGCAGGGCGGCGCGGCCGCGGACGCCGGTGAGCTGGGCGACCGTCTCCTGAAGCTGGGAGCGGATCGTGCGCACGGGGGTGAGGTGCGCGGCCGGGCTCTGCGGGATCAGGCCGATACGGCGGCCCCGTACGGTGCGCGCCAGGGTGCGTTCGTCGGCCGTGAGCAGGTCGAGGTCGCCGAGGCGGGCGTGGCCGGCGGTCCGGGCGTTGGCGGGGAGCAGGCCGAGCAGGGCGGAGGCGAGGACGGACTTGCCGCATCCGCTCTCGCCGATCAGGGCGAGGCATTCGCCGGGTGCCACGTCGAAGTGCGCGTCGGTGACGGCGGCGATCCGGCGGCCGCCGGGCAGCAGGAAGCGTACGGACAGTCCGCGGACCGACAGCACGGGAGGTCGCTCGTGCGGCGCGGCGTCGATGGCGCACGCCACGGACCGCCGCTCATCCGCCACACCCTCGCGCGACGAAACGCAACCACACCCGGGTGCCGCACCCCCCGCCGACGGCACGGAACGGTGCTCGGAGGTCGACGCACCCTCCGGCGACGGGACGGAGCGGTGGTCGGGGGCCGCGGTGGTGGTCGGCGGTGTGGGAGGTCGCTCGGGCGTCACAGCATCAGCTCCGATCGGCGGCGGGGGTTGATCCGCTCCCGCCAGACACCGGCGAGGCCGGCGACGGCGAGCGTGGGGATGATCAGGAAGAGGCCGGGGAAGAGGGTCGGCCACCACTGTCCGGCGAGCAGGGAACCGCGCGCGCCCTGGATGAGGGTGCCGAGGCTGGCCGTGTGGGTGGGCAGGCCCAGGCCCAGGAAGGACAGGGCCGACTCGTGCCACATGGCGTGCGGGACCATCAGCACGGCGGCGAGCCCGGCCTGGGGCAGGACGCCCGGCAGGAGGTGGCGGACGGTCACCCGCCACCGGGACGCGCCGCCGGAGACGGCCGCGTCGATGTAGGGGCGGGAGCGCAGCGAGAGGACCTCGGCGCGGACGATGCGGGCGGTGGACAGCCAGTGGGTGAGGGCGACGGAGATCACCACCGGCCAGACGCCCGGCCGGAACATGGCGACGATGAAGATGCCCAGCAGCAGGTGCGGAACGGAGGACAGGGTGTCGACCAGGCGCATGACCGCGCGGTCGGCCCAGCCGCCGAGCGCCCCGGCGGTGGCGCCGACGACGGTGCCGATCACGGTGGCGGTGAGCGCGGCGACGACGCCGACCAGCAGCGACACCCTCAGTCCGTAGACGCAGCGCAGCAGCAGGTCGCGGCCCACGTCGTCGGTGCCGAAGGGATGGGACCAGCTCGGGGGCAGCAGTTTGGCGGCCAGGTCGACGGCCTGCTGGTCGAGCTGGATCAGGGGCGGTACCAGCACCACCGCGAGGACCGTCACGGCGGTCAGGGCGGCGGAGACCCGCAGGCGGAGGGTGTGGGTGGAGCGGCGGGCGGCGCCGTGCGAGCGCCACGCCGTCGGGGCCGCGGACTCGACGTCCGTCTTCTCGACGCTGATGTCGGTCACGTCAGTCACATCTCATTCAGCTTCACCCTCGGGTCGATCAGCCCGTAGAGCAGGTCGGCGAGCAGGTTTCCGGCGAGGACGGCGGCGGTGGCGAGGGTGGTGAGCGCGGCCAGCAGGGGGAAGTCGACCGCGGTGGCCGCCTCCACGGTGGCCGCGGCGATGCCCGGCCAGCTGAAGACGCTCTCCACCAGCAGGGCGCCGGTGATGAGTTCGGGGACGCGGGAGCCGATCAGGGTGAGCACGGGCAGCAGTCCGGAGCGCAGGGCGTGGCCGAGCAGGACGGTGCGTTCGCTCAGGCCGCGGGCCCTGGCCCCGCGCACGGGGTCCTCCGCGAGGGCGTCGCCGACGCCCTGACGGACGTAGAGGGTGAACCAGGGCAGCTGGGAGACGGCGAGGACGCCGGCGGGCAGGATCAGGTGGTGCGTGACCTGTCCGAAGGTGACCTGTTCGCTGCCGGTGTCGGTGAGGCCGCCGGCCGGGAGGACGTCCAGTTCGAGGGCGAAGAGCCAGACGGCGAGCAGGGCGATCCAGAAGACCGGCGCCGCCTCCAGGGCGTATGCGAGGGAGGTGACCGTGCGGTCGAGGAGGGAGCCGGGGCGGCGGGCGGCGAGCACGCCGAGCACGGTGCCGAGCAGGACAGCGACGGCGAACGCGACGGCGCACAGCAGCGCCGACCAGACCAGGCGTTCGCCGATGGCCTCGGTGACGGGCTGCCGCATGACGGTGGACCGGCCGAGGTCGCCGCCGAGGGCGGAGGTCAGCCAGTCCCACCAGCGGGCGGTGAACGGGCGGTCCACGCCGAGGTTCTCCCGCAGCCGGTCCAGTGTCTCCTGGTCGGCGCCGAGCGCGGCGGTGCCCGCGTACGCCTTGACGGGGTCGAAGGGGGAGGCGGCGGCGACGGCGAACACGCCGAACGTGACGACGAGGAGCACCGGCACGGCGTACAGGGCCCGCCGTGCCGTGAGCCGTGCCATCGCTCCCCAGGGGGCGCCGGTCATCATCCCTTCGGCTGCCAGTCCTCGACGTTCCACCAGGGGCCGCTGGCGAAGCCGTGCTCGTGCGGTTCGGTCTGGGTGGTCAGGTCCTGCCAGCGGTCGGCGAGGACGTACATGTGGTCGATGTGGGTGAGGAAGGTGTAGCCCGGGTTCTTGACGAGTGCGCGCTGGAGGTTGTCGTAGGCGTCCCCCCGGACCTCGGGGTCCCGGCTGCGGCGGCCGGTGTCGAGGGCCTCGTCCACGGCCGGGTTGTCGTAGAGGGCCATGTTGTTGAAGCCGTCGCCGGCGAGGGAGGAGTGCAGCAGGGTGTAGAGGCCGAAGTCGGGGTCGCCGGTGCTGCCGAAGCCGGCGAGGACGGCGTCGCGCTTCATCCGGGGTTCGATGACCTCCCAGGTGGCGCTCTCGACCTTCACCTCGATGCCGGCCTTCTTGGCGTCGGAGGCGTAGGCGAGGGCGTGGTCCTGCCGGACCTTGTCACCGGAGGGGTAGTAGAGGGTGAAGGAGGCGCGGCGGCCGTTCCTGGCGCGGATGCCGTCCTCGCCCGCCTTCCAGCCGGCCTTGTCGAGGATCCGCCCCGCCTCGTCGAGGTCCTGGTCGCGTTCGACGCCGCGGGCGAACCAGGGGTCGTCCACGGGCAGCGGGCCGTAGGCGGGGCGGCCGGCGCCGTCGAGGATCTTGTCGACCATGGCCTCGCGGTCCACGGCGAGGTCCAGGGCCCGCCGGATCGCGGTGTCGCCGGTGACGGGATTGCCGGTGGGGAGGGTGACGGCGCGGAAGTCGTAGGTGGTCGCCCGGTGGGTCCTGCGCCCGTCGTCGTTCTTGAAGGTGGCGGCGAGGTTGGGCGGGAGGGTGGCGCCGTCCAGGTCGCCGGAGCGCAGCCGGGTGGCGCGGACGTCGTCGTCGGCGATGATCGCCATGGTGAGCTTTTTCACCTTAGGGGCGCCGCCCCAGTAGTCCGGGTTGGCCTTGAAGGTGAGCTTTTCGCCCTTGCTCCAGCCGGTGAGGACGTACGGTCCGGTGCCGACCGGCTCGGTGTTGAAGGCGCCGGTGTTGGGGTCCTGCTTCCCGGCGATGTGTTCGGGGACGACGGGCAGGACCGTGCGGGCGGCGAAGGCCGCGTAGGGGTAGTCCAGGGTGAAGACGACCTTGTCGTCGCCGTCCGCGCGGACCTCCTTGACGGCGTCCAGTTCGCTCTTGGCGGGGTTGTTGGTCCTGTCGTCCAGGACGGTGCGGTACGTGAACACGACGTCGTCGGCGGTGAGCGGCTCGCCGTCGCTGAACTCGACGCCGTCGCGCAGGGTGTAGGTGTAGGTGCGGCCACCGTCGGTGACCTCGGGGAGCGCCTTCGCCAGCGCGGGCTTCAGGCTGAGATCGGCGTTCCGGGCGAGGAGCCCGTCGAAGATCTTGGAGTTGCCGTCCTTGCCGTAGCCGAGCAGGGGGCTGAGGGTGTCCGGTTCGGTGGAGACCCCGATCACGACGGAATCGGCGGCCGCACCGCCGTCCGCACCGCCGTCGCCCGGCGCCGAACAGGCGGCGAGCGCACCGGCCATGGCCACCGCGGCGGCTGCTCCCCGTATGCGTCGGGTAGTCATCGAACCTCACATCCCTGTTGCCTGGATATCGCTGTTGCATATTAAGTGCAGCAAGGTTCTGCCCAGGACGGTGGCCCCTCAGTCCCCCGGCCCGGCGGACGGCACCGCGCGTGTCAAGTGCGCAGGTGTGCGCCGGGACGCGAGCTGCCGGGCGCCGTCCGCGCGCCCCCTGTGACCGCTTGTCACCGGGCCGGTACGGGCACTACTGTCACCACGCCTTGGTGACGGGAAATCGGTGCGATACCGGTGCGGCCCTCGCCACTGTGATCGGGAAGTCCGGCTCCGGCCCTCACGGGCAGCCACTGGGTTCTTCGGGACCCGGGAAGGCGGAGCACGGGCGGTGGTACCCGTCAGCCAGGAGACCGGCCAAGGCGCGTCAACCATCCACGAGGTGCTGGAGAGGGTCTGCTGAGCCATGCACATAGCCGAGGGTTTTCTGCCTCCGGCGCACGCGGTCGCCTGGGGTGTCGCGTCGGCGCCGTTCGTCGTCCACGGAGCCCGGTCGCTCATCCGTGAAGTGCGGGAACATCCCGAGAGCACGCTGCTGCTCGGTGCGTCGGGAGCCTTCACGTTCGTCCTGTCCGCGCTGAAACTGCCGTCGGTGACCGGCAGTTGCTCCCACCCCACCGGTACGGGGCTGGGCGCCATCCTGTTCCGGCCGCCGGTCATGGCGGTGCTGGGCACCATCACCCTGCTGTTCCAGGCGCTGCTCCTCGCCCACGGTGGTCTGACCACGCTGGGCGCCAACGTCTTCTCGATGGCGATCGTCGGCCCCTGGGCCGGGTACGGCGGCTACCGGCTGCTGCGCCGGTACGACGTGCCGCTGATGGCCGCCGTGTTCTTCGGAGCGTTCGTGGCCGACCTGTCGACGTACTGCGTGACGAGCGTGCAGCTGGCGCTCGCCTTCCCCGACCCCGGCAGCGGATTCCTGGGCGCGCTCGGCAAGTTCGGTTCCATCTTCGCCGTCACGCAGATCCCGCTCGCGGTGAGCGAGGGGCTGCTGACCGTGCTGGTGATGCGCCTGCTGGTGCAGTCCAGCAAGGGGGAACTGACGCGGCTCGGAGTGCTCGTGACCTCGGTGGCCGGGCGGAAGCCGGCGGAGTCGGCGGAGTCGGCCGAGGCGGTGGCCCGATGAGCCGTAACGCAAGGATCAACGGCCTGCTGCTGCTCCTCGTGGCCGCGCTCGCCGTGCTGCCGCTGGTGCTCGGGCTCGGGGACCACAAGGAGGAGCCGTTCACGGGCGCGGACGCGGAGGCGGAGACCGCGATCACCGAGATCGACCCGGACTACGAGCCGTGGATCTCGCCGCTGTACGAACCGCCGTCCGGCGAGATCGAGTCGGCGCTGTTCGCCCTCCAGGCGGCGATCGGCGCGGGCGTCCTCGCGTACTACTTCGGACTGCGGCGCGGCCGACGGCAGGGCGCGGCCCGGGCCGCCTCGGCGGGCGCCGCACCGGGGGCGGGAGACGGCGGTCCGGCGAGCGACGGCCGGACGCCGGCACCGACGACGGGCCCGGATGCGGCGTCCGGCTCCCGGGCGGCGACGGCACCCGGGGCCGGCCCGGGCCCGGGCTCCGCCGACGAGTCCGGGCCGCTCGCCGGCACCGGTGGAACGGCCGCGTCAGTCGTCCCGGGCTCCGGCTCCGGCGACGCGGCCGGCTGCGGGCACGGGGACGGCTCGGGCTTCGGGGACGCGGCGGATGCCGGTCCTGGTGACGGCGGCGGGGCCGCGGCGCGGGCGCGGGGCTGAGTTCTCGTGCTGCCGATCGACGCGGCGGCGCACAGCAGTCGCTGGCGCCGCCGTCATCCGGTGGACAAGGCCGTACTGGGGCTCGGTCTCACCGTGCTCGCGATCTCGCTGCCGCCCTGGCCGGGCGCGGCCCTGGTGCTGGTGACCGCGCTCGCCGTGCTGCTCGGCCCGGCGGGGGTGCCCGGGCGGCGGCTGTGGCGGGCCTACCGGGTGCCGCTGGGCTTCTGTGTCACCGGGGCGCTCACCCTGCTGGTGCAGGTGGGCGGGCCGGACGGCTTCGTGTCCCCCGCCGAGGACGGGCCGCTGCGCGCCGGGGAGTTGCTGCTGCGCACCTCGGCGGCGTCCCTTGGTGTGCTGCTGTTCGCGTTCACCACCCCCATGTCGGATCTGCTGCCGCGTCTGGTGCGTGCCGGGGTGCCCGCCCCGCTCGTGGACGTGGCGCTGGTGACGTACCGGATGAGCTTCCTGCTGCTCGACTCGGTGCGCCGCGTCCGGGATGCGCAGGCGGCCCGGCTCGGGCACACCACCCGCGCGGCGACCTGGCGGTCCCTCGGCGGGCTGGGCGCGACCGCGTTCGTCCGGTCCTTCGACCGGGCGGCGCGGCTGCAGACCGGTCTCGCGGGGCGCGGCTACGACGGCACCCTGCGCGTGCTGGTGCCGGAGGCGCGGGTCTCCGTCCGGTTCACGGTGCTGAGCGTGGTGCTCCTGGCGGCGCTGGCCGCCTTGACTCTCGTACTGGAAAGGCCCCTGTCGTGAGCGAGTCCGTGCTGGTGGCCCTGCGGGGCGTGTCCTTCGCGTACGAGGACGGCCCTCCCGTGCTCACCGGCCTCGACTTCGAGGTGCGTGAAGGGCGCGCGCTGGCCCTGCTGGGGCGCAACGGCAGCGGCAAGACGACGCTGATGCGCCTGCTCAGCGGCGGACTGCGGCCGGACGGCGGCGAACTGACCGTGGAGGGGCGGGCGGTGCGCTACGACCGGAAGGGGCTGACGGCGCTGCGCACCACCGTGCAGCTGGTGGTGCAGGACCCCGACGACCAGCTGTTCGCCGCGTCCGTCGGGCAGGACGTGTCGTTCGGGCCGCTGAACCTCGGCCTGTCCGACACGGAGGTACGGGCCCGGGTGGCGGAGGCGCTGGACGCGCTGGACATCTCCGCGCTCGCCGACCGGCCCACGCATCTGCTGTCCTACGGGCAGCGCAAGCGGACGGCGATCGCGGGAGCGGTCGCCATGCGGCCCCGCGTGCTGATCCTGGACGAGCCGACGGCCGGCCTCGACCCCGACGGCCAGGAACGCCTGCTCACCACCCTCGACGGGCTGCGCGCGAACGGCACGACGGTCGTCATGGCGACTCACGACGTCGACCTGGCGCTGCGCTGGGCCGACGACGCCGCCCTGCTCACCCCGTCGGGCGCGCACACCGGTCCGGCGGCCGGGACGCTGGCCCGCACCGATCTGCTCGCGGCGGCGGGGCTGCGGCTGCCGTGGGGTGTCACGGTCGCCCGACTGCTGCGGGAGCAGGGGCTGTTGGCCGACGCGGCCGCCGGTCCCCGGACCCCGGAGGAGCTGGCGGCCCTGGTGACCGCGTCCGCCGCGGGAGGGGACACCCCGTTCGCGTGAGGGCACGTCCGCTCGGTGAGCCACGTACGTGACCGACGGCCGGCCATGCGGTCACGCGGACGCACGGGCACGCGCTCCGGTCGGGCGCGAAGCACCGGCACCGCGTGCGGCCGGGGCGGCCACGTCGTCCGTCGCCCTCGTGCGGGGGCGGTCCCGCTCGCCGCGCTCAGGCGGACGCCGTGGCGGACGGGCTCCTGGCGTCGGCACGCCGCTCGTTCCCGCGGGCGGGCGACATCAGCCCTGCTCGGGGCCCGGGTGGGCCAGGAGCCGGCGCGGGTCGGCCGCCCGGGTGATGGCCGACTCCACCGCGGCGATACGGTCGCCGAGCAGAGCCAGGGCGGCCACCGCGCGGGCCGTCGCGTCGTCCTCGGAACCGGCCGCGGTCCGGGTGCGGACGTGGGCGGCCTTGAGCTCGGCCCAGCGGGCCGCCCGGTCGGGGGTGAGCGTGCCGCGCAGTTCGGCCAGCTTGAGCAGGCTCGCCTCGGCGCCGGTGGTGAGGGTCTGGGCCTCGGCCGCGTAGTGGTCGTCGATGACGGCGGCCAGCTCGGCGTCGTTCATGACGGGCTGGATCCGCTGGGCGATCCTGTTCATGTTGCGGTAGGAACCCTGGAGCCGGAACGGTGGCTCGGTGCGGGCCTCGTCGGACTGGGCGGCGGAGGCGATGTAGGCCGCGTTGACCGCCAGCACCGTCCGGCGGGCGGTGAGCAGGTGGCGCAGCACGGCCAGGATCCGGTCCAGCTCGGTGGGCGCGTAGGGGTGGGTGAGCCGGTCGGGGCGGGCCGTGGGGTCGTCCCCGGCGAGGCGGATCAGCAGGTCCAGGTCGGCGCGGTCGCGGGAGGCGAGCGGGGCGAGCACCGGGTTGGCGGTGAGGGCGTTCTCCACGAAGCTGAGCGCGAAGACGTCCTCCTTGCCTGCGAGGACGTCGCCGAGGTTCCACACGTCGGCGCGGTTGGCCAGCATGTCGGGAACCCGGAAGGCCTCGCCGGACTCGGTGTAGGGGTTGCCGGACATGCAGACGGCGAACCGCTTGCCGCGCAGGTCGTAGGTGCGGGGTTCGCCCTCCCACACGCCTTCCATCCGGCGGGTGGCGTCGCACAGCGGGATGAACTTCTGCAGCAGTTCGGGCGAGGTGTGCTGGATGTCGTCGAGGTAGAGCAGCGTGTTGCTTCCGGCGGCCAGCGCGAAGTTGATCTTCTCGACCTCCTGGCGGGCGGTGGCGTTCGGCACCTCGGCCGGGTCCAGGGAGGTGACCCCGTGGCCGAGTGCCGGGCCGCTGATGCGGACCAGGACCAGTCCGAGCCGGTGGGCCACGTACTCCACGAGGGTGGTCTTGCCGTAGCCGGGCGGGGAGACGAGCAGCAGCAGGCCGCCGGTGCCGGTGCGGGCGGACTCCCCCGTGGTGCCGAGCTGTTTGGCGAGGCTGTCGCCGATCAGCGGGAGGTAGACCTCGTCGACCAGCCGGTTGCGGACGAACGAGGACATCACGCGGGGCCGGTGGTCGTCCAGGCGCAGCCGGGTGCGTTCGGCGGTCACGAGGGCGGTGCGGCGGCGCTGGAAGGCGCGGAAGGCTGGTACGTCGGACGTCCTGAACGCGTCGGTGCGGTAGAGGAATTCGTCCAGGCGGAGGGTGAGGCGGCGCTCGGTGATCCTCGGGTGGGTGGCGGTCAGACCCTCCACCGTGACGGTCAGCGGGGCGTCCGACTCGTGGCGGGGCACGTCGGGGCAGAGCTCGGCGGCGACGGCCTCCGCGAGGTCGCCGGGCGTCACCCGCTCGCCGGTGGCCGTGGTGTAGGCGGTCAGCCAGGCCTCGACCAGCTGGCGGCGGGCGGTGAGGTCGGCGAGGGCGGGGAGGTCCTCGTCGTAGGCGTCGGTCGCGACCGTGCGGCGGAACTTGTCGAGGAGGGTGCGGGCCCGGGAGCTGATCACGAAGCCGTCGGGGCCGGTGGTCAGTTCGTCGAAGAGGTACGCGGCACAGGCGTCCGCGCGGACGGTGGCGCCCTCGTCCCACTCCCCGACGGCGCGGGCCAGTTCGGTCCGCAGCGCGTCCAGTGCGGGCGGCGGGCCGAAGGCGTCGCGGACCCGGGCGAGGGAGCGGGCGCGGCGGATGAGGTCCTCGCGCTCCCGGTCCGTGGTGCCGTGGGCCCAGTACAGCAGGGCGTGGGCGCGGGCCGCGGAGGCGTGGCGCAGGGTTCCGGCGCCGTCGTACAGAGGCAGCAGGGCGGTGAGGATCGCGGTGGCGTCGCGGTCGTGGACGCCCCGCTCGTAGCCCTCGTCGTACGCCTCCTCCGCGGCCCTGCGGACCAGGGCGGCGAGGTCGTCGGCTCCGGTCAGGGCGTCGGGGCCGTGCTCGTGCAGCAGGCGGGCGGCGAGGTGTTCGGCGCGGTACACCTCGGGTGACTCGGACGGCAGGTGCCGGTTCCACAGCGGGCGGTCGGCGAGCAGGGCCGGATCGGTGACGGAAGCGCGGTAGTCGGTGCCGGTGAGGGCGACGGCGAGGCCGTCGCCGTGCGGGACGACGGTGAGGTCGAAGGGCTGGGTGGAGACGGCGAAGCGGTGGCCGCCGAGGCGGATGGTGCGTCCGCCGTCCGCGTAGAGGTCGGTACGGTCGCGCAGGGCGCGGGCGGCCTCCTCGTGGGCTGAGCGCAGCCGGCCCTCGAGCTCCTCGGCCCGTACCCGGTCGCCGAGTTCGCGCAGTTCGCCGGCGGTGCGGCGGACCTTGGCGACGAGCGGGTCGGAGGCGAAGTAGGTGCTCACCGCGTCGGTGTCGGCGAGGGACGCGGAGCGGCGGGCGATCGTCTCCAGGACGCGGCCGGCCGCGGAGGCGAGCTGTTCGGCGCGGCGGGCGCGGGCGTCGGTGAGGCTCTGCTTGCGGGCGGAGAACGCCTCGTAGATCTCGGTGCGTTTGGCGGCGAGTTCGCCGAGGACGTCGTCGAACTCGGCGAAGCGGGACTCCAGCGATTCCAGCTGGGTCAGGACCCGGGTGAGCTGGTCGTCGCAGTGCTCGGGGTCGTCGGCCGCCGCGAGGGCGCCGGTGACGGTCTGGCCGAGCAGGGCCAGTTCGGCGGCGAACCCGGCGCGTGCCTCCCGGTCGAGGAGGCTCCGGCGGTGGGTGTCGAGGGTGGCGCGGGCGCGGTTGACGCCGCCCATGGCCTCGGCGACCCGTTCCAGGACGGCCGTGCGGACGGTGGCGTCGGTGATGTCGAGGCCGGAGACCACCTCGGTCACCGTGCGCAGTCCGTCGGCGAGTTCGTCGAGGCGTGCGGCGACGGGGGCGGCCTCGGCGGTGGTGGTGAGCGACTCGATGGCGGCGTGCAGCCGTTCGAGGTCGGTGTGGTGGGCGGCGAAGGCATCCTCGCGCGACAGGAAGGCGATGGCGCGCTGTCCGAAGGAGGCGAGGTCCGTCTCGGCCGCGTCGGCCAGTGCGTCGATGCGGTCGTGGTCCGCGTACCGCATGTCCTTCAGGGTCAGCAGATGGCCCTGGGCGTGGCGGAGTTCGGTGAGGCCGGTGACCCAGGCGGTGGCCTCCCGTGGCTGCTCGCCGCGCAGGCGGCGCACCACCGAGGCGATCCGGCCGTCCGCCTCGTCGAGCGCGTCGGCGGCCCGGCGGGTGAGGTCGCGTACGGTCTCGAACTCGGCCAGCACCTGCGCGGCGGTGGCGCGCACCTGCTCCAACGGGGTGCGCAGGTCGCCGAGTTCCGGCTCGCCCAGCCAGTGGTGGGTGTCCAGGGCGCGGACGCAGGCGGCCGCCAGGGTGGTGTAGATCTCGGCCGTCGGGGTGGTCTCGGCGGCGGAGCGGGCCAGGGACAGGCAGTCGGAGATGCCACGCACGAGGTCGGCGTTGCCGACCCGGGCCAGCGCCCCCTCACCGGCGGGCTGCGCCGCGGCGTGGGTGTCGGAGACGTAGGGCGACTCCCACAGCTGGACGGGGTGGACGCGGGCGGGCTCGTCGCCCTCGGGGCGCAGCAGGACGAGCTGTCCGTCGTCGAACAGGGCCCAGCCGTGGCAGGCCATGGGGGTGGCGACCGCTTCACGGATCTGGTTGTACGACAGCAGCAGGGCGCGTCCGCGACCGGGCGCGTGGAACGCGTACAGCACGTCCTCGCCGTGCGGCGAGCGCACCTCGCGTTCGAACTCCATGCCGTCGGTGTCGAGTTCGTACGTCTTGTGGGTACCGGCGGCGAGGCAGTAGCCGCCGGGGAACACGATGCCCTGGTCCTCGGGCAGCCGGCGGCAGCCCTGTCCGATGCCGTCGAGGCGGACGACGGTGCGGGTGAGGGTGTTGAAGACCAGGTGGCGGGGTGCGGTCTCCTTGTAGGGGAGGATCCGCAGCAGGATCAGGGGGCCGACGCGGGCGTGGGCGATGTCGGCGTCGGCGAGGGACTGCAGGGGCTCGTCGACCGGCTCGGTGTGGATGCCGTCGGGGGTGCCGGTGTCGTTCTCGGTCTTGACGGTGAGGGTGCCGCCGAGGGTGTCGACGAAGACCTCGTCCTGGACGGAGACGTGCGGGTGGCGGCCGAGGACGTGGTTCTCCCGGGTGGCGGGCGTCCAGGCGATGTCGGCGGGCGGGGTGGCGGCGTGGTCGCGGTCGCCGCGCGCGTCGAGGAAGGCGGCGCGGCCGTCCTCGGCGACGGACCAGCGCAGGACGCGGATGTCGCCGGCCTTCTCCCCGGTCTGGAAGACGGCGAGCAGCTTGCCGTCGACGCGGCGCAGCCGCAGCAGACGGGCCTGGCGGTAGTAGCGGTGCAGGGCGGCGAACTCCCGGACGAAGGCGGGGTCGTCGAGGAGCCCGGGCACGGCCTCGTCGGGGAGGCGGTTGAGGTCCCGGTCGTGCGGGGCGAGCACGTCGCCGACCGCGGTGTCCCGGTCGGGCCGGGGCCGGGCCTCGTAGCCGAAGAGGAGCACGTCACCCACGGCGACGATGTCGCGGGGGACGCTGTTCCGGTCGGTGCGCAGCCGCTCGGTGCCGGTGAGGCGCAGTTCCGGGGCGCCGAACTCCTCGGCGCGGCGGTGGTTCAGCGCCTCGGCGCGGCGGGCGAGTTCGCGGGCCTGCGCGGTGAGGCGGTCGCGCAGCACCTGGTAGGCGCCGCCGTCGACCGCCGCCCCGGCCCCGTCCGGCGCGGGAGTACCGGACGCCCCGCGGGGCCCGCCCGGGCCGGATGCCGCCCGGGGACGGCCCCGGTCGGGCACACCTTGCTTCTTGCCCGCGTCGGAGGTCCCCCGGGGACGGTCCGTGCCGGGTGCCCCCTTGGAGTCGCTCGCTCCGGGCGTGCCCTGGCGGGCGCCGGCCGCGGGAGAGGCGCCGGCTGCGGGACGACCGGGAGCAGTGCTGGTTCCGGGTGCGCCCGGGCCCGGCGTCTCGCGCGGGGCCGGGTTCGTGGGCTCGTGGGTGCCGGTGGTCATGGCTGCCTCTCGGGAAGGGACCGGCCGGGAGCCGCCGTCCCCTGTGCGGCGGCTCCCGACCGGATGGCGGTCAGGTCCTGGCGCGGCCGTTCAGCTCGGCCAGCGGTGTGTCGGACAGACCCAACTCGCCCGCTTTCTCGATCAGTTCCTTGAACCGACCGGTGTTCTCTCCGCCCTGCCGCATCAGCCGCATCAGCAGCGCGGAGACCGTGAGGTTCTGCACGTCGCCCGTGGAGACGGACCCCAGGATCCGGCTCAGGTCGTCGGTGAAGCTCGCCGAGCCGTCCAGCCACGGGCCGGCGAGGGCCTGTGCGGTCTCGGAGTTCTGGACGAAGCCGTCCACGCCCTTGCCGAGCGCGATCGAGGAGACGAGGCGGTCGAGGAAGACCGACTCCCCGCCGACGATGTTGATGTCCGCGTTCTCCAGCCCGGTCGCGAGGACGGTGGCCTGTGCCTCGGCGACCTGCCGCTGCACGTCCAGTCCGGCGAGCCGGATGTCCTTCTCGGCCTCCAGCCGCAGCCGGTACTCCTCGTGGCCGCGGGACGCCTCGTCGAGGGCGGCCATCGCCGCCGCCTTCTCGGTGAGGCCGGCCGCCTCCGCGCGGAGCTTGCCGCTGATGGCCTCCGCGTCGGCGAGGGCCTTGGCGCGTGCGCCCTCGGCCTCCGCGCGCAGCCGGGCCTGGGTGGCCTCGGCCTCGGCGCGGCCCGCCTTCTCGATGACGTCGGCCTCCTTGTCGCGGACCTGGACGACGGCGAGCCCTTCGGCGGCGGACTCCGCCTGGATCCCCTCGGCCAGCCGCAGCTTGGCCTGTGCGTCGAGGTCGGCGGTCTTCAACCGGGCCTCGGCGAGCGTGAGTTCCTCGGCGGCGCGGTGGGTGGCGGCCTGCTCGGCGGCCTCGGCGGCCTTGATGTCCTTGACCAGCTTCTCCTGTGCCTCGGCCTCCGCGGCGATGATGACGGCCTGGCGCTGCCGCTCGGCCTCCTCGACGGCCCGCAGCTTCTTGATGGACTCCTCCTGCTCGGCGACCGTACGGTCCACCGCCACCCGCTCGCGGATGACCTCGGCGATCTCCCGCTTCTCCGCCTCGACCTCCTTCTCGGCGGCGATCCTGGTCAGTTCGGTCTCCCGGTCCCGGGCGATGACCTCCAGCAGCCGGTCCTTCTCGATGCGCTCGCTCTCCACGGCGATGACCCGCTCGCGGTTCTTGGCGGCGACGGCGACCTCGCGGGCCTGGTTCTCACGCTGCACGCCGAGCTGCTCCTCGGTGCGCAGGAAGGCGCTCTGCGCGCGCAGCCGCTCCTCCTCCACCACCCGGGCGGTCTCGGCCTCCTCGCGGGCCCGTACGGTCTCGATCTCCCGCCTCTGCTTGATCTCGGCGTCGGCCTGGCGGCGTTCCAGCTCCAGGATCGCCTCGCGGGCGTCGACGTCCTGCCGGGTGATCTCCTTCTGCTCGTTGCGCTGCGCCTCGTTGGTGCGGACGTGCTCCACGGCGGTGAGCTCGGTGATCTTGCGGATGCCCTGTGCGTCGAGCACGTTGCCCGGGTCGAGCTGGGTCAGCGGCGTCTGCTCCAGGTAGTCGATCGCGGCGTCCTCGAGGTGGTAGCCGTTCAGGTCGACGCCGATGACCTCGATGATCCGGTACCGCAGTTCCTCGCGCTTGGTGTAGAGGTCGGTGAAGTCCATCTGCTTGCCGACGGTCTTGAGCGCCTCGGAGAACTTGGCGTGGAACAGTTCCTGAAGGGTGTTCCGGTCACTGGCCCGCGCCGTGCCGACGGCCTGGGCGACCTTGATGACGTCCTCGACGGTCTTGCTGACCTTGACGAAGAACGTGATGCGTATGTCCGCGCGGATGTTGTCCCGGCAGATCAGGCCCTCCTTGCCGGCCCGGGTGATCTCGATGGTCTTCACCGAGATGTCCATCACCTCGGCCTTGTGCAGCACCGGCAGCACGACCGACCCGGTGAAGGTCACGTCGACCTTGCGGACCTTGGAGACGATCAGCGCCTTGCCCTGTTCCACCTTGCGGAAGAGCTTGGTGACGAGCAGCAGGCCGATGAGCACGAGCAACAGGGCGACGCCGGCGAGTACGGCGATGCCCACGGTGGCGGCATCCATGGGACACGTCCTTCTGGGCTGAAAAATTGGCAGAAGTCAGGTGATGCGGTGCCTCGTTGACGAGACGGGTGAATGTCCGGTGGAGGAGGAGACGACTCAGCGGGCGCAGCGGTTCTGCGGCGTCCGCGGACGGATGCCGTCCGTGGGCCTGCGCACCGCGCGCTGCACACCGCCCCGGTCCGCACCGCGCGAACGCGGGGACCGGGACGGCCCGGGTTCGTCGGGGCAGGGCCGGTGCAGCGGCCGCACGAACCGGGTGACGGGCGGGACCGCGGCGGGACGGACGGATGTGCGCATCCCCGCCCCCTTCCGTTCACCGCTCGTCGTCTTCGGGCAGCACTGCTCCCCTCCGGTTCCGGCGCGGACACCTGCCGGTGTCCGGCACCGGAACCTTCCGCAGTGCTCCCCGCGGACCATGATGCCCGGGAGGGGCAGGGGCGCGCATTGCCGGTTTCCGGCAAGATTTACTAGGGTCTTCATGCCGACGCGTACACACGAACGCATCAGGGATGCGTCAAGAGTTGGGGGGAACCGCGTGACGGAACGTCAGCTTCCGGAGCAGTATCTGGACGGTTATGCCCACATCCTGGCCGAGGTGGCGGCGACGGGCAGACGCCTCACCCGCGACGAGATCGCCTCACGTCGGGCCCTGGGGGAACGGGCCGCGGAGGCGGGCTTCGGGCTGCGTTCCCTGGTCATCGCCCACCTGACGGCCGCCCGCGGCGCATGGCCGGCCGGCGGGGACTCGGCGGACGGCGCGCTCGCGGCGGTCCAGCAGGTCGTGGACGCGTTCGCCGAGGGCTACGAGCGGTCCCAGCGGCTGGCGGTGCGTCAGGAGGAGGCGGCGCGACGGGAGTTCATCGACGACCTGCTCTACGGCCGCAGCGATCTGGGCCGGCTCGCCGAACGCGCCGAGCGCTTCGGTCTGCGGCTGTCCCACGAGCACGCGGTCGCCGTCGCGCGGGGCGCGGTCGCGTACGAGGAGGGCGACCCGGTGCCGCGGCAGGTGGAGCGCGCGCTGATAGCCCGTTTCGGTGACCGCAGCATCCTGCTCACCACCAAGGACGGCCGGCTGCTGTGCATCGCTCCCGGGCATCAGAGCGAGGTGCTCACCCACTTCGCCAAGCAGGCGCACGCCGCCACCGACGGCGGTCAGGTCGCCATCGGCCGTCCGCAGTCCGGGCCGGGCGGGGTGGTCCAGTCGTACGAGGAGGCCCTGAGCTCCCTGGAGATCGCCGAGCGGCTGGGGCTGGACGACCCGGTGCTGCGCGCCGCCGATCTGCTCGTCTACCCGGTGCTGGCCCGTGACCGCCAGGCCATGGCCGACCTGGTGCACAACACCCTGGGGCCGCTGACCTCGGCCCGTGGCGGTGCCCAGCCCCTGATCGACACGCTCACCGCCTACTTCGACTCCGGCTGTGTGGCCGCGGAGGCGGCCCGGCGGCTCTCGCTGAGCGTGCGGGCGCTGACGTACCGCCTCGAGCGCATCAGCAAGCTCACCGGCGCCAACCCCTCCGACCCGTCGCACCGTTACATGCTGCAGACGGCGGTGATCGGCGCGCGTCTGCTGGACTGGCCGGACGTCGACGCCTGAGCCGCCGGCCCGTACACCCGCCCCGCCTCCGCGCGGCGGCCCTCCGCCAGGTCCGGCGGGACGGCGAGGGCGTCGGCGAGGCGGGGACGCGGGACGGGTTCGAGGGACACCGTGTGACGGAGAACGGCCATGGGGCCGGCGTGGCGAACCGCCCGCGGGCCGGTCCATGCCCGGCCACGGCAGGAACGGCGCCGATGCCCTTCGGGGCCCGGCAGCGGGTATGCCGGGCCGCCGTGGGATCAGTCCTGGACCAGGGTGACGTCCTTGTGCCCGACCGCGTGCGGGACGGGCAGCAGCACGAGGCCGCTGGGGCGCAGTTCCATGACCGTCGCCTCGACGTGCGCCGAGCCGGCCTTCAGGGTGTCACCCGTCACCCGGCCGGTGTTCTTCCAGTGGTGCTCCTTGCCGTCGCACACCGCGCGGGTGCCCCCGATGCCGTAGCGGAACCCCGGGTCGGACTGGCTGATCGAGGAGCCGACGAAGACGTGGCCGGTGGCGGCGGCACAGCGGTAGGTGCCGGAGAGGGTGATGGTGCCGTCGGCGGCGATGTGCCCCTTGGCGTCGACCGTCACGGACTCCTTGGGCGCGGCCTGCGCGGCCGCCGAGGGGGCTGCCGCGGCGGTGCCGAGCAGCAGGAGCGCGGCACCGGCCGTCGCGCCGAGGAAGGGACGTACAGGCACGGGGAAACCTCCAGGAATGAGTGGAATGAGGCTTTCCACCAGTACCCGGCCCGAGGGCCCGCGGCCACCCGTCGTCACCCCTTCGGCGGTGCGGGGCATCGGCCGTCGGGGAACGGTCCCGGGATTGTCCTGGAGCTGTCACGTTTCACGGCGGGCCGTTCCGATGAGCTCGCGGGCGGCGCATGGTCTGTTCATACGGCCCGTTCGGATCGTCACCGATGTGGAGGTGCGCCATGTGTGCCCACCAGCCTTCCTGCCCCCGGACCGAGTCCCGCGCCCCGCATGTGGTGGCCGCCCACCCCGAGCAGGGGTGGAGCCTGCTGTGCGACGGCGTGATCGTCTTCGACGACACCGGTGAGCTGCTCCCCGACGGCCGGGTGATCGCCCCGCACCGGGTCCCCGCCGGCCACCTCGCGGTCGCTGCCTGACTACGGCCGCGGCACCCGTCCGGCCTCCGCTCGGCCTTCCGCGACGAACCACCGCAGCAGGGAGGCGAGCCGCTCCGGCCGGTCCTCGGCGATCAGCGTCCGCGTGTGCTTGAGCTCCACCAGCCGGCCCCCGGGCAGCAGTTCGGCCAGGAGGCGGCCGTGTTCGCGGGGCATCATCCGGTCCTCGGCCGCCCAGACGACCAGCGCGGGCCGGTCGAAGTACCGCAGGCCCTGGGCGGCCTCGAGCAGTTCGGACCGCCGGACGTGGGTTCCGTAGTGCCGGAAGTCCCGCCGGATCGCCGGGTCGGTGCGCAGGGGCCGCAGCCACCGGTCGACGATCTCGTCCGGCACCGGACGCTTGGTGAGCGCGCCGAAGCCGATGGGGAGTCTGCGCAGGGGTTTCAGGCCCAGCGTGCGGACCATGAGCGGGATGCCCCCGGGGATCCGGCAGGCCGCGGTGAGCATTTTGCCGGGCAGGCCCGGCGGGTAGTTGTCGAAGGCCTCGCAGGAGATCAGCACCAGCCGGGCCAGTCGCTCGGGGTGCCGGGCCGCGACCGTCTGGGCGCGCCCGCAGTCGCTCTCGACGAGGGTGACGTCCCGCAGGTCCAGCCGGTCCAGGAACTCCACGATCAGCTCGTTGACCAGGTCGGGTGTGGGCGGCCGGGACATCGGCCTGCGGTGCGAGCCGTACGGCAGGGTCGGCGCGAGGATCCGGTGACCGGTCCGCAGTTCGGCGATGACCTTCCGCCAGACGGAGGAGTCGTGCAGCAGTCCGTGCAGCAGCACGACGACCGGTCCCTCACCTCCGGTGTCCTCGTACTCGATCGTGCCCGCGCTCAGTTCGATCTCCGGCATGCCGCCAGGCTAGGGCCTGTCGTCACGACGGGACCCGGGCCGGTCACCCGGTCAGGGCAGCAGCGCGAAGCCGTCGAGCTCCACGAGCGCCTGTTCGTCCCACAGGCGGACCACTTCGACGACCGCCATCGCCGGGTAGTCGCGTCCGGCCAACTCCCGCCATATGGCGCCGATTTCCCGGGCGTGGGTGCGGTACGCGGCGACGTCGGTGGCGTACACGGTGACGCGGGCCAGGTCGGCGGGGGCGCCTCCGGCGGCGCGCAGCGCGGTGAGCAGATTGGTGAGGGCCCGGCCGAACTGTTCGGGCAGGGTGTCGCCGACGACCTTGCCGTCGGAGTCGAGCGCGGTCTGGCCGGCCAGGAACACCAGCCGGGAGCCGGTGGCGACGACGGCGTGCGAGAAGCCGGCCGGCGGGGAGAGTTCGGGCGGGTTGACGCGCTCGGTGGTCACCGGTCCTCCAGGTTCTTGTACGACTCCTTGGCGATGATCCCCCGCTGCACCTCGCTGGCCCCCTCGTAGACGCGGGGCGCGCGGACCTCCCGGTAGAGGTGTTCGAGCAGGTGCCCGCGCTCCAGGGCACGCGCGCCGTGCAGCTGGACGGCGCGGTCGACGACGTACTGCGCGGTCTCGGTGGCGAGCAGTTTCGCCATCGCGGAGCGCCGGGGGACGTCGGCGGCGCCCGCGTCGTACGCCGTGGCCGCCGCGTACACCATCAGCCGGGCCGCCTCCGTGCGCAGGGCCATCTCGGCGACCTGGTGGGCGACGGACTGCAGGTCCCTCAGCTTGCCGCCGAAGGCGTCCCGCCGGGCGGTGTGGGCGAGGGTGGCGTCCAGGGCGGCCTGGGCCATGCCGACCGCGAAGGCGCCGACGCTGGGCCGAAACAGGTTGAGGGTGCCCATGGCGACCCGGAAGCCGCCGTCCGGCTCGCCGAGCACATCGTCGGCGCTCACCGGTACGGCGTCGAACCGGAGCGCGCCGATGGGGTGCGGGGAGAGCATGTCGAGGCGGCTGCCGGTGAGGCCGGGGCGGTCGGCGGGGACCAGGAAGGCGGTCACGCCGCGGGCGCCGGTGTCGGGGGTGGTGCGGGCGAAGACGGTGTAGAAGTCGGCGTCGGGGGCGTTGGAGATCCAGCACTTGTCGCCGGTGAGCCGCCAGCCGCCGGAGCCGTCCGGGCGGGCGGTGAGGGACAGGGCCGCCGCGTCGGAGCCGGCTCCCGGCTCGCTGAGCGCGAACGCCGCGACGACGCTGCCGTCGCCCACCCCGGCCAGCCAGCGCTCGCGCTGGGCGGGGGTGCCGTGGGCGTGCACCGGATGGGCGCCCAGGCCCTGGAGGGCGAGGGCGGTCTCCGCCTCGGTGCAGGCCTGGGCGAGGGACTCGCGCATCAGGCACAGGTCGAGCGCGCCGGAGGTGAACAGGCGGGACAGCAGTCCGAGGGAGCCCAGTTCAGCGACGAGGGCGCGGTCGACCCGGCCGGGTTCGCCCTTCTCCGCGAGCGGGCGCAGCCGCTGTGACGCCAGCTCACGCAGCTCCGCACACCAGGCGACTTGTGCCGGTTCGAGCGAGAATGCGGTCATCGCCGGTCCTTCCCTCGCGGCTGGGCCACTCCGAGGTTATCGCGGACCGTTGACTGTCGTCACCAACACGATACGCTCCTGGTGCGAGCCCACCACACCAAGGGGGCGAACCGCCATGAACCCACGGGCCACCGCGCACGTCGACACCTTCGCCCGCGACCATCTCCCGCCGCCCGACCAGTGGCCCGAGCTCCGCTTCGACCTGCCGGAGCTGCGCTACCCCGAGCGGCTGAACTGCGCCGCCGAACTGCTGAACGGCCCGCCCGACGACCGCCCGGTGTTCCACACACCCGACGGCACCACATGGACGTACGGCGAACTGCGGGCACGGGTGGACCGGCTCGCGCACATCCTCACCGGCGACCTCGGGGTCGTCCCCGGCAACCGGGTGCTGCTGCGCGGTCCCACCACGCCGTGGCTGGCCGCGTGCTGGCTGGCGGTGCTGAAGGCGGGCGGGATCGCCGTCACCGTGCTGGCCCAGCAGCGCGCGCACGAGCTGAGCACCATCTGCTCGATCGCCGAGGTGCGCCACGCCCTGTGCGACGTGCGGGCCGTGGACGACCTCGCCAAGGCCGAGATCCCGGACCTGCGGATCGCCACGTACGGCGGCGACTCACCGGACGACCTGCTGCGCCGTCCGGCGCCCGGCACACCGTACGAGGCGGTGCCGACCGCCGCCGACGACGTCGCGCTGATCGCCTTCACCTCCGGCACCACCGGACGGCCCAAGGGCTGCATGCACTTCCACCGGGACGTGCCGGCCATCGCGGACACCTTCTCCCGGCACGTGCTGAGGCCGGTCCCGGACGACGTCTTCGCCGGCAGTCCCCCGCTCGGCTTCACCTTCGGCCTGGGCGGACTCGTGGTGTTCCCGATGCGGGCCGGCGCGAGCGCCCTGCTGCTCGAACAGGCGCACCCCGAGCAGCTGCTGGCGGCGATCGCCGAGCACCGGGTGTCGGTGCTGTTCACCGCGCCGACCGCCTACCGGGCGATGCTGGGCGCGGCGGACGTCCGCGACCTCTCCTCGCTGCGCCGTTGCGTCTCGGCGGGCGAGAACCTGCCGGCCGCCACCTGGAAGGCCTGGTACGAACGCACCGGCCTGCGCATCATCAACGGCATCGGCGCCACCGAACTGCTGCACATCTTCGTCTCCGCCGCCGACGAGCAGATCAGGCCGGGAACGACCGGAGTGCCGGTGCCCGGGTGGCAGGCACGCGTGCAGGACGCGGACGGCGTCCCCGTGCCCGACGGGGAGCCGGGCCTGCTGGCGGTGCGCGGGCCCGTCGGCTGCCGCTATCTCGCCGACCCGCGCCAGCGGGACTACGTGCGCGACGGCTGGAACATCACCGGCGACACCTATGTCCGCGATCCCGACGGCTACTTCCGGTACGTGGCCCGCGCCGACGACATGATCATCTCGGCCGGGTACAACATCGCCGGACCCGAGGTCGAGGACGCCCTGCTGCGCCATCCGGACGTCGTGGAGGCGGCCGTGGTGGGGCGGCCCGACGAGGCACGCGGCCAGGTCGTGGTGGCGTACACGGTGGTCGAGGAGGGCGCCGAGCGCGACGCCGAGGCGCTGCGCGCCTTCGTGAAGTCGGAGCTCGCACCGTACAAGTGCCCCCGCGAGATCGTCTTCATGGACGCCCTGCCGCGCACGGCCACCGGCAAGCTCCAGCGCTTCCGGCTGCGCGCTCCCGCCGGCACGGGAGATGACCAGGGCTGATGCCGGGGAACAGTGCCCACCGGTACGACCTAAGATGATCAACGTGTCCGACCAGCATGCTCCACGGTCTCTCATCGTCACGCTCTACGGCGCGTACGGCCGCTTCGTGCCGGGCCCGGTGCCCGTCGCCGAACTGATCCGGCTGCTGGCCGCGGTCGGCGTGGACGCCCCGTCCGTGCGTTCCTCGGTGTCCCGGCTCAAACGGCGCGGGCTGCTCGTCCCTGCGCGCACCGCGCGGGGCGCCGCCGGGTACGAACTCTCCGAGGACGCACGCCAATTGCTGGACGACGGCGACCGGCGCATCTACGCCACCGCCCCGCCGCGGGACGAGGGCTGGGTGCTCGCCGTGTTCTCCGTGCCGGAGTCCGAGCGGCAGAAGCGGCACGTGCTGCGCTCCCGGCTGTCCGGCCTCGGCTTCGGCACGGCGGCGCCGGGCGTGTGGATCGCGCCCGCGCGGCTGTACGAGGAGACCAGGCACACCCTGGAGCGCCTGCGACTGGACGGGTACGTCGACCTCTTCCGCGGTGAGCACCTCGGTTTCGCGCCCACCGCGGACGCGGTCGCGCGCTGGTGGGACCTGGCCGGGATCGCCAAGCAGCACGAGGCGTTCCTGGACCGGCACGCGCCCGTGCTGCGCTCCTGGGAGGAGCGGACCGACACCCCGCCCGAGGAGGCCTACCGCGACTACCTCCTCGCCCTGGACTCGTGGCGCCACCTGCCCTACGCCGACCCGGGCCTGCCCGCCGCCCTGCTCCCCCCGGACTGGCCCGGTACCCGCTCGGCGGCCGCCTTCCAGGCGTTGCACGAGCGACTCCGCGACGCGGGTGCCCGCTTTGCGGCCCCGGAGTCCGCCTGATCCATACGGTCCACCCGAGTGGCATGCGTCACATTTCCCGGCGGCAGGGGAACCTTTAAAGACTTCCGGCCCTCTTCTCATGTTTCTCACCTACCGTCGGGCCGCATGAGTCTCCTGCGCAACGTGAACCGGGCCCTCACCGTCACCACCGGCCTCCAGGTGCGGCGGGCTCCACGCAACCCCTCCTCCAGGCCGGGCCTCAATCCGGCGGAGCGCCCGGCGGCCCCATACCACTGTCCGTCGTCCGCCGAACCCGCGACCGACCGGTTGCTGCGGCAACCGGTCTTCGTCATCTCGTCGATCCGCTCCGGCTCCACGCTGCTGCGCATGATGCTGGGGGCCCACTCCCGGCTCCACGCGCCGCACGAACTGCACCTCGGCGCGATCGACGTCACCTGCGCCAACTGGTTCTCGGAACGCGCCATGGGCGCCCTCGGCCTGGACCGCGGCGACCTGGAGCACCTGCTGTGGGACCGCGTCATGCACCGCGAACTGGTCAAGTTCGGCAAGGAGTTCATCGTCGAGAAGACACCGGCCAACGCCTACATGTACCGGCGGATCCGGGACTGCTGGCCGGACGCCCGGTTCGTCTTCCTGCTGCGCCATCCGGAGTCCGTCGCCCGTTCCTGGCACGAGAGCGACCCGGTCAAGCGGCCGTACGACAAGGCCGTGACCGACGTCCTGCGCTACATGGACGCCGTCGAGAAGGCGCGCACCGCCGCAGAGGACGGCTGCACCGTGCGCTACGAGGACATCACCGCCGACCCCGGGCGGGAGATGCGCCGGCTGTGCGCGTTCCTCGGCGTCGACTACGAGCCGGCCATGCTCCAGTACGGGAAGAAGAGCGGCGGCGAGCTGGTCAGGGGGCTCGGCGACTGGCGCGACAACATCCGCACCGGCACGGTGCAGCCGGGACGTCCGCTGCCCCGGCAGGACGAGGTTCCCGAACGGCTGCGCGCGTTGTGCGAGGCGTGGGGTTACGCCTGAGCGGAGTCAGTGGCCGAGGGTGAGGCGGGGCTTGGGCGCGTCGGTGCGCCCGGTCTGCGGGCGGCGGCTGCCCGCGCGGTACTGCGGCGGCCAGACGACGCCCGGACCGTCGTAGCCCTGTTCGGCCGCCGCGTGCAGGGTCCAGTGGGGGTCGTAGAGGTGCGGGCGGGCCAGCGCGCACAGGTCCGTACGCCCGGCGAGGAGCAGGGAGTTGACGTCGTCCCACGAGGAGATGGCACCGACCGCGATCACCGGGACGCCGGCCCGGTTGCGCACCCGGTCGGCGAACGGGGTCTGGTACGAGCGGCCGTACTCCGGCTGCTCGCCGGCCACCACCTGGCCGGTCGACACGTCGATCGCGTCGGCGCCGTGCGCGGCGAAGGCACGGGCGACGGCCACCGCGTCCTCGGCGGTCATGCCGCCCTCCGCCCAGTCGGTGGCGGAGATGCGGACGGTCATCGGCCGGTCCCCGGGCCAGACCGCGCGCACGGCGTCGAAGACCTCCAGCGGGAAGCGCAGCCGCTTCTGCGGTGAGCCCCCGTAGGCGTCGGTGCGGTGGTTGGTGAGCGGGGAGAGGAAGCCGGAGAGCAGATAGCCGTGGGCGCAGTGCAGTTCCAGCAGGTCGAAGCCGGCCCGCGCGGCCCGCACGGCGGCGGCCGTGAACTGCTCCCTGAGGTCGGTGAGCTGGGCCCGGGACAGCTCCCGGGGGACCTGGCTGCCCGCCTTGTACGGCAGGGGGGACGCGGCGACGAGGGGCCAGTTGCCGTCGTCGAGCGGCTCGTCCATGCCCTCCCACATCAGCTTGGTCGAGCCCTTGCGTCCGCTGTGGCCGAGCTGCACGCCGATCGCGGTGCCGGGTGCCTGTGCGTGCACGAAGTCGGTGATCCGCCGCCACGCCTCCGCCTGCCGGCCGGTGTACAGGCCCGCGCAGCCGGGGGTGATGCGGCCCTCCGGGCTGACGCACACCATCTCGGTCATCACCAGGCCGGCGCCGCCGAGGGCACGGGCGCCCAGGTGGACGAGGTGGAAGTCGCCGGGGACGCCGTCGGCCGCCGAGTACATGTCCATGGGTGAGACGACGACCCGGTTGCGCAGGGTCAGACCGCGCAGCCTGAACGGCGTGAACATCGGGGGCGTTCCGGGCGGGCAGCCGAACCCGCGCTCCACCGACCCGGTGAAGCGGGCGTCGCGCAGCCGCAGGTTGTCATGGGTGACGCGGCGGCTGCGGGTGAGCAGGTTGAAGGCGAACTGCCGGGGCGGCTGGGAGAGGTACATGGGCAGGTTCTCGAACCACTCCAGGCTGGCCCGGGCCGCGCGCTGGGTGGAGGCGACGACGGGCCGGCGCTCGGCCTCGTACGCGGTCAGCGCGTCGTCGAGGGTGGGCTGTTCGCGCAGGCAGGCGGCGAGCGCCAGCGCGTCCTCCACGGCGAGCTTGGTGCCCGAGCCGATGGAGAAGTGCGCGGTGTGCGCGGCATCGCCGAGGAGCACGACGTTGCCGTGCGACCAGCGTTCGTTGACAACCGTGCGGAAGGTGGTCCACGCCGAGTTGTTGCCTCGCAGCGGGCGTCCGCCGAGCGCCTCCGCGAAGATCTTGGCGCAGCGCGCGACGGACTCGGTCTCGTCCAGTTCGTCGAACCCGGCGGCGTGCCAGACCTCTTCGCGCATCTCGACGATCACGGTGGAGGCGTCGGGCGCATAGGGGTAGCCGTGCAGTTGCATCACGCCGTGTTCGGTCTCGGCGATCTCGAAGCGGAAGGCGTCGAAGGCGAAGTCGGCGGCCAGCCAGATGTAGCGGCAGCGGTGTGCGGTGATCCGGGGCCGGAACACGTCCGCGAGGGCCTCACGGGTGGTGCTGTTGACTCCGTCGGCGGCCACGACGAGGTCGTGGGTGTCCGCCAGGCGGGCCGGGTCGGGGGCCGGGGAGCGGAAGCGCAGGTCGACGCCGAGGGCGCGGCAGCGGTCGTGCAGGATCTCCAGGAGGCGGCGGCGGCCGAGGGCGGCGAAGGCGTGTCCTCCGGAGGTGTGGCGGGTGCCCCGGTGGACGATGTCGATGTCGTCCCAGCGGACGAAGTCGCGTTGCAGGGCCGCGTGGACCTGCGGGTCGGCGTGCTCGATACCGCCGAGGGTCTCGTCCGAGAGGACGACACCGAAACCGAAGGTGTCGTCCGGGGCGTTGCGCTCCCAGAGGGTGACCTGCCGGTCGGGGTCCAGGCGTTTGAGCAGCGCGGCGGTGTAGAGACCGCCGGGGCCTCCGCCGATGATCGCGATGCGTTGGGGGTGGAGTGTCGTCTCGAACGGCTGCGGGTCCGTCGTGGCTGGTCGCGCACACGCGGCGGTAGCCGCAACTTCAGAACAGCCCCGCGCCCCTTGGGGGTTTGCGGTGCCCTGAGTCATCCGGTCACCTCCCCTGCCATTTCGGGGGCCTCTTCTCGGTGAAGGCCGCGTGGAACTCGGCGTAGTCCTCGCCGGTCATCAGGAGGGCCTGAGTCGACGCGTCCAGTTCGACCGCCGCGGCCAGGGGCATGTCCAGTTCGGCGGTGAGCAGGGCCTTGGTCTGGGCGTGGGCCAGGGCGGGGCCGTCGGCGAGGCGGCGGGCCAGGCTCCGCGCGGCCTCGTCGGCGTGGCCCTCGTCCGTCAGTGCGCTGATCAGGCCGATCCGCTCGGCCTCCGGGGCGCGTACCGGCTCGCCCAGCATCAGCAGCCGCGTCGCATGCCCCAGGCCGACGACCCGCGGCAGCAGGTAGGCGGCGCCCATGTCGCCGCCGGACAGGCCGACCCGGGTGAAGAGGAAGGCGAAGCGGGCGCTGGGGTCGGCGACCCGGAAGTCGGCGGCCAGGGCGAGGACCGCGCCGGCGCCGGC
This sequence comes from Streptomyces malachitofuscus, assembly GCF_055571035.1. Lineage (NCBI taxonomy): Bacteria > Bacillati > Actinomycetota > Actinomycetes > Kitasatosporales > Streptomycetaceae > Streptomyces > Streptomyces malachitofuscus. The sequence goes on along the minus strand of NZ_JBVIGA010000007.1, from coordinate 259,369 downwards.
CGCCACTCCGTGCACCGCGGCGACCACCGGGAACGGGCACTCCCGTACGGCGCGCACCACCTGGCCGGTCATCCGGTTGAAGTCGAGCAGCTGGGCGGTGTCCATCGCGAGGGTCGCGCCGATGATCTCGTCGACGTCGCCCCCGGAGCAGAAGCCGCGCCCCTCGCCGCCCAGCACCAGGGCGCGCACCGCCCGCTCCCGGGACAGCTCGGCGAGCAGGTCGCGCAGGTCGGCGTAGGCGCCGAAGGTGAGCGCGTTGAGCTTGTCGGGGCGGGCGAGGGTGACGGTCGCGACGCCGTCGTCGAGGTCGACGCGCAGATGCTCCCAGCGGGCGGTGCGGGCGGCGGAGCCGGTGAAGGGACTCATGAGGGCGGCCTCCTCGGGCGGGCACTGCGCGGCTCAGTGAGCTCTACCTCATGAAGTTATCACCTGTTGGTGACTGTCGTCACGAGGGCGCGATACGCCGTTCGGGGGCCGTCACATCCGTCACGACTCGTCGACACAGCGGTAACGGTGCGAGCGGGCGTGCGGGGCCGGGCGCCGGCGTGGGTAAGCCGACCGGTGCCGGGGCCGGACGTCCCGGCCGGGCTCCGGGGCCCGCCCCCTCGAAGGGTGGCACCGGGTGCGCCGTACCATTGACGGCTGAACGCAGGAGCGCCCGCTCCATGAACGGACCCGCTGTGCACGAACCCTCCGCCGCTTCCACCTCCTGGCGCGTAGCGCTGCCGCACTCCACCGCGGCAGTGCCCGTGGCGCGTGCGCTGGTCCGTACGGCACTGGCCGAGCGGGAGCACTCCGCCGACAGCGACACGGCGGAGCTGCTGACGGCGGAGCTGGTGGCCAACGCCGTGGAGCACACCTCGGGGAGCGCCCCGATAGAGCTGGTGGTGCGGCTGCTGCCGACCGGGTTCCAGGTCGAGGTGCACGACGCCGACCCGGCGCCGCCCGGTGACCTCACCCGTCCCGTGATCGGCGTGCCGGACCCCTGGCAGGAGCACGGACGCGGGCTGCTGCTGATCCGCTCGCTGAGTTCGTCCTGCGGTCACCGCCCCACCGGGTCCGGCAAGGCGGTGTGGTTCCGGCTGCCGGGCCAGCGGCGCCCGGTCTGAGCGGGCCGCCTCAGCCGAGGGTGGCGACCAGGACCGCCTTGATCGTGTGCATGCGGTTCTCCGCCTCGTCGAAGACCAGCGAGTGCGCGGACTCGAACACCTCGTCGGTCACCTCCAGCGACTGAAGGCCGTGGGCCTCGTACACCTCGCGGCCCACCTGGGTACCGAGGTCGTGGAAGGCGGGCAGGCAGTGCAGGAAGCCGACGTCGGGGTTGCCGGTGGCGCGCAGGACGTCCATGGTCACCGCGTAGGGCGCGAGCGCGGCGATCCGCTCGTCCCAGACCTCCTTGGGCTCCCCCATGGAGACCCAGACGTCCGTGGCGACGAAGTCGGCGCCCGCGACGCCCTCGGCGATGTCCTCGGTGAGCGTGATGCGGGCGCCGCTGCCGGCGGCGAGCTCGCGGGCCCGGTCGACGACCTCCTGGGCGGGCCAGTAGGTCTTCGGGGCGACGATGCGGACGTCCATGCCCAGCAGGGCCGCGGTGACCAGGTAGGAGTTGCCCATGTTGAAGCGCGCGTCGCCCAGGTAGGCGAAGGCGATCCCGGTGACCGGCTTGGCGCTGTGCTCGGTCATGGTGAGGACGTCGGCGAGCATCTGGGTGGGGTGCCAGTCGTCGGTGAGACCGTTGAAGACGGGAACGCCGGCGTACCGGGCCAGCTCCTCCACCTTGGCCTGGCTGTCCCCCCGGTACTCGATGCCGTCGTACATCCGGCCCAGCACCCGGGCGGTGTCCTTCACGGACTCCTTGTGACCCATCTGCGAGCCCGCCGGATCGAGGTAGGTCGTCGAGGCGCCCTGGTCGGCGGCCGCGACCTCGAACGCGCAGCGGGTACGCGTCGAGGTCTTCTCGAAGATCAGCGCGATGTTCCTGCCCTGCAGACACCGGCGCTCGGTCCCGGCCCGCTTGGCTGCCTTCAGCTCGGCGGCCAGCTCCAGCAGGCCGCGGAACTCCTCCGCGGTGAAGTCCACCTCCTTGAGGAAGTGGCGGCCGGCGAGGGCGGTCGGGACAGTCGCCATGGGGCGCTCCAGGGATGGGGGACACGAACCCTTGGAAGTGTATACGAGAACTTGTATTTCTATACGGCGCCTTAGACGGCGTCTCGTTGTACGGGACAGCTCATGCAGCGCGGCCCTCCCCGGCCCCGGCCCAGCTCGCTGCCGGGGATTTCTATCACCTCGATGCCCTGCTTGCGCAGATGCGTGTTGGTGGTGGAGTTCCGTTCGTAGGCGACGACCACGCCCGGTTCGACGGCCAGGACGTTGCAGCCGTCGTCCCACTGCTCGCGTTCCGCGGCGTGCACGTCCTGGGTGGCGGTCAGCACCCGGATCTCGCTGAGCCCGAGCGCGGCGGCGATCGCTCGGTGCATGTGCTCCGGCGGATGGTCGGTGACCTTCAGCTCCCTGTCGTCGGAGCCGGGCTCGATGGTGTAGGAGCGGAGCATGCCGAGACCCGCGTACTGGGTGAAGGTGTCACCGTCGACCATGGTCATCACGGTGTCCAGGTGCATCAGGGCGCGTCTCTTCGGCATGTCGAGGGCCACGATCGTGCGGGCCGAGCCGGCCGCGAACAGCTTGTGCGCGAGCATCTCCACGGCCTGCGGGGTGGTGCGCTCGCTCATGCCGATCAGCACCGCGCCGTTGCCGATGACCAGCACGTCCCCGCCCTCGATGGTGGACGGGTAGTCGGCCTGCCCCTCGGACCAGAGGTGGAAGGTCTCCTCGCGGAACAGCGGGTGGTGCCGGTAGATCGCCTCGAAGTGCACCGTCTCGCGCTGCCGGGCGGGCCACCGCATCGCGTTGATGGAGACACCGTCGTAGATCCAGGCGGAGGTGTCCCGGGTGAAGAGGTGGTTGGGCAGCGGGCGGAGCAGGAAGTCGTCGAGCTCCATGGCATGGAAGCGCACGGAGGTCGGCTCCGGGTGGGCGTCCAGGAACTCCCGCTTGGTCATCCCGCCCACCAGGACCTCGGCCAGTTCGGGCGCCGGGAGGGTCTCGAAGGCGGCGCGCAGGTGGTCCGTGGCCAGCGGGCCGTACTCCTTCTCGTCGAAGACCCGGTCCAGGACGAGCGCGCGGGCGGCGGGCAGCGCGAGCGTCTCGGAGAGCAGGTCGCCGAAGAGGTGGACGGTGACACCGCGGTCGCGCAGGACGTCCGCGAACCCGTCGTGCTCGGCGCGCGCCCGGCGCACCCAGAGCACGTCGTCGAAGAGCAGGGCGTCCTTGTTGCTGGGGGTGAGCCTTTTGAGCTCGAGATCGGGCCGGTGCAGGATGACGCGGCGCAGCCGCCCGGCCTCGGAGTCGACGTGGTAGGTCATGCCTTCATCCTGACCACCCCGGCGCGGATTCACCCCCGGTTCGGCACATCCGCGCTCCGTCTTCCGTCGCCCGGCGCGGACAGCAGCAGCTCCGGACGGGCCAGCACCCGGCGGGCCTCGGGACCCGGCTCGAGTGCCGCACGGGCGACGATCCATCCGGCGAGCAGGTGCGGGTCCCCGGGCTTGCCTTCCAGCTCCTCGGTGTACCCCTTGAACGCGGCTCCCGCGTCCCCCGCGGCGAGGTACTCGTCCGGGGTGCGGGGCCCGGCCGGCGGCACGGCGAAGGCGTGGGTGCGGACATCGGGCCAGGAGGAGCGGTCGGTCCGGAAACGGAGGCCGTCCGGAGGGGCGGGAGCACCGGCTCCGGGTGGCACGGAGTGCCCTTCCGGACCGGGGGGAGGGGCAGGTTCGGAGCGGGACGGCGGGGCGACGTTGCGCAGGCGCCACTCGGTGCGGTGCAGGGCGGCGGCGGTGCGGGCCCGGGTGCGGGCGGCCGGGGCGACGGGTTCGCGCAGCCAGCCGTCCAGGGTGCGGGCAAGGCCCCCGACCAGGGCGCGGCCGGCCCCGGTGAGCCGGCCGCTGGTGAGGAGGGTGCGCACGACGAGGCGGCTCTGCGTCCGGCGCAGCGCGAAGTGGTAGGCGGCCGTCTCCGCGTGCTCGGGTTCGGACAGCCGGTCCCGCCAGAAGCCCGCGACGCCGGTGAAGGCGTAGGCGCCGTGCAGCAGGCCGGTGAGGTGACGGGGGTCCGGGCGCCACGGTGCGTAGTAGCGCTCGGAGCGGTCGTCGGTCAGCAGCGGGAAGAGGTGGATCAGGGCGGCGAGCTTGCTGTGCTGGAACTCGTGGACCAGCGCCTCGGCCAGGGCGAGCGCCGAGGAGGGGCGGGCGATGACCATGGCGCCGTACGCGTCACCGCTGGACGCCGACACGCGCACCTCGGGTGGTGGCGGGGGCAGCGGGCTGGTGCGCGCCCAGGGGACCACGGCCCGGATCACCGCGGGGTCGAGCCGTCCGGGCCCCGGTCCCTGCGCGGTCGCCAGGAGCGCCACGGCCTCGTCGAACAGCCGCTGCCAGGCCTGCGCCTCGTCGGCGTCCAGCCGGGCGGGCGCGATCGGGTCGTCGAGGTCGCGGTAGGGGTCCAGGTCCTCCAGGGGGATGGCGACGGGTCCGGCCGGGGTGGTGTGCGTGAGCGTGCGCAGCGGAAGCCAATGGGGGTCGAAGGGCGGGGCCTCGTCCACCGGTGCGGGGGCGGGACGGCAGGTCACGGTCGACCGCCGGCCGTCGGGGGTGGGTCCGCTCAGGGTCAGTTCCCCGGCGCGGGTGCTCGCCGTGCCCACCGTCAGACCGGGCGCCCCGTGCGGGAGCCGGGACAGTCCGAGGCCCGGCAGGGACAGGGCGCCGTCGTCCAGCGGAACGCGCAGAACCGTTTCCGTACCGGCGTGCAGCGAGGCGGCGACCGCGAGGGCGTTCAGCCGGCCCGCCTCCGCCCACAGGTGCGGACCGCTCGCGGTGCCGTGCACCCGGCGCAGCAGATGGGCGATCCAGGCCCCGGTGGCCGGGGCGAGCAGCAGCCGCTCGGCCGGCTCCGGCGCGTGCTCCGCCGCGTCCTTGAACACGCGCCAGGCCTCCGGCACCGGGGTCAGCGGCGTGGGCAGTTCCCTGATGCGCTTCAGCAGGGTGCGCAGCAGCAGTAACCGGCGGGCCCGTTCGCCCTGTTCGAGAAAGGCGACGGCCGACGCCGAGCCACCGCCTGCGGCCAGTTCCGCGAAGAGGCGTTCGGGCATGCGGAACGGGACGGTGCGCGGCTCGCTGGTCATGAGGGACGGGACCTCCGGTCACGGATGCGGGCAGGAAGTCCGGCGGCCCGCGGGGACCTGGTCCGGGCCCCTGCCGCCGGGGCGGGGACGGTCACTCGGCCCGGGCGGTCCCCTCGTTCCCGCCCCGGATGCTGCCGCGTGCGCGCAGGACCTCTTCGAGCACGCGGACGGTCGGGCGGAGCGGTGCGAGATCGTCCAGCGCGGTCAGGGGCAGGCCCGCGAGGTCGGCCAGATCCGACTCCCAGACGTCGGTCCCCGCACCGATGGCCGGCTCACGGTCGGCGGTGTGGCGCAGAGCGGGCGGCTGATCCAAGATGCTCCCCCTTCTCGCACGGTGGCACGCGATGCCCCGTGCCCATGTCCCTTTTCCATCATGGCCATTCCTGCCCGGGTCGAAAACCGTACGATCACGCCACCCGATCTTTTGGACGGTCTCGTCCGCCTTGTCGCCTCCGTCAACTCGGATGAACGGAACAGCAGTTCGCCACGCACACCGGCCGGGGCATGCCGGACGGGACCGGTGTGATGGCCTGCGACATCTGTCCGGGCCGAGTGCGGGTGCGTCCGGGCGGGGGAACCGGCGACGGCCGCGGTTCCCCCGCCGATGACGGGGGTACGGCAGAGCACGGCCCGCTTCCCTGAGGGCCCCGAGGTGTGTTCGTACGGCCGGAAACAGTTCTTCCGGATCGGGCCGGGGCCCCGCGCGCGCCCTGCGAGCTTCACAGAGCCCGGTCCGCGCACCACTGCTCCGTCCGTGACAACGACCGCTGTCATGTGCCCCCAGTGACACCGGTGACGGGCGTGTACGACCGTCCTTCCAGGGTCAACTTGCCCCTATTCTGAAGAAGTTGGGGGTCGAGCACCTGTGCGACGACCCACCCTCGGCCGATCCGTCGGCCCCGACGTCCCGACAACAGGGGGACCCTGTGCGCCCTGACGCGGTGGTGACGCATTTCCTGTTCGCCTCGGCTCTCATCCTGACGGCCGGCCATGCGGCCGGCTGGCTGGCCCGGCGGCTGAAGCAGCCGTACATCGTCGGCCAGCTGGCCGCGGGCATAGCGCTCGGTCCCTCCCTGCTGGGCAGCGCGGCACCGGACGTCCACACCCTGCTGTTCCCGGAGCGGATCGACACCGCGCTGCAAGGGCTGGCCCAGTTCGCACTGGTCGTCTTCCTGTTCGCCGTGGGCTACGAGCTGGACCTGTCGGTCCTGGGTTCCCGTGCGCGTACGGCGGTGGGGGTGGCGCTGACGGCCTTCCTCGTCCCGATGGCCGTGGGCAGCGGATGCGCGCTGCTGTTCCGGGAACAGTTGCGCGCCCTGGACATGCCCCACCTCTCCCCCGGCACGGTGGTGTTCGCCGGGGTCGCCCTGTCGATCACGGCCGTACCGGTGCTGACGGCCATAGTGCGGGAGAACGGCCTGGCCGGCACGGTGCCGGGAGTGATGGCGGTGTCCGCCGCCGGACTGCTGGACGTGATCGGCTGGACGGTGCTGGCCGGCACCCTGCTGGAGAGCGGCGACGGACAGCAGCCGGCCTGGCAGTGGCGGGCGCTGCTCGCGGCCGCCTTCCTCGCGCTGATGCTGGTGGCGGCGCGGCCGTTGCTGCGCCGGCTGCTGTGGCGTACCCGGATGGAGCCCCTGCTGCGGCTGTCGCTGCTCGTCGGCTTCGCGTTCGGGGCGGCGTCCGTGACGCAGTATCTGGGGCTGCACGCGATCTGCGGTGCGCTGCTCGCCGGGTTCGTCTGTCCCCGGGAGAAAGGCGGCACGCTCGATCCGGATCTGTTGCGTCCGCTGCACGACATCAGCTCGCTGCTGCTGCCGTTCTTCTTCGTCGTCTCGGGACAGGCCGTCGCGCTCAACAGCCTCAACGCCACGGGCTGGGCCGCTTTGGCCGTGGTGACGGTGCTGGCCGTGACCACGAAGGCGGGCAGCGGCACGGTGGCGGCCCGGCTGGGCGGGCTGGACCGCGACGACGCGCGGACCGTGGGAGTGCTGCTGAGCGCCCGTGGCCTGACGGAGCTGATCGCCCTGGACGCCGGCCTCCGGGCGGGCCTGCTGAGCGGCCCGCTCTACACGGTCCTGGTGCTGATGGCCCTGGCCACGACGCTCGTCACCCAGCCGCTGCTGATGCTGGTGAACCACCGGGCGGGGCGGGCACCCCTGCGCGCGACCGTCCGCACCCCGCACCGCCCCGACGGACCGTCCGGCGCCACGGCGCCCCCGGAGAGCACGACCGCGGCCCCCGGCCCCTGACAGGGCGGCGGCCCCTGACGGGGCGGCGGCCCCTGACAGGGCGGCGGCCCCTGACAGGGCGGCGGCCCCTGACAGGGCGGCGGGGGGGGGGGGGGGGGCGGGGGGGGGGGGGGGGGAGAGCGCGTTTCGTGGTGGGGAAGGGGTAGGGTCGAG